>JAFTMB010000068.1 GCA_017452605.1 Oscillospiraceae bacterium
CGCGTTCTGGACGACAACGGCAAGGTCAATGAACTGGGTGGCAAGTACTGCGGCATGGACCGCTATGTGGCCCGTAAGGCGATCATTGCCGATCTGGATGAACTTGGCCTGTTGGAGAAGATCGAAGAGCATCAGCACAATGTGGGAACCTGCTACCGTTGCGGCAATGATGTGGAGCCCATCGTGTCCGCCCAGTGGTTTGTGAAGATGGAGCCTCTTGCAAGAGAGGCCATCCGTTGTGTCAAGGACGGCGAGACGAAATTTGTTCCCGAGCGCTTTACCAAAAACTATATGAATTGGATGGAAAATCTCCATGACTGGTGCATTTCCCGTCAGTTGTGGTGGGGGCATCAGATCCCCGTCTGGTACTGTGCTGATTGCGGCCACATGACCTGCACCCGTGAGGATGCCTGCGCCTGTGAAAAGTGCGGCAGCACCAATATCGAGCGGGATCCCGATGTGCTGGATACCTGGTTCAGTTCTGCCCTGTGGCCCTTCTCTACGTTGGGCTGGCCTGAGAAGACGGAAGATCTGGATTATTTTTACCCCACTGATGTGTTGGTCACCGGTTATGACATCATCACCTTCTGGGTGTCCCGTATGATCGTTTCCGGTATGGAGCACATGAATAAAGCACCTTTCCACACGGTTCTGATACACGGCCTGGTTCGCGATAACCAGGGGCGCAAGATGTCCAAGAGCCTGGGCAACGGAATTGATCCTTTGGAGATGATCGAAAAGTACGGCTGCGACGCGCTGCGTATGAACATGGTTACCGGCAACTCTCCCGGAAACGATATGCGTTTCTATGTGGAGCGGTGCGAGGCAATGCGTAACTTCGCCAACAAGCTGTGGAACGCATCCCGGTACGTCATGATGAACCTTGCTGACGATGCCGTCAATCAGCTGCCGGATGAGAAGAATCTGGAAATTGCCGACAAGTGGGTGCTTTCCAAGCTGAATACTTTGATTGCCGAAGTGACGGAGAATCTTGAAAAGTATGAGCTGGGTATCGCCGTGCAGAAGATGTACGACTTTATCTGGGATACCTATTGCGACTGGTATATCGAGCTGACCAAGGCAAGACTGTACAGCGAAGATGCTCTTCGCAAGCAGACCGCTATCCAGACCCTTACCTATGTTCTGGATCAGACGCTGCGGCTGCTGCATCCTTTCATGCCTTTCATTACCGAAGAGATTTGGCAGAGCCTGCCCCACGAGGAAGAGGCGCTGATCGTCGCCAAGTGGCCGGAATACAGTGAAAAGCTGGCGTTTAAGGCAGAGGAAACCTTGATGGAATCCGTTATGAACGCCATCCGCGCCATCCGTAACCGCCGGGCCGAAATGAATGTTCCCCCCAGCAAAAAGGCTGAGCTGTTTGTGCTTACCTCCAAGCCTCAGGTGTTTACCGAGGGTGAGGGCTTCATTCAACGCCTTGCCTACGCCGATAAGGTGACACTCATTGACGCTGAGCCGGAGAATCTGGATGGCATGGTTACCTGCGCCACTGCAGACGCCAAGCTGTATATCCCCATGGGACAGCTTGTGGATGTGGCAAAGGAGCTGGAACGCATCGCCAAGGAACTGGAAACAAACAGAAAGTTCCTGGCAAGTTTGGAGGCCAAGCTTTCCAACGAGAAGTTCGTTTCCCGGGCCCCGGAAGCTGTTGTAGCTGCCGAGCGGGAAAAAGCGCAGCGCACCAAGGATTTGATTGCACAGCTGGAGCAAAGCGAAGCGGCAATGAATAAGCTGTAATCTTAAGCTTTATATTCCCACCGATTGTTTAGGATCGGTGGGAATTTTTTTATCTTTCCGAATGCGACGAAATTTCCGCATTGAACCGGATATACTTGGTTTGAACTTAAAAGGAGGAGATACTATGCAGTTTACCAGTTTTCTGGAAAACGGACATTTAACCGTGGCGCTCACTGGAGAAATTGACCACCACCGGGCAAAAGATTTCATTCAAGGGATATTGGGAAAAATTGAAGCCTACACGCCGGAAATCTGCGTGCTGGATTTTTCCGAAGTGACCTTTGTGGATTCTTCCGGCATCGCTGTGGTGATCAACGCCCTGCGCTCCATGGCGCAAATCGAGGGGAAATTGATCCTTTCCGGGTTGTGCCCCCAGCCTATGCGGGTATTTAAGGCATCCGGAATTGATAAATTGGTGGAAATTAAGGAGGCAGCATCATGAAATTCGATAACTTTATGATTTTGGAGTTCCCAAGCAAATCCAGCAACGAAGCATTTGCCCGCAGCGCGGTTGCCTGCTTTGCGGCCCAGCTTGACCCAACATTGGAGGAATTGGGAGATATTCGTACTGCGGTATCCGAAGCGGTTACCAACTGCATTGTTCACGCATATCCCAATGAGTTGGGTATTATTACCCTGCGATGCAGAATTCTGAAAGACCATGTTTTGGATATTGTGGTAAAGGACAGAGGCGCAGGCATTTCCGATACGGAGCAGGCACGCAGACCCATGTTTACCACCGGTGGCGCAGAGCGCAGCGGCATGGGCTTTACCATTATGGAAAGCTTTATGACTACTTTTGAGCTGACTTCAGAACCAGGCAAGGGTACTACGGTACATATGCGCCGCAAGCTCCAGCGGCGTAAGTGACGGATATGGAGGAGCTGATTCGTCGCTCTCAATCTGGTGACAAGGAAGCCACTGAGCGGCTGGTTTCGGAAAATGTAGGGCTCATTTGGTCGATTTCCAAACGGTTTATCGGCAGGGGAGCTGACCCGGATGATTTGTATCAGCTGGGGTGTTTGGGCTTTCTCAAGGCTGTGGAGGGGTTTGACCTGGAATACGGAACCCAGTTTTCCACCTATGCTGTTCCCAAAATCGCAGGAGAAATCAGGCGTTTTCTTCGGGATGACGGCGCGGTAAAGGTGTCAAGATCTGTTAAAGAACGAGCCGCTACCATTAAGTCAACCAGAAATCAACTGACGTCCTCCTTAGGCAGAGAGCCTACCATCGGAGAAATCTCCGAGAAAACCGGGTTTACCCCTGAAGAAATTGCCATAGCCGAAACCGCCACCGCCGCAACAGAGTCCATCCAAAGAGAAACCGGAGAAGACGGATTTTCTCTGGAAAACATTCTGACGGACACAGCATCGGAAGAAAAGCTGGTGGAGCAAATCGCCTTGCGGCAAGCTGTTTCCAACCTTCCTGAACGGGAGGCGGTGGTGATTAAAATGCGGTATTATCACGCCATGACCCAGGATAGAATTGCTAAGGTTTTGGGTGTCAGTCAGGTGCAGGTTTCCCGCATAGAAAAAAAGGCCATCGGTCAGCTGAGGGAGCTTTTGAAATAGAAAATAATGCTTTACCTTTTTCCTGATATGGAGTAAAATAGATCTATCATATACAGATAGGTGTTACTATGACGGAAAACATGGAATCTCGGTATTTAAAAGCCAGAAAGGCATATATTGAATCCCAGTTTCAAAGCTTAAATCCTATGCAGCAGCAGGCGGTTATGGCTACGGAAGGCCCGCTTCTTCTGCTTGCAGGCGCAGGCAGCGGCAAAACCACTGTGCTGATTCACAGAATTGCGAATTTGATGCGCTTTGGCCGGGCCAGCGACAGCAATGAAATTCCGGATTTCATTACGGAAGAGGATGTGGCATATCTTGAAAACCTGCCTAAAGATCTTTCTCCTTATGAAACCCACCGCACGGACTTTCTGTGTGCCGTAGAGCCTGCAAAACCCTGGAGCATTCTTGCTATTACCTTTACCAACAAAGCGGCAGGGGAGCTGAAGCAGCGACTTGAGAGCATGCTGGGTGAGTCCGCCCGAGATATTTGGGCCATGACCTTTCACGCGGCCTGCTGCCGGATTTTAAGAAAGCACATTGAACTTCTCGGGTACACCGGAAGCTTTACCATTTACGATTCCGACGATTCGGAACGCGTAATGAAGGGTATCATCAAGGATATGGGCCTCGATGACAAGACCTTTCCCGCCCGGTATGTTCTCAGTGTCATCAGCAAGGAAAAGGACAAGCTTGTATCTCCTCAGGATTTGCTCGCGTATGCGGAAAATCACAGCGAATTGAAGCTGTTGCAGGTTGCCAAGGCTTACAAAACCTATCAGGCCAAGCTGAAAGAGAACAACGCCCTGGATTTTGACGATATAATTCTGCTTACCGTGCGTCTTTTGCAGGAAAACGAGGATGTTCGAACCTATTATCAGCGGAAGTTCCGCTATGTATTGGTTGACGAGTATCAGGACACCAACCACCTGCAGTATCTTCTTACATCCCTGCTTGCCGGCGGATATGACAATATCTGCGTAGTAGGTGATGACGACCAGAGCATTTACCGCTTCCGGGGCGCCACAATTGAAAATATTCTGGATTTTGAAAAGCAGTATAAGGGCTCCAGAGTAATTCGTCTGGAGCAGAACTACCGCTCCACCCAATCTATTTTGAACGCCGCCAATGCAATCATCGCTCATAACGTTGGCAGAAAAGGGAAGAAGCTGTGGACTTCCAACGGAACCGGCACGCCCATTACCCTTTATGAAGCAAGCGACGAAGGTGCAGAGGCAAACTACATCGCGTCCCAGATTTTTAAGAGCAAATCTTACCGGGACAACGCCATTCTTTACCGCACCAACGCCCAGTCCAACGCTCTTGAATACGCCTTTAAGCGAAACGGCATTCCTTACCGCATCATTGGCGGCACCCGGTTTTTTGACCGGGCGGAAATCAAGGATATGCTGGCATATCTTTGCGTCATCCACAATCGTAATGATGATTTGCGTCTTCGCAGAATTGTGAACAATCCCCCCAGAGGCTTAGGCCCAAAAGCTTTGGAAACGGCTACCCGCCTGGCAACTGCTTCCAATCTGCCTCTTTACAGCGTGTTAAGTGACCCTTACTCCTACGCATCCCTGGAAAAGCCTGCAGGGAAGATGAAGGCGTTTTGCGCCATCATAGAAGAGCTTGCCGCCCTATTGGAAGACGGCATGATGACGTTGCCTGAGTTTTACGATGAGGTTTTGTACCGCACCGGATACGAAACCATGCTCAAATCCAAGGACACCTTGGAAAACGAATCCCGGCTTGAAAACGTGCGGGAATTAAAATCCAGTATTCAGGCCTATGTGCAAAACGCGGAAATTCCCACTTTGGGCGGATTTTTGGAAGAAATCGCCCTGTACACGGATATTGAAGAGTACGATGAAAACGACGATGCCGTAGTCATGATGACCATGCACGCATCCAAGGGTCTGGAATTTCCCAATGTATATTTGGTTGGCTTTGAAGACGGACTGTTTCCCGGAATGCGCTCCATCGGCGATCGTGAGGAAATGGAAGAAGAGCGCCGGCTCTGCTACGTTGCCATTACCCGGGCGAAAAAGACCCTTACTATTTCCTACGCAAAGCAGAGAATGCTTTACGGTAAAACAAACGCTAACTTGCCCTCCCGGTTTATTCGGGAGCTTCCCGAGGATGAGATTGTGCGAAAAGGTGGGGTATACACTCCCAGTCAAAGCCGAACATCCGGCTTTTCCGATTTTAGCCAGTTTGCAGCCTGGAATACGCCTGCTTCCTATTCGACCCCGAAAACCGCGCCCAGGTATCAGCAAGCAGAAAAAGCCAGCTATCTGGAGCTTAACAAGGGAGATATGGTTCAGCACACAGCATTTGGCAGAGGCATGGTCATTTCCGCTATCAAAATGGGCAACGATGCCCTGCTGGAAATCGCCTTTGACCAAATCGGCACCAAGCGGCTGATGGCAAAAACTGCGTCCATCCACATGAAAAAGCTGTCATAATCAAACCGCAAAGCGCATAGACTCTCTGGGGTGGTTATATGCGCTGGTGGCTTCGAAAAATCAAGCGATTTATTCTTGTTGTGTTGGCTATCGCCGTCATTTTCTATTTTGCCTTTCGGATTCAGTATCGGGACACCATTCGATCCTTGGCGAAAACCCAGGTGACAAATGCCACATCGGATTTAATTAACGATGCCATTGACCGTCAAATTGAATCAAAAACCATTCAATATGACCGCATTGTGTATTTCGAAAAGGATTTAAACGGCAAAATTACGGCGCTAAAAACCAATATGAGCGAAGTCAACCGATTAAAAACCAGTATCTTAAATCTTATCAACGATGAAATTCTGGCAATGGACAATGCAGACATCGGGATTCCTTTGGGAAGTCTCTTTCTTCCGGAATTTTTCTCCGGCAAAGGGCCTGCTATTCCCGTTCACATTCTGTCCATTCGCAATTCAGAGGGCGCATTTTCCAGTAATTTTACCCAGGCCGGTATCAACCAGACCTTACATCAGCTGATTATGGATGTCAGCGTGGATGTGTCGATTTTGGCCCTGGGCAGAACCCAGAGTTTTACGGTTTCCAGCCATGTTGTGGTTGCAGAAACCATCATTGTCGGCCAAGTGCCGGATACATTACTTCAAACCGGAGGAGAATATGGAAGCGAAAGAAAGAATCCATGAGCTTTGCAGAATTTTGCAGGAGGCGAATTATCTTTACTATGTAAAAGACGCCCCCACCATGCCGGATTTTGAATACGACAGACTCCTGCGCGAACTCGAGGAATTGGAAGATAAGCACCCGGAGCTGGTAAGCCCCGATTCTCCCACCCAGCGAGTTGGAGGAGAGGCGCTGAGCAAATTTGAAAAGTATCAGCACCCCGTTCCGCTGATGAGCCTTCAGGATGTTTTTTCTCCCGAAGAGCTTCAGGAATTTGTGGATAAGACTCTGGAAGCGTATCCCAACACCCGGTTTTCCGTAGAGCCCAAAATCGACGGTTTATCCGTGGCGCTGGAATACGAAAACGGCGTATTTGTCCGGGGCGCAACCCGGGGCGACGGCAATGTGGGTGAAGATGTCACGGAGAACCTTAAGACCATTCATTCCATCCCCATGACCCTTTCCGGTGCTCCGGAACGGCTGATTGTCCGGGGTGAAGTGTTCATGCCCAAGAAAAGCTTTGAGGCGTTAAATGAGCATCAGGAGGCTCTGGGAAAGCCTTTGTTTGCCAATCCCAGAAATGCCGCCGCCGGGTCTTTGCGTCAGCTTGACCCGAAAATTGCCGCTCAGCGAAAGCTGGACATTTACATTTTCAATGTGCAGCTGGCCCAGGGTGTAACATTTGAATCCCACGAAGAATCCTTAAATTATCTGCGGCAATTAAAGTTCAAAGTCATCCCCGGCGAAATCTTAAAAAGTGGGGAAGAGGTTATCCGGCAGGTCATGGAAATCAACGAAAGCCGGGAAAACCTTACTTGCGATATTGACGGCGCTGTGATTAAAGTTGACCTGCTTTCCCAACGAGAGGAAATGGGCGCCACCGCCAAATGCCCCAAGTGGGCTGTTGCCTACAAATATCCGCCGGAAATCAAGCCTACTGTGGTGGAAAACATTGTGGTTCAGGTTGGCCGTACCGGTGTACTGACGCCCAAGGCAGTGGTTCGCCCCGTGCGTCTTGCAGGCACAACCGTTACCAATGCAACCCTTCACAATCAGGATTTTATTACTCAGCGGGATATTCGCATCGGCGATACAGTTCTGATTCGCAAAGCCGGAGAAATCATTCCCGAAATTTTAAGCGTAGACCTTTCCAAGCGCCCAGCAGGGGCAGCGGCTTACAGCCTGCCTTGCACCTGCCCCGTGTGCGGCGCGCCCACCCAGAAGGATGAAGAGGGCGCATTTTTACGGTGCACCGGCGCAGAATGTCCCGCTCAACTCAGCCGGAACATCGCTCACTTTGTCAGCAGAGATGCCATGGACATTGAGGGTCTGGGCAGCTCCATTGTTGAGGCGCTGATTGAAAAAGGATTCATTCGTTCTCCTGCGGATATTTACTATTTGACTTTGGAGGAAGTAAAGAGCCTTTGGCAAAAAGGCGAGCTTGCGGCAAGTAAAATTCTCGCCGCTATTGAGCAAAGCAAGCAGCAGGATGTCAGCCGCCTGATCTATGCCCTGGGAATTCGCCAGGTCGGCGCGAAAACGGCAAAGGTACTGGCAAAGGAATTCGGTAACTTGGATGCGCTAATGGCCGCCAGCGCTCAGCAGCTGACTCAGGTGGAGGATGTGGGCGAAATTACCGCAGCTAACATTGCCGATTGGTTCAGCCAGGAGCAATCTCAGCACATGGTGAAAAAACTGCGCTCAGCAGGCGTCAACTTCGAAAGCAAACGAGTGGTTTCTGACACCCGGTTCGCCGGCATGACCTTTGTGCTCACCGGTGCGTTAAGCAAATTCACCCGGGAAGAGGCCACCGAAAAAATTGAACTCTTTGGTGGTAAAGCAGCAGGCTCTGTTTCCAAGAAAACCACCTATGTTGTGGTGGGTGAAAACGCCGGCTCGAAAGAGAAAAAGGCCAGGGAACTGGGAATTCCCATTTTGTCTGAAGACGACTTCTTAAATATGATTTCTTAAAAGAAACGCCGGAAAGTGGTTACCACTTTCCGGCGTGCTTAATTATAAACTGAAATCTTCATCGCTGTATTTACTGAAATCCGGCGCCTTTGCTTTAAGGGGGATGCGCTTGGTTGGATCGTAGGAAAATTTTCTGCATTTGCCGTCCAGGTTTACAACGCCCTTTTTGATGCACAAGGCGCTTTCGTCATTCAGCTTGGTGCAGTAAGCGCAAAGAGAACAAACCTTTTCTATCTTTTTCCGAAACAGCTGCATATTCCTACCTCCTGAGAGTATCTTCAGGTAGATTATATCCCAGTTTCTTATGAAAAGCTACTGTTATTTTAGATTTTCTGTAAAATTTGCCAGAAAACAGCAGACATAATCCCGCTGATACACGCCTGCAAAAGCTTTCCGGGTATGTATTTCCCCAGACCTACATCCTTTGTGACAGACCTTGTTTGCAACAGTACACAAATTCCGCCCAGGGAAAGGATAATGGAGCATATCACAAAGCGCAGACCCTCGTCTGCAATTCTCCCCAGCTGAAAACAGCCGTTAGCCAGTTCCAAAACGCCAATGAACAGCACCTGCACCCAGTCATCCAGCGCCCACAAAAACCACCGGCTGCAAAAAGCCACAAGCATCCGGCACAGAATGATCCAGCCGCACACTTCAGCCATGATAACTACGGATCTTCTCAACGCCTGCTGCAGCGTCACCGGCTGGGCAGGAACAAGGCTTGTATTCGATTGATCCTTTCCCGGCAAAAGCATGCCAACCAATACGGCTGAAAGGATTTGAATCAGCCACAATACCCATGCGTAACGGATTTTAGTAAACCGCATGGCTACCATGCCAAACAGAAACGCCGGACCTGCGTTGCTGCAAAAGCCCAGAAGCCGCCTTGCTGTATCGTGTTTTAGCTGTCCGGCACTATAAGCCTGATTGACACACTGGGCTCCCGTAGGATAACCGCCAAGAAATCCGGTTAAAAATATGGTTTCCGCCCCGGCGCTGATTCCGCAGAGTTTTCCCAGGGGGCGCAAAACAGGCATACTGGCGCCCATAAATATGCTTGTCAGCATGATAGACATCACAAAAAAGGGGAATAAGGAGGGAATAACCGAGCGAATACACAGCTCAATGCCCTCCGATGCGCCGTATAACGCGGTTTTACTGTCAAGAATCAGGACAATAAATGCACCTGCCGCCGCAGTGCCTGTCCATGTTTTGTGTTTCAAGCGTTATCACCTCACAAGAATCTATGCGCCGTTCTGGTAAAATTGACCCAGGACGGTCATAGACTTTGTAAAAAGGGGGAGTGACAATTGAATCGAAAGCGCAATTGGGCAGGCAGACTTGCGGACATGGCAGATTTAGGGGAGGAGTGTTCGTCCGTATTGCCTTTAATAGAGATTGCAGGCAATCAAAGGGTGCTTATTGAGCATCACAACGGCGTGGTGGAATACGGACGGGAGAGAATCGTTGTGCAGGTAAAAAAGGGAAGTGTAGCAGTTCTGGGTGACAATCTGGAGCTAAGTAAAATGACCAATCATCAGCTGATTATATCAGGTTTAATTTATGGCGTGGAACTGGAGCGGTAAAAAATGGATATTTGGCAGTCGTTGGGTGGAATGTTGGAAGTAAGGCTTCTTTGCGGTGACCCGAACTACGCATTGAAGCAAATTATGAATCTTGGAATCTCCATATTTAACGCCAAACCGGCGGAAGACGGGGTAACCTTGCAGTTTTCCATTTCCAGAAGTAATCGTAAAATCCTTAAATCCTTTGCTGAGAAAAAAGGATATACCCTGCAGTTTATCAGACATCGCGGCCAGTATTGGAATATAAAACGGCTCACAAAGCGTCCGGTTCTCATTTTCGGCGCATTATTCTTTCTTTTTCTGGGGTTGTATTTACCCAGCAGAGTGCTGTTTTTTCAGGTGGAGGGTAATCAAACCGTTCCGTCAAAGCTCATATTAAGCAAGTGTCAGCTCTCAGGCATTGGCTTTGGCTGTTCCCGGGAGGAAGTGCGCAGTGAAAAGGTGAAAAACGCTCTGTTGGAGGCAATTCCGGAGCTAAAATGGGTGGGTGTGAATACCTCTGGCTGCACTGCCATTATTTCCGTTCAGGAAAGAACGGTTCAGGAGAAGGCCCAAAGTACCTCCGGGGTATCCAGCATTGTAGCATCCCGGGACGGTATCATATCCTCCTGCACCGCAACCAAAGGAAACTTGCTTTGCAAGCCCGGTCAGGCCGTCACAAAAGGTCAGGTTTTGATTTCCGGTTATTATAACAGCGGGCTGACCATTCAGGTTTCTCAGGCGGAAGGGGAGGTATACGCCTTTACGAACCGGGAATTTGAGGCGGTTTTGCCGAAAAACGGACAAGCAAAAGGGGAAATTAAGGAGGTCATCAAGAAATATTCTCTGATAATTGAAAAAAATCGGATAAATTTCTACAAAGGTAGTGGAATTTCCCCCACCGGTTGTGATAAAATGTACGAGGAGAATTTTATGGTTTTGCCGGGTGGGTTTGTACTGCCAGTTTCTTTTGTAACTGAAACCTGGTATGTGTACGAAACCTGCGAAGAAGCCGCTGACACGCAGGATGCTGAAAATCAGCTTTCTGAGTTTGCCGGGCATTCCCTTTCTCAAACCTTAATTGCCGGGAAGGTTCTGAAAGCCCGGGAGGAATTCATCACAGAAGAAACCCACACATCCTTGCGGGGGACATACGCCTGCCTGGAAATGATTGGTCAAGTAAAACAAGAGGAGATTGTATCACCTTATGGGAAATAGCATGGAACGGATTGTCAGCGCCGAGCGGCTGGAAGATTTAATTGCGGTGTTTGGCTCTTTTGATGAGAATATCAAGCACATTGAAGAGGCTCTGGGAGTTAGTATTATCAACCGGGGCACAGAATTGAAAATTTCCGGCGATATCGAAGCCGCGGACAAGGCTGCCAGAACCTTGACAAGCCTTTTGAGCCTTGCCTCCAAGGGTGAAACCATTGATGAGCAGCGGGTGCGGTATCTGATTACCCTTGTGCAGGAAGGCAACGATGATCAGGTTGCCAAAATGGCCAAGGATGTGGTTTGCATCACCGCCAAGGGAAAGCCTATTAAAGCAAAAACCGTTGGTCAGCAGGATTATATGAAAGCCATTCAGAACAACACCATCACCATTGGCGTAGGCCCTGCCGGTACGGGCAAGACCTATCTGGCGGTTGCCTCCGCTGTCGCAGCCTTCCGCGACCGCACAGTAAACCGCATTATTTTAACAAGACCCGCCGTTGAGGCAGGGGAGCGGCTGGGCTTTTTGCCCGGCGACCTGCAAAACAAGGTTGACCCTTACCTGCGGCCGCTGTATGACGCGCTGTATGACATGCTGGGAGCCGAAACCTTCCAGAAGTACCAGGAGCGTGGTTCTATCGAAGTTGCCCCCTTGGCCTACATGAGAGGCCGCACCCTGGACGATAGCTTCATTATTCTCGACGAAGCCCAAAACACCACCCGGGAGCAGATGAAAATGTTCCTTACCCGTTTGGGCTTCGGCTCAAAAGTTGTTATCACCGGCGATGTCACCCAGATCGACCTGCCGGATGATAAGGTATCCGGCCTTAAGGATGCGGTGCGTGTTCTTGCGGACATTAAAGACATCGCCATTTGTCAGTTAACATCGGCGGACGTGGTGCGTCACGCCCTTGTACAGCGCATCATCAACGCCTACGAAAAGGCTGAAAAGAAGACTAACCCCAACAAACCGGCAAATCAAAACCGGGAACAGAGGAAGAGATAATATGCTGAATCATAACATTCATATCACCTACGATATTTTCGCCCTGAAAAAGCCTTTTGTCAGCGCTATCATCAAGCGTTGCATTGAAGCCGTTTTGGATGCAGAAAAGGTTAGCGTGCCCTGCGAAATCAATGTTTTGGTCACCAACGACAAGGGAATCCGTGCCATCAATAAGGCAAGCCGGAATATTGATAAAGCCACCGACGTTTTAAGCTTTCCCATGTTCCAGCTGACTCCCGGCGTACCGCCTACAGATTCAGATGAATTTATCGACATTGAAACCGGACTTTGCCCTCTGGGCGATATGTGCATCTCTTTGGAGCGGGCTATGACTCAGGCCAAGGATTTCGGTCACAGCAGCCGCCGGGAGGTTGGGTACTTAACCATTCATTCCATGCTTCATTTGCTGGGCTATGACCATCTGGATGAGGATATTCAAAAGCTGCAAATGCGCCAGCGGGAGGAGACCATCGCCTCCACCATTCCCGGAGTGGAAAAAAGATAAGAGATTAGGAGAAAACCCATGAATACCAAAACCGCTATGATTACCATCGCCGGCAGACCCAATGTGGGTAAGTCTACTCTTACCAATTACCTTGTCGGCGAGAAGATTGCCATTGTTTCCAATCATCCCCAAACCACCCGCAACCGTATTTGCGGCATCGTGACCAAAGAGGACACCCAGTTCGTCTTCATTGACACCCCCGGCTACCACAAGGCAAGAACCAAGCTGGGCGATTACATGGTCAATGTGGCGAAAGAGTCTATTGCCGATGTGGATTTGACCATTCTGGTGGTGGAGCCCATCGCATCCATTGGGCCTCAGGAGGAGGGCCTTCTGGAACGAATTAAGGGCAGCAACTGCCCTGCAGTTCTGGCAATCAACAAAATCGACACTGTGGAAAAGGATAAGCTGCTGGAAGTGATTGCCCTTTACTCCCAGGCGGCAGATTTTGCGGCGATTATTCCCATTTCCGCCAGGACCGGCGACGGCGTGGATTCCTTGCTGGAAACCTGCAAAGCCTATGCGGTGGAATCTCCGTTTTTGTTTCCTGAAGACGCCACAACTGACCAGTCTGAGCGTCAGGTGATGGCGGAAATCATTAGAGAAAAGCTTCTGTGGTGCCTGGAGCGGGAAATACCCCACGGCACTGCAGTGGAAATCACCAAGTTTTCCGAGCGGGACAGCGGCATCATCGACATTGACGCCACCATTTACTGCGAAAAAGCCAGCCATAAGGGAATCATCATCGGCAAGCAGGGTGCTATGCTGAAGAAGATTTCCACCATGGCAAGAAACGATTGCGAGCGCTTCATGGGCACTAAGGTGTATTTGACCACTTGGGTTAAGGTCAAGGAAAGATGGCGTGACAGCGACTTTTTAATTCGCAATTTCGGCTACAGCGAATAATTACCAGCATGGACTTTCTTCTTTCTGCAAATCCTAGCAGGGGAGGGAAGAATCATGGAAGCAAAGGATTATTGGAATTTATTTTTGGAAACCGGCGCGCCGGAAGCGTATTTACTTTACAACCGGGCGCTTAAGATGGAGGCAAAGGGTGTATCTGAAGACACAAGGCCTTATATTACGGGTTACGGATTACAATGACCGGGATGCTCTGGTCACAATGCTGACCCCGAACCATGGAAAGCTTACGGTAAAGGCTCGTTCCCTGCGGCGTAAAAACAGCCCCTTGTCAGCAACCTGTCAGCTGCTTGCTTACAGTGAGTTTACACTGTTTGAATACAAGGGAATGTACAGCGTCAATGAGGCGGAATCTGTGGAGCTGTTTACCGGTCTTCGCAAAGATATTTGCAAGCTTTCTCTGGGTACATATTTTGCCCAGGTAGCAGAGCTCATTTCTCAGGAGGATCTTTCCAACCCTGAACTTTTAAGCCTGGTGCTGAACTGTCTGTTCGCACTTTCCAAAACCGACGAGCCGGAGCGGAAAATCAAAGCAGCATTTGAGCTGCGCTGCGCCTGCCTTGCAGGTTTTCAGCCGGATTTGGGTAACTGCTACGGCTGCGGCGCAGAGCAAGCGGATATGTTTGACTTGTCCGCCGGGCATTTAAGTTGCTTTTCCTGCCGGGCTGATGATGCTTCCGGCGTGAGAATGCCCATTAATCCGTCTATTTTAAATGCCATGCGTTACATTTGTACCTGCATGCCGAAAAAGCTGCTTAGCTTTCAGTTGGGAGATGAGAATCTTCTGAAACTTTCCGACATTACGGAAGGCTATCTTCTTACTCAGCTGGAACGCGGTTTTTCTACTCTCGATTTTTACAAATCACTGATGATATAGGAGCAAATCATGTCTGAATTAACAGATAAATCTCTAAAAAAATTGGAGCTGGATAAGGTTTTACAGCTGCTATCCCATTGCGCAGGAAGTGCCGAGGGTAAGCTTGCCTGCGAGAATCTTCGTCCTGTATCTGATTTGGAGGAAGTCAATATTTTACTGGAGCAGACCACTGCCGCATCTGATCTTTGCACAAGAAAGGGTAACCCTTCCTTTGCCGGAGTTCGGGATGTTTCCCCATCCCTGGAACGGGCAGATATGGGCGGAAGCCTGCAGCCAACGGAGCTGCTGCAAATTGCTGGGGTGTTAAGATGCGCCAGAAACATCAAAAGCTACACGGATGAAGAGGAAAAAAAGACTCTTTTAGACCCTCTTTTTCAGGCGCTGACTCCCAATAAATATTTAGAAGATAAAATCAGCAACACTATTTTATCCGAGGAGGAAATTGCCGATTCTGCCAGCCCGGAGCTTTCCGATATTCGCCGGCATATTCGCATCCAATCCGGAAAAATCAAGGACAGCCTTCAAAAAATCATTTCTTCTCCTGCTTACGCCAAATTCCTGCGAGATCCCATTATTACAATTCGGCAGGGAAGATATGTTGTCCCGGTGAAAAGCGAGCACAAGGCGGATGTGCCGGGACTTGTTCACGATGTGTCCTCCACCGGTTCTACTTATTTTGTAGAGCCTATGTCCGCAGTCAATGCCAACAACGCCCTGCGGGAGCTGGAACTGCGGGAAAAGAAAGAGATTGAACGGATTTTGGCGGAACTCAGCGCGGAAGTGGCCAGTCACAGAGAAAATATTTCCCTGAATGTAAAGCTGCTGATCCAGCTGGATGTGATTTTCGCCAAGGCAAAGCTGGGTTATTCCATGCGGGCCTGGGCGCCGGAAATGAACGATCAGGGCGTTGTGGAGCTGCGAAAGGCAAGACATCCCTTGATTGATCCCAATAAGGTCGTGCCGATTTCCTTGCGCCTTGGCACGGATTTTGATTCCATGATTATCACCGGCCCCAACACCGGCGGCAAAACCGTTACCTTAAAAACCATCGGCCTGTTGACTCTAATGGCCCAGTGCGGTCTTCACGTGCCTGCCGGTGACGGAAGCAAGCTTTCCACCTTTGATGCCATTTTGGCAGACATTGGCGACGAGCAATCTATCACTCAGAGCCTTTCCACCTTTTCCAGCCACATGAAAACCATTGTGGATGTGGTCGCTCAGTGCGACGACAGAACTTTGGTCTTATTTGACGAACTGGGCGCAGGCACTGACCCTGCCGAGGGCGCGGCCCTTGCCATCGCCTTAATCGAATTCTGCAGAAAAATGGGCAGCCGGGTGGTGGCGACCACCCACTACGCTGAGCTGAAAATGTACGCCATGCGCACATCAGGCGTCATCAACGCCTCCTGCGAATTCAATGTGGAAACCCTGCAGCCGACCTACAAGCTGCTGATTGGTATCCCCGGCAAATCCAACGCCTTTGCCATTTCCCGCCGTCTTGGCCTTTCTGAGGACATTCTGAAGGAAGCAGCGGACTTGGTCGGCAAGAACGATAAGGATTTTGAAGATGTCCTTTCCCAGCTGGAGCAGCAGCGCCAGCAAATGGAGCTTGCCCGGTTAGAAGCAGAGAAGCTCCGCAGGGAAACGGAAAACATCCGTAAGCAGAGCGAAGAATATAACCTTCAGCTGCAAAAGGAAAAGGAAAAGGCCATGGAGCTAGCTCGGCAGGAAGCCAAGGCCATCATCGAAGAAGCAAGAGCCGCCGCCAATATCGCTTCGGAAGAGCTGAAGCAGCTGCGTAAGGAACTGACGGAAAGCTCTGACATTGTCGGCTTCAATCAGCGCCAAACCGATGTTCGCCGGGCCTTAAACGAGGCAGAGGGCAAGCTGCGCGCTGCAACCCCCGAAAAGGTTCGGGTTCAACCCAAGCGGGAAGTGATGGTTGGCGATACCGTGGAGCTTTTGAAGCTTGGTACAAAAGCCAATGTTCTGGCAATCCAAAAGGACGGCACCTATCTTCTGCAAGCAGGCATTCTCAAAATGTCCGCCAAGCCCGATGAAGTGTATCTTTTGGAGCAGGAAGATCCCTACAAGACAAAAGGCCGCCCCAAGCATTCCGGCCGCCAAATGCAAACTGCCGCCATGTCTTCGGAAGTTGACCTGCGGGGTATGGACACGGTAGAGGCCATTTGCGCTCTTGGGTTGTACCTTGACAGCGCCATGCGCTCCAATTTGCCCAATGTACGAATCATCCACGGAAAGGGCACCGGCGCCCTCCGGACAGCCGTTCATCAGGAGCTTCGAAAGAACAAATTTATCAAGACATTCCGCCTTGGTGTGTACGGCGAAGGGGAAGATGGTGTCACAATCGCCGAATTCCGATAAATTTTATCACCCGTTCTTTATGAAATGCGGAGAATATACGGAATCGGGTTGACTTTTCTGTATATTTTGCTATCATAGTATCAGCAATGTTCGTCCTGAATGGACGAACGATAAGGAGTGTTCGTGTCATGTTTGAAAAGGAAGTCCTCGTTAGCTGCGAATCCGGCCTGCACAACCGTCAGGCTACATACTTTGTGCAGAAAGCAAATGAGTTTGAATGCAGCATTTGGATTGAATCCGGCAATCGAAAAATGAACGCCAAAAGTCTTCTTGGTATTATGTCCTTGGGTATTGTGACCGGTACTACCGTTACTTTGTCCGCCACCGGCGCTGATGCCGAGGCAGCTGTAGCCGCTTTGGAAGCATTGCTTCAGCGGGATGTCTATTGATTGTATGTTTTTGGCAAACCGCCTCAATGCACCTTGTATCGCATTGAGGCGGCTTTTTTTGGAGATAGTATGAACTTTGACGAATTAAAGCAAAAAGCCTTATCTTTACCTTACGAACCCGGTGTGTATCTTATGAAGGATCAGACTGATAAGGTTATCTATGTAGGTAAGGCGAAAAAACTGAAAAACCGGGTTAGCCAGTATTTTCAGGATACCGGCTCCCACACACCTAAGACTAGGATGATGGTATCCAAAATTCATCATTTTGATGTGATTGTGGCAGCATCGGAGTTTGAGGCCCTGGTTTTGGAATGCAGTCTGATCAAGCGCCACATGCCCAAATATAATATTCTGCTGAAAGACGATAAGGGCTATCCCTACATTCGGCTGAATATGAAGGACGCCTACCCCAAGTTGAGCTTGGCTAGCAAACTCAGTAATGACGGCGCGCTGTATTTCGGCCCTTACGGCAGCCGCGGCGTGACCAATTCCTTAATTGACGCCATTGAGCGCACCTTTCGGCTGCCCACCTGCGCAAAGAACTTTCCCCGGGATGTGGGGAAGGGAAGACCCTGCCTGAATTATCACATGAATCAGTGCGGCGGCTGGTGCCAGGAGGGGAAAACACAGCAGGAATTCAAGGCGATTATGGAGCAGGTTCGCTCGGTGCTTGGGGGCGATTACAAGGCTGTTGCCCAGGATATTCGCGCACAAATGCTTGCTGCATCGGATAATTTGGACTTTGAACTTGCCGCCCGGCTGCGGGACAGATTTAATGCCGTTACTTCTCTTGGGCAAAAGCAGCTGGTTACTGCCGGAAATCTTGCCGATACCGATGTCATCGGCTACGGCGAAACGGAAACGAAAGCCTGCTTTGCCATTTTGCATTTCCGCAACGGAAATCTATTGGACAAGGAATACGAAATTCTTTCCATTCCCGATGATAAGCAGGCGGCTGTTGCAAGCCTTACCAAACAGTACTATTTAAGCCGCGGTCTTGCGCCCAAACGGATTTTAATGGGAATGGACATGGAAGACCGGGAGCTGTTTGCCCGTTTGCTTACAGAGCAATCCGGCAGAAATACGAAAATTCTCATCCCTCAGCGGGGTGAAAATGTCCGCCTTGTGGAGCTGGCGAACAAAAACGCCTACGAGGAAGCCCAGCGTGTTACCGGAAAAGAAGAAAAAACCTCCGGCGCGCTGTCACTTCTGGGAAAAATGCTTTCCATGGAGCCGCCGGGAAGAATTGAGTCCTACGACATTTCCAACATTTCCGGCACGGATATTGTCGCCAGCATGGTGGTTTTCAAAGACGGAAAGCCTCATAAAAGCGATTACAAGAAATTTAAGCTGGAAGGCATGGACGGGCAGGATGATTACGGCTCTATGCGCCAGGTTTTGCAGCGGAGATTTCTCCATTATAAGGCCCAGGATAAGGGATTTTCCGAAAAGCCGGATCTGCTTCTCATTGACGGCGGTGTAAATCACGCCAACGTGGCTGTAGAGGTCTTAAAAGAGCTGGAACTTGACTTTCCCGTGTTTGGCATGGTCAAGGACGACCGCCACCGTACACGGGCGCTGGTGACCCCTCAGGCCCAGGAGATTTCCATTGACACTAATCCTTATGTGTTCTCACTGATTGGCAACATTCAGGAAGAAACACACCGCTTTGCCATCACTTACCACAGAAAGCTAAGAACAAAACGGCTTAGGTATTCTCAGCTGGACGAAATCACCGGAATCGGCCCGAAAAGAAAACAGGACTTATTAAAGACCTTTGGCTCAATTTCCGCCATTTCCGGCGCATCCATTGAGGAACTGGAGCGGATTCTTCCAAGAGATGCAGCAGCATCAGTCTATCATTATTTTCACACAGAGGGGAAGAAATAACTATGCGGGTAATCACCGGCAAAGCAAAAGGTGTGGTTTTGAAAACACCGGAGGGTCTGCAAACAAGGCCCACCAGCGACAGGGTTAAAGAGGCTCTTTTTAGCATTTTACAGTTTGACATTCCCGGAACAAGGGTGTTGGATTTGTTTGGCGGAACCGGGCAGCTGGGAATTGAAGCTATCAGCCGGGGAGCCAACGCAGCTGTATTTGTGGACGCATCCGATAAAGCCTGCAAGCTGATTCAGGAGAACCTGCGCCGCTGCAAAATGGAGCAGCAGGGGAGTGTTGTCCGCTGTGATTATATGGAATATTTGTCAAAATGCCGGGATCGGTTTGATATTGTGCTGTTAGATCCCCCTTATGCAGAAGTTTTTCTGGAAAATTCGCTAAAAAAGCTATCGGAAATTGACATTTTGAAATCTGGTGGTATAATAGTGGCGGAACGCCCTGTAGAAAAGGAACTTTCTCTTACTTTACCGGGCTTTCAGCGATCAAAAGATTATAAATACGGTAAAACGCTTATTACTCTTTACCGGAAAGATCAGGATTGAGGGGAAGAAATTGAAGGTTGCCATATATCCGGGCAGCTTTGACCCGGTCACCAGCGGACATTTGAATATTATCCGCCGCGCCGCCAATATTTTTGATAAACTACTGGTGTGTGTTATGGTCAACGCCGGGAAAAACCCAATGTTTACCTTGGAAGAGCGTGTGGAGTTTATTCGCAGAGTCACTTCCGACATTCCCAATGTGGAAGTTGACAGCTCCAACGAATTGCTTGCTGAATACGCCAAGCGAAAGGGAAGCTGTGTGATTGTGAAAGGTCTTCGGGCCGGCTCGGACTTTGAAAATGAGTTCCAAATGGCGCTGATCAATCACAAGATAAACCCAAATCTTGACACCATGTTTCTTACCGCCGAGCATCAGTATATGTACCTGAGCTCCAGCACAGTGAAAGAGCTGGGTAGTTACAATGTAGATCTGTCCGATTTTCTGCCAGAGCAGATCATCCCGGACTTTCAAGAACGCATATCTACCATTCAAGGAGGAAATAGAAAATGAACGAGCAACATATTGAAGATATCATTAGCGCCCTTTATGATCTGGTGCAGGATGCCCGCGCTCTGCCTTTGGGCGCTGACAAGTGCATCCTCGAGCGTGATAAGGTTCTGGATATGCTGGATGAAATCATCGCAGCTCTGCCCGGTGAACTGAAGCAGTCCCGTGCAATCGTAGAGTCCAGAAATGAACTGATCGGTCAGGCTCGCCGCGAGGCTGAAACCATTGTCCGTCAGGCACAGCAGAAGGCCAACGAGCTGGTGGAGCAGGAGGCCATCTACCTTGAGGCTAAGCGTCAGTGCCAGCAGATGTTCGACAACACCCAGAACCGCATTTCCGAACTGAAGAAAGCCAGTAACGCTTATATGGACGACGCTCTGCGCCGCACCGAAGAAGCCATCGCTCTTTCTCTGGGTGAGGTTCGGGAAACCCGTGTTAAGTTCCGCTCTCTGACTCAGGGTGGGGAAAAGGTTGAGTCCGTAGAGGACATCGATCTGTAATCAGTATCTAAAAACAGCTCAGACAGAATAAGGTTTGAGCTGTTTTTTTAAGCAAATCAGGAGGATAATATCATGGATTACACTGAAAGATACCAATTTTGGTGCAACGCAAACCTTCCGGAGGATGTAAAGGCAGAGCTTGCATCTGTGAAAAACGATACAGAAGAGTTAAAGAGCCGCTTTGGCAGCGATTTGCAGTTTGGCACCGCAGGTATGCGGGGCATTATGGGTATGGGCAGCAATCGGTTAAACCGCTACACTGTCCGTCGGGCTGCCCAGGGTATGGCGGCATGGCTTTCCGGAACCGATCTTCCCAAAAAGGCGGCCATCGGCTATGATTCCCGGCACCATTCTCAGGAGTTTGCCGAGGTCTGTGCCGTTGCCTTTGCGGAAGCAGGCATTGAGGTCTGGCTTTACGACCGTCTGGCCCCCACGCCCATGCTTTCTTACGCAGTTCGTTCCTTAAACTGCGGCTGCGGCATTGTGATTTCCGCCAGCCACAACGCAGGCGCCTATAACGGCGTGAAGTGCTACGGCCCCGACGGCTGCCAGATGACCGACGAGCCTGCGGCGGTTGTTACCGAGAAGATTTCCCAGATTCCTTATTTCATCCCGGAAACTATGAGCTTTGACGCCTTCATGGAAAAGGGCATGATTCACTACATCTGTCAGGATGTTTGGAATGCTTACTACGATACCGTGCTTGCCGAGGCTGTCAATCCCGAAATGATTGCCACCGCTGGCCTGAATATCGTTTATACGCCCCTTTGCGGCACTGGCAATGAGCCTGTGCGTCATATACTGGGCAAGCTGGGTGTCAACATTTCCGTTGTCAAGTGCCAGAAGCATCCTGACGGCGATTTTAAGACCTGCGAGTATCCCAACCCAGAGACAGACGCGGCCCTGAACGAGAGCTACAAGGTGGCAAAGCAGGTTCCCTGCGATGTAATTCTTGGTACTGACCCGGATGCCGACCGTGTAGCCATCGCCGTTCCCGATGGTGACGGATTCCGCAAGCTCAGCGGCAATGAACTGGGCTGCCTGCTGATGGATTATATTCTCAAGGCACGCACCGAGCGCAAGGATCTGCCTGAGGGAGCAGAGGTCATCCGCAGTATTGTTTCTTCTCCCTTGGCTGACCGGATTGCCGAGCGCTATGGCGTAGAAATGAAGGCGGTTCTGACCGGCTTTAAGTATATCGGCGGTGAAATCCTCCGTTTGGAAGAATTGGGTCAGGAAAACCGGTTTGTATTCGGCTTTGAGGAAAGCTGCGGTTACCTTAAGGGCACTTACGCCCGGGATAAGGACGCCGTTGTCGCCTCCATGCTGGTGTGTGAAATGGCCGCCAGCCTGAAACTGCAGGGAAAGACCATTCTCAACGCCCTGGATGAACTCAGCGACACCTACGGCTATTATCTGGCTTACGTTCAGAGCATCGAACTGACCGGCGCAGACGCCATGGAAAAGGCCGCTGCCATCATGGCAAACCTGCGTAAAACCACTCCCGATGCCATCGGCGGCGCCAAGGTCACCGAGGTTAAGGATTACCTCAGCAGTGTGGCAAAGAATTGCATCAGTGGAGAAGAGTCCGAGATTCTTCTGCCGAAATCCAATGTACTGGAGTTTATTCTGGGTGAGCAGGGAAGTATCATTGCCCGTCCCTCCGGCACAGAGCCTAAGGTAAAGTTCTACTACACCACCGTTGGTAAAACAAAGGAAGCTGCCCAGACTCTTTTGGATGCCTGCAAGGCCCAGATGGCACAGTAATTCACATTTCATAAAAGAACCGGGGAAACCCGGTTCTTTTTTATTGGGGACAAACATAGCTTGTATGGAAAGGGGAGAGGGAAATGAAAAAACCATTTGGCGCAAAAAAAGTGTCCATGCCTGCCGGGGTTGGAATCGGCGTAGGTGTTGCCACAGTTTTATCATTGGCTGGTGCAGCGCTCCTTGCCTGGCTGATTGGCAGTGAAAAAATGAATGAAAATGCAATGGGAATGGGTAGTTTGATTTTGTTAGCGTTGTCTTCAGCGATAGGTTCCATAATCGCGAATATATGTATCCGGGAAAAGAAACTGATTGTTACTGCCGCGACATCTGCCACGTTCTTTATTTTGCTCCTTGCTATCACAGCGCTGCTATTTGAAGGGCAGTATCATCATGTGGGTGCAACCGCATTGTCCATCCCCGCAGGTGGAATGATTGCTATCATACCCGGCATAATTCTAAGCGCAAGTGGAGGAAAACGGATAAAAATTAAGGCTTTCCGTTAAGTTGTACAAAAAAGCGAGGGTAGGTAAGTGAAATTTACCTACCCGCAATTTTTTGCAGGATTTTATGCAAACACCACATTTGGTGTCTGAGTTTTCGTTTCCACGCAACATCTGGAAAAATAGTTCAAAATGGTAAAGAAATTGGAAAATTTAGTTTCATCGGTTAACATAATGATGTTGACATAAAAATCAGCATAATATACAAAAATCGTAAAAATAGACAAATTCCCTTGAAATTTGGCCAATTTAGGAGTATAGTATTCATGCAATGTGAATATTTGGGGTTTCTATGCCCTTTGCTGTTTGCTATCTTCTTTTTCTGGCGATGATAACGAAAGGAAGATGAGATATGCAAAAGCGCTTTTCGGCAATTTCCCGCCGTGTTAAGTTTTCACAGCTGCAGCAGTTTTCCCTTTGCTTTATCTTCGGATTGGCGCTGGGGGCGTTATTCGCCGCAGGATCGGATTCTTATCTTTATTCATTGATGCGTCAGTGCGCTTGTCGCCCGATGTCGATCGTTACATCCTTGGTTCTTGTGGTCTTCCCATTTCTCATTTTAGCATACGGCGCCTGGATTCACAGAAAAGAAATCCTGTTATGGACGGCTTTTCTGTCCGCGTTTATATATGGATTTTTCGGCTGCCTGCTCCTTGGAGCCTTTGGCAGTGCCGGATGGTTATTGCAGATTCTGATTCAATTTTCCCAGTCGGCATCTTTGCCCATGCTTTGCTGGTTTTCTCTCCGGCAGCTTGAAGGGAAGCAGGAGTCACTTCTTCGGGATCATATTATCTGCATAATCACCGCATCCGCGCTGGCGCTATTTGATTCATTTGTTGTTTCGCCATTCGTGGCTGAACTGATAGAGATTTATTTGGGAAGGTAACGCGTATTCATGTTGGACTTGATTCAGGCTTATGAAAATTACCTGTCTAAGGTAAAGCAGGCCTCTTCCAACACCATAGCATCCTACATGCGGGACATTCGGCAATTTGCTCAGTGGCTCTCGCATTCGGAAGAAATCGATGTGGTGGAGGCATCACAAGTGAATATCAGCGACTATCTTTCTCACCTGCAGCAGGATGGCCGCAGCGGCGCAACCGTATCCAGAACCTTGGCCAGCTTGAAGAATTTCTACGGCTACATGGTTTCCTCCGGATTTCTGGAGCGTTCTCCCGTAGTCGACATTCATGTGGATCGGGGAGAGAAAAAGCTTCCTCAAATCCTCACCGGCCGTGAGATCGAGCTTCTCCTTGCCCAGCCCGTGTGTGTGGATGCAAAGGGTTACCGCGACAAGGCCATGCTGGAAGTGATGTACGCCACCGGCATTCGTGTCACCGAGCTGATCGAGCTGGATTTGGACGATGTGAATCTGGAGTTGGGTATTATCAAGTGCTCCACCGCAAGAAAATCCAGAGCCATTCCGCTGTATCCCGCTGCATTGAAGGCTTTAAGCGTTTACATCAACGACATCCGCAGCTCCATGCTGGCTGACCCCACAGAAACGGCGTTGTTTGTCAATGTAGGCGGCGTTCGCATGAGCCGTCAGGGCTTCTGGAAGATTTTGAAGCACTACCAGACAACCGCCCGGATCGAAAAGGACATCACGCCCCACACCCTGCGCCACAGCTTCGCCGTTCATCTGCTGGAAAACGGCGCGGACTTGGGTTCTTTGCAGGAACTGATGGGTCACAGCGACATTTCTTCCACTCAGCTTTATACCCACATGGTCAATCAAAAGCTGAAATCTGTATATGAAAAATGCCATCCTAAGGCTTAATAGACTGCCGATTCATTCGTGAAACGGCAGTCTTTTTCTTATGCAAAAAAACGCATCCGCCGAAGCGGATGCGTTTTTGATTATTTTTTGAAGGAAATCATACCTTTTTTCTTCAGGATGAAGAAGGCAACCGCCGCGCCTGCAAGAACCACAAGCACAATGGCGATCAAAATCCAGGCTCCGGATCCGCCGTTGTTGTTTACGGCCTCAACAGTCATATCGTGAGCCAAAACAAAGTAGGAGAAGTGATCCGTGTAGAAAGTGATGCTCTTGTCATCCGAGGTGCATTTCATATCCTCTATGCTGCCGTCTTCTGCAAGATAGAGAACACGCCAATCTCTGGTGGAATCCGGGTTTTCAAGGGTAATCATGGCAGTTCCACCAAGTTGATGAATCTGCTGATCCGAAACGGACAATGCAATATCCAAAAGTCTGCCGTGGGCAAGTCCTTCAATGGAAGCTGCCTGCTGCTCATTCAGCACGCCAAAATGCTGAGGCGTAACCGTAAGCTTCAAATCGCCATCATCAGCCTGGTTACTAAGATTGGCAAGGATTTCTTTCGGCAGGGAAACATTTGTACCGCAGATGAAATCCGTGGAGAGGCAAACACCGTAATCTACAGCTGTTTTAAGGGCTTCGGCTGTCATTTCAAGGGTTCTGTTATCCACGCCGACAACAGCGTAATGCAGGGTTTGGTCAAACTTCAGCGCCTCGTCAATGGCATCCTGCACGTCTTCCTTGGTCACCACATCAGCAACCGCATTGTTATCAACACTGGGAACGGTTGCATCAGAAGAATCGGAGGGAGAAGTGGAGGTGGTTTCACCGCCAGAGGGCTGGGATTCATTCTGTACAGGCGTTGTTGCGTCCTGAGAGGGTGGGGTAGTGGGGGACACGCCCGTGGTCGGCTGATTTGCGTTTCCGCCCTGAGGGGGAACTGTGGGACTTGCAGAGGGGGTAGTGGATGTGGTGGGCTGAGTGGGATTCACCGGGGTAGAAGAGGAGAGCTTAGTGAAGGTGATTTCCACAATGCCGTTTTCCAATTCAATCGCATATTTTGTGCCGCCCACCATATCCAGGGTAACCGTTTGATCGCCGCTGAGCCGATAATTGTCGTACAGCATGCCGCCGTCCGGCTTTTTGACCATGACCCGCATGGTATCAGTTTCTTGCCACAAATAGGTATCCAGCTTCATTTCATATTTACCGGTCTCCGGAGCGGTAAAGACTGCGGCAGAGGCGGGTGAGCGATAATATAAATAAGCAGGTTTTCCCAAGGTCATGGTCTGGGTTTCCGGATTGGTGGAAACGGTTAAGCTGGCGGTTTTACCGCCCACAGTTGCCTTTAAAACAGCGCTGCCGTTTTTCTTTGCCGTTAATTCAACATAAGAGCCCCATTCCTGCATGGAAAATACGCTTTCATCACTGATTGACCATTGCACATTCTCGCCGGCAACGCAGGCAGGATCGCAAAACATGCTAACCGTGATGAAATCTCCGGTATGCTGAATTACCTTCAGTTCCAGGGATTTAACACTGTCATAGCGGTTGATTGCGAAATTGCCGGTAAGCTTAGACGAAGTATGGTTCGTTATGGATGCAACGTAGCATTTGCCCTTTTCCAGAGTATACATCCATCCGCTGCCAACAAAGCGGGCGCTATATTGGGTTCCTTCCATGTACGCACCGGAAGGTCCGCGAAGGCTTGCCTGAAGGTCGCCATCGTTATTGATATAGTATTTTCCGGAAGATTTTGGCACAAAGGCATAGATTGCGTTGTCGGCCTTACTGGGATCAACGGTGATGCTTTGCGCAACGCCTTCCGTAAACAAGCCGCAACGATCGGTAAACGAACCGCTTTGCAGAACAAAGCTTCCGGTGTAAGTGGCAGGATTTCCGTAGCCAAATACTTCAAGGCCGTATGTTACATTGGCGTCAAGATAATACACTGCGCGATACTTGCCGTCCTGAGGATCATATAAAAGGAAAGCTGGGGAAGGATAATTTTCCGGCATATCCACAGGATAGCAGGAAAGGGAGTAGTCGAAATTAGCATCATTTGCTACCAAGGAATAAAGCCCAGAGGTGGGGACTTTTACAAGATAAGTAACAGACCGTTCAGGATCAATGGTTATGGTGTTGGTAACATTGGGTTGTACAGTGCGATAAGAAGAATCGCTCCATGCGGCGGTGGTTACTGTAGCCGCTACAGTTTCTGTTATATCCGTGTTGCTGTAGTAAAAAGAAAGTTTATAATTACAGAGCGCCTGGAATGAAACGATAAAGTGAACCTTATTGTTGTCAAGCATTCTGACAACAGGTATCTGAATAGCAGTATCTAAATAATAAACATATAAATGCAGCCAATCACCAGCATTTACACAGAAATCCACTGTCTGATTCTCAGTGCAACTGTAACTGAAATTGTATAAGCCAGCATAGGGAAGGGAAATCTGGTGCGGGCCATAGCTGGTGTCCCACTGTTCAAAGGTGTCAGCATTTGCCTGAACAGGGACGACGAAACTTACCAGCATGATAAGGGCAAGAACCGCGCAAATCTTTCTGTTCATTTTAATTTCTCCCTTTGGAATTGTGATAGAATCAAATACCGGTCATGGCAGTCAAAACTTCCACTTCCATATTTTGAATATCCCGGCGCATGGCAAGGGCGGTGTCAATGTCTTCGTCGGTAAAATTGCCACCATGGGTGCAAACCACACGATTGGTTTTGTTCTGCAGCAGCAGTTCTACTGCCAGGTAGCCCATCTTCGTTGCATTTACCCGATCCCGGCCATTGGGACAGCCGCCGCGCTGAATGTGGCCCAGAACCGTAACCCGGGGATCCAGCTCAATAGACTGCTTGATTTTCGCCGCGATGTCAGCAGCAGAACCCGCGCCCTCAGCAACAACAATCATGTAGTGAGTAAAGCCATTAAAACGAGCCTGGCGAATCTTTTCAATCACATCTTTTTCAAAATCAATAGGCTTTTCCGGCACCAAAACCGCGGTTGCGCCAACGGCAAGACCCACGTACATCGCCAAAAAGCCTGCATTTCTGCCCATAACCTCCACGACAGAGCAGCGCTCATGGGACTGCATGGTGTCGCGAAGCTTGTCGATACATTCGATTGCGGTGTTGGCAGCGGTGTCAAAGCCGATGCTGTAATTGGTGCAGCCGATGTCATTGTCAATGGTTGCGGGAATGGCAATTACGTTGATTCCGTGCTTGCTTAGGGCATTTGCGCCCCGGAATGTACCGTCGCCACCGATGACTACAATGCCGTCAAGACCCAGGAATTTGCAGGTTGCAACTGCTTTTTTCTGGCCGTCTTCGGTCATAAACTCCTTGCTGCGGGCGGTGTAAAGGATTGTGCCGCCCCGGTTGATGATATGACCAACGCTTTTTTCATCCAATTTGATGATGTCGCCGGAAATCAGGCCGTTATAGCCACGGCGAATGCCGTAGCACTCAACGCCATGAAAAATGGCGGTACGGACTACAGCGCGGACAGCAGCATTCATGCCGGGAGCATCGCCGCCGCTGGTTAATACGCCAATTCGTTTAACGCTCATATAGAACCCTCCTAAATACATTGATTAGTATCTTTATTTTATCTTTTTTTTGCATAAATGTAAATAGCTATTTTCCTCTCAAAGAGGGGGGAGGCCGGAAGGTATCTTACAATTACAGTGTGTAATATGGCATAAAAAGTGGCGTATAGCCACTCACCACAGCACTACACGCCAAACACTATAGGGTAGCCCAGTACCTTACAACTGGGTTACCTTGATTGTACCACAGACCATTTACAAAATTAAGGAGGAATCATCTTCGCCGGCGTAAAAAATGGATTTCTTGCCAGAAGATGACCTCATGAATCCTTGAATGTCGAAAGGGCATAAAGGAGTCCCCACTTACCCTTAAATAAAACGAACGCAACAAAATATATTTTTTTCTTGCGTTCACCGTCTTTTCAAGCATGGAAACAGCACCCCCTTAAAGACGATAGCTAGCATAAGAGCACACGCCAAAATAGCACCAGAATGAGCAATTGTTAAATCTGTAACCGGCAAGGAAAGGGCAGCGCCATAACCCACATTGCTATAGCAATAATACTCATTGCTTACAGTAAAGTCCCATGAGCCTTCAGACTCTTCCAGGCGATACAAATAAGAACCATACCCACTGGAAGAAGTCCGGGAAATTTTATACTCACGGCACCCGAGAGCCGGCTTATTGACAAGCGCAGTATATTCATACTCACCAGTCTGCATGAGAATATAACTATCCAGCAGGCTGATTTTATTTGCCACTAAATCCCGAACAGCCTGCGGAATGCTGCCATAATCGGTGTATTGTGTCACAGCCGACCACCCCTAAATGCAGAGATGACCTTATCCCAGACAATACCGACACAGCAAAGAACAAAGACATACGGCAGGAACTGACCGAATGTAACAGCTACAATTTGCATTTTTTTCCCTCCTTTTCTGTAATCCTTTTCACAACTTCCAACGTATTATACATGGTCATACTGGCCAAAGCAGGACAGTAAATCTTATATTTCGGCGGCTTTTCATCCTCATCCAGAATATACTTACCACTTTCATCATACTTGGCACCGTCCAGCACACGATACCGATAGAACACCAGCAACAAAGGCCTGCGGCATTCATAATGCCACGTTACCTGCTCACGAACCGGCTTAGCCATTCTGGTATAACGCTGAGAAGTACCCAAAATCAGACGGCGATTCTTACGATTCTGTGACCATACAGTGACCTGCGATAAGGGCATTTTAGCAGACTCCAAAGAATTGAACAGCGACTGAATTTCGTCAATGATGAATATCACACCGTCAGCACCATTTACATATTTATCGAAGTCACCAATCCCGGTATAAGGTATGCAGGGAATACCAAATACGCTGATATTTGTAACAATCAGAGCCTTGGGAAATTGTTCATGAATCGTCCTGACCATGTGCATGAGCAGAAGCGTTTTTCCAGCGCCCTGAGCTCCGGTAAAGACCCACAAGCCGCCATAAGGAAAGCCGTCATTTGCTTTCATCATACGAGCGCGGACAACGTCGGGGATATTTTTTAAGCCCACTTCAGGCTCCATGTATTCAGCCATACAAAAGCACCTCACAAAAATTAAAATATGGGAGGTAGGAAACCCCCACCTCCCAAAAGTCGAGCGCTTACAGTTTGCCCTTCTTCAGAGCTGCCATAAGCTTTCTGGTCAGGTAACGGACACCGAACCAAGCCAGAACCAGAGCCGCTGCAATACCGACGCCAGCGCCGATGAACAGCAACAGGTTGGCAACAGAAAAATCGGAGAACATACCGGTTACACTGGTAATAATCTCATTCACATTTACAGTCGCTTCAGTCATGTTAGTACTATCTCCTTTCTTCAAGTTTATGATAACCGGCAAGGCCTACACCGGATAATCATCAAAACAAAGCTGAGTTATTTCGTAGAATTTATCACAATCAACCTCAATCTCTTTCAACTGTTCAGGCTGATATAAAGGCTCCAAAGGCAAGCAATCAGCGTCATATTCCAGAGAAAAAGTCCAGTCCAGATTATCTTTTACTTTTGTCATACCAGTACGGCAGAACTGATAATCATTTTCAAGAAAGCTGTCCAGGTATGCAGAATGCTGGTATACCTCCGCATGAACAGTCGAACGATTCAAACCACGACTAGCATAGTACGAATGCAGGCCGACACCGACGGCACTGGAAAGCATTTCTTTAGTTATATACTTCTGAACATAAAACGCGCAGCCTACACGGTCACGAATAACGCCAAAAGAACAAAAGCCGAATTTTTCACGATACGCAGGCCAATCCCAAAAGTCACCCTTTACGAGTTTATTTGGTACTTTACGCCCTTGTTTACGCTCCATTTTGAATGAGACTAGCTCAGACTCAACGCCAGTAAAAAAGCCGTGCATATGCCAACTAGAGCCGTCAGAGTGAAGCTCAGGAACGAGAAGATAAGCCAGTGGAATACCTTTTTTTCTCTGGTCACGTATCCACTGTAAAAAGGTGTCACGCCAAGCTATCAAATCTGTACGGTCATATTTATCCTTGGAAATTGTGAATGTACAAAAGTACTCCCAATGATTGCAGAGGGCATATTCCAATATCACGCGCCGTGTACGAGATACGGAAGCCGCCAATTTATCCGCAGGAGCAGATTTTTTCTCTTTACGCGGAACGGCAGAAACATAAGCTTTACGCCGCTTAAATTTGACCAGCTTATAAATCCGGTCAGTATACCGGAAAATCCGGTAATCTGGCAGCGCAAGCTCCGGAGGAGCGACGATAGGCACGAAATCACTTCCCGTAATATGTTAAGAAGTCTAGTGGCCCAACGGGGCAGGGCGCTGCGCGCCCATGCCCCCGTATGGGCCTATCTTTCTAGCCTATCATCACGACAGTCATACATCTTCTTTCAGCGAAGAAAGACGATACAAAAGCTCAGAATATCGGTGCTCCAAGCTTTCTACCTTGGTCAGCAATTCGGCGTATGTCTTACTAGTCTTCTTATGCTGCTGCTGAAGAATAGCAGCGGTAGAAAGACCTTCCAGGGTGATACGCACAAGCTCCAGCTGCCAAGCAGGTCTATCCGGGTCATTCGCCATGGAGTCCAGGAGTTTTGAACACCTGGCACCCAGCTCCTCGTATTTACTCATGCCGGGTAAATGTCAGTGACAACTTCGTACTTGCCACGGACTTCCACCTCAATGACGACCATTTCGCCAACGGTGGGCCGGTAACCCTGCTCAGATGCACGGTACCAGATGCGCTTACCGCGCTTACCCTGGCCCTGGCCTTCCCGGTATGCCTTTACAGCATGTACGGTGTAGGCAGTGATTTCGCCAGCGTCATTTTCCTGAGTTTCAAATCCAATAATTTCCCACATGTTTATTTCCTCACTTTCATATTCATTCTTTCACTATGTGGTGCGGAACATATTTGTTCCTTGTCACCAATTATGGAGCATTTTTGTTCCAAAGTCAATAGAACAATTTTGTTCCGTGATATATTTGGCACATATAACCAAATGAAAGGAACTAACATTCATGTATATTTACCAAAGAATACGAGATTTAAGAGAAGACAAAGACCTCAGACAAGAAGATGTTGCTCCCATTCTACAAACAACAAGAGAGCAATACAGCAGATGGGAGAGGGGAGCACAGGAAATTCCTTTTCACCATGCAATTACATTGGCACGATATTACAGGGTTAGCCTAGACTACATTGCAGGACTTACAAACAAAAAGCAGGGGAGGTAACACAATGGACTGGATATGGATAATTGTCCTAGCTGTTATTGTTTTAGCAATAGAACTATATCGAATCAAAAAGCCGAAGCAGGAGAATAAACCAATCGAAACAGAAGAACCCAAAACGGACTATTCACAAAGTTACCAACGAAAATATTTACTGACGAGAAACGAATATCAGGAGTACATGACACTTCGAAAGATTGCTGCAGAAAAAGACCTGATCATCTGTCCAAAAGTGCGACTATTAGATATCATCGAACCTAGAAAAGGGGAAAAGGATTATAGATCGCTATTTTTCAAAGTACAAGCAAAACACGTAGACTTTGTTATTTGCGACAAGGAACTACGAATCAAAGCAATACTAGAACTGGACGACAACTCCCACGACCAGAAAAACAGGCAAGCCCGCGACACCTTTGTAGACCAGATTCTAACAAGCGTTGGATACAAAGTCATACACACGCGAGCCATCACAGATACAACTCTAGAAAGCCTCACAGCGCCCCAAACAACAGAAATATAAAGATTGCCCCATGACCGGCACTTTCCACTCCGTGCGCCGACATGGGGCAATAGTCTGCTCCGCAGACATGGTATACAAGAGAAACAAACAAAACCAGGGATTTTTGCACGAAACCTCTGCAGAGAAATCATACAATAATGTACTGAAGAATTTATGCATAATTCTCGGCCGAAAATCGTGCAAAAATTTCAATCCGGAATAATTGCACAATTCCTGCAGAACCGGTTATTAAAATGCTTTCCGATACCCAGCCAAACGAAGAGGACACCATACAGGACAGGTACGGACTTCCTGCGAAGAAATATGAGAATATCGACGCAGGCCGGGATAATTGCAATGCCACCTAGCATATTGACTACCCCAAGAGCGGTTATCATACAAATGCTTGCAATCCTTGCAATGAGGAATAGTAGGCCTAGCCAAATCAATATACTCCTTTCACTTAAAAATATAATGATACACCATAACGATATACTGGATTGCCTGCATAATGAAAGGCTTACATATCACCCAAAAAATAAGACCGGTGGCAGCTCCACGGCCAAAGGGAGTAAGGAAGTTATTTATCAAGCCTCTGGCAAACTTAAAAACACCCGAGCAGATATTCACCACACTGGCAATAGCACCGGTGAGCTCATCAAGGTTCATAAACTCCAAGAAGGGAAGCTCTGCCACCAGAGCAATTAATAGAACAATGCCAGCGACCAGCAATCCCCATTTGACAACATCACCCACAAATTATCCTCCTTTACTTTCTCTAAGGGTCAAGCAATAGCTTATAATACCCTTAAGTTCATACACACAAAAAATTACTATCGAAATTGTAAAAAGGCTTTGGACAAGAGTCAGCAGGGCAGGAGGGAGGAAAGACAAATACTCTTCGAAATCAAGCTCCCCACCACCCCAGACCACTGTTTCAGGGAATAGGCCGTCTATACCAGGCAGAACAATAGCAGGGATAGGAAGGACTGCTTCCGTTCCATAATAAGACGTAGCGTCCGTCAGTGACTTCAGAGCGGACAAAACCACCGTGGAAGGATCTGGCAAGGCGCCAAGAATTTGGTCAACGAAATCGTTGCCAGAACTTTCTGCCTCAGCTTTTTCATTCTCAATGACATTCTGCACTTCATCGCCAATTTCACCCGGCAATTTATCAAGCTTGTCATTCGTCTGCTGTTGCTGTTCCAGAATATCTTCCAACTTTTCACCGTTGGCCTCAAGCTTATCTTCTACAGCCTCAAGAATCTGGTTCGTTTTTTCCTGGGTCTGCTGAAGCTCATAAAGAGAAGAAATAGCAAAAGTCATGGTGAAGTCCTGCGCTTCAAAAGCAATCCAAGCGCCAGACAAAGGAGAAAATTCGTTCAATTGCAAAAACAAATCAACAGAACCAGCAAGTTCAGTAACACCATTGGAATATGGACCGTCTTTGTCAAGCTTGCCGGAAACCTCATAAATCGCATTGGCATCGAAAGGCTCCCAACCAACACCATTTTGAATCTGACCAAGCCACGAGCCAGAAGCAGAATAATACTGCTCGTTGCAGGAAACGTAAGGAGTTTCATATCCGGTATTCCAAGTATAATGGAATCGAAAACCGGCAGTATATTGAGCATTATTAGGAATATCATCAAGATTCAAACGCCCGGTAAAAGGGTGCAACTGAATTCTATACTTATGATAATCGACATCAGAACCTTCTACCAATTCACCCTGGAAATCCAACCAACCGTTAGGAAAAGTCTGTGCAGGATAGCCGGCAGTAAGATCTTGCCAGACCCAATACTGCTCACTAGCAGGAATTGTAATAGTCACGAGGTCATTGTGACCGTCAACCTCAATGTTCGAGATATAGTCCTTATAATCAACCCCGGCAGCGCTGACAGTAAAAACAGCAGGGCAGACCAGAACCAGACAAAGAACCGTTGCAAAAAACGAACGCAACAAAATATATTTTTTTCTTGCGTTCACCGTCTTTTTAAGCATGGAAACAGCACCCCCTGAAAGACGATAGCTAGCATAAGAGCACACGCCAAAATAGCACCAGAATGCGCAATAGTCAAGTCTGTAACCGGCAGGGAAAGGGCAGCGCCATAACCCACATTGCTATAGCAATAATACTCATTGCTTACAGTAAAG
>JAFTMB010000069.1 GCA_017452605.1 Oscillospiraceae bacterium
AGGGAGCCTGAGTGCCCCAACGGGAGGGAGTGTTCAAGCCGTAGATGAAGGACTGTACGCACTGCTTAACTTCCTTCTGGGAAAGGTTATCCACCTTTACGAAGGGAGCCAGATATGTATCAAAGGACGAGAAGGCCTGGGCGCCTGCCCACTCGTTTTGCATGATGCCCAGGAAGTTGACCATCTGGTTGCAAAGGGTGGAAAGGTGGCTGGCGGGGGAGGAGGTGATCTTGCCGGGAACGCCGCCAAGACCTTCCTGAATCAGCTGCTTTAAGCTCCAGCCTGCGCAGTAGCCGGTGAGCATGGAAAGGTCGTGGATGTGCATCGCAGCGCTGCGGTGCGCCTCGGCGATCTCGTTGTCATAGATTTCGCTGAGCCAGTAGTTGGCGGTGATGGCGCCGGAGTTACTGAGGATCAGACCGCCTACGGAATAGGTAACGGTGGAGTTTTCCTTAACACGCCAGTCGTTGATCTTCAGATAGTTGTCAACCAGATCCTTGTAGTTGAGCAGGGCGGAGTTGATGTTACGCACCTTCTCGCGCTGCTTACGGTAAAGGATGTATGCCTTGGCAACGTCGGCGTAGCCGGCGTCGGACAGGACCTGCTCCACACTGTCCTGAATGTCTTCCACGGAAATGAGATTGTCCTTGATCTTCTTTTCAAAGTCGGCGCTGACCTGGAGAGCCAGCATATTGATGACGCTGGGATGATAGTTTCTGCCCTGAGCATCAAAAGCCTTGATCATGGCTTCGCTGATTTTGCTGATTTCAAAACCGGCAACGCTGCCGTCGCGTTTTAGTACCTGATACATGATTCTACCTCCTTAAATAGTAAAGAAAATACAGGCAACTGGATTTGCCTGAAAAATCGCAGTGCCTGTATTATATAAGACGAAAAAAGGATTGTCAATACAAAAAACAACATATTGTGGTAAAAATTTTTTTGAACCACTATATTTTGTTTATTCTCCCCGGATGGCAACCGTATCAAAATAGGGACGCAAAAGTTCCTGATACCGCTGTAATTGGCTAAATTCCGGGCTGTGGAGGCCGTCAAGCAGCACACTTTCCCGGTTTTCAAACTTTTGCAGGTAAATCTGCTTCAGTTTCTTTCCGCCGGAAAGGGAAAACAGCCACTGCCCCATATCTTGTATGGTGGCTTCGCTGTGAAGCTCAGCTACCACGGTGGTGCGAAATTCGTAAGGGACGGTTTCTTCCATCAAAAACCCCAGGCTTTCTTCCAATGCCTCCATGTTCACCCGGGAAAGACCAACGGTTTCCGGGTAAGCGGCGGGACTGTTTTTTACATCCATGGCCACATAATCCACAAGACCGTCACCAACCAGCTTTTTCAGTAAGGCAGGGTTTGAGCCATTGGTATCCAGCTTGACGGCAAAGCCAAGGACTTTGATGCTTCTAAGTAAATTCTCCAATTCAGGAGAAAGGGTAGGCTCGCCGCCACTGACGCACACGCCGTCCAGAAGGCCGACGCGCTTGCTTAAAAAAGCCAAAAGATCATCAGGCGTCATAAAGGGCTCATTTCCTTTTCCCAAAAGGTCTGAGTTATGGCAAAATGGGCAGCGGAAATTGCAGCCCTGCAAAAATACAGTGCAGGCAACCTTGCCGGGAAAGTCCAGCAAAGTCATTTTTTGAAGTCCGGAAATCATAGCCATACCTCCTGGCGTTTTTCTCATCATAGCATTTTCTTGGGTAGAATGCAACCGGAAAGCTTGGCTTCCGCCTTTTTTGCTTGACAAGGCAGGCAGTATAATGGTAAAATAATCAAAAGTTCATATCGCGTTGAACGGAAAGAGTACCTGCGGAAAAATCCTTCCAGAGAGCGGCGTTGTAAGCTGAAAGCGCTGCAGGATTTTGTTGGGAAAGTGCGTCCGGGAGCGAAGCGTATCATTGGGGGATAAATGAGAGTGGAACCGCGAGTAGTATTTACCCGCCTCTTGTACAAACTGTGCAAGAGGCGTTTTTTGTTTGATAAATAATGGAGGAATGCAATATGTATTTATACAACTCTTTAACCCATAAAAAGGAACTGTTTGTTCCCAACAATCCGGATATGGTGAAAATGTACACCTGCGGCCCTACGGTGTATCACTACGCCCATATCGGCAACCTGCGCACCTATATTATGGAGGATGTGCTGGAAAAAGCCCTGCGCTATGCCGGCTACAATGTCAAGCGGGTTATGAATATCACCGATGTGGGCCATTTGGCATCCGACGCCGACTCCGGCGAAGATAAAATGCTCAAGGGCGCAAAGCGGGAGAATAAGTCGGTCATGGAGATTGCCAAGTACTACACCGACGCATTTTTTGCCGACTGCGAAAAGCTGAACATCAAAAAGCCGGATGTGGTGGAGCCTGCCACCGGCTGCATTGACGAATATATTCACATGGTGCAGACTTTGATTGCAAAGGGCAGCGCCTATGTTGCCGGCGGCAATGTGTATTTTGACACCTCCACGCTGAATCAGTACTATGTCTTTAATGACCACGATGAAGAGGATTTAGCTATCGGCGTCCGGGAGGGCGTGGAAGAGGATACCAACAAGAAAAACAAGAACGACTTCGTTCTGTGGTTTACCAAGAGTAAATTTGAAGACCAGGCCTTGAAATGGGATTCTCCCTGGGGTGTGGGTTATCCCGGCTGGCACATTGAATGCTCCTGCATTTCCATGAAGCATCTGGGCGAGAATTTGGACATTCACGCCGGCGGCATCGACAATGCCTTCCCCCACCACACCAATGAGATTGCCCAGTCGGAAAGCTTTTTGGGCCATAAATGGTGCAATTACTGGTTCCATGTACACCATTTAAATACGGACACCGGCAAGATGAGCAAATCCAAGGGAGAATTCTTAACCGTTTCTCTTCTGGAGAACAAGGGCTATGACCCCATGGCTTACCGGCTGTTCTGCCTGCAAAGCCACTACCGCCGGAATCTGGTGTTCAGCTGGGAAAACTTAGACAACGCAGTGGTTGCCTATGACAAGCTGATTGCCAAAATCGCCGCATTGAAGGACGAGGGAGAGGTGGACGCCGCCGCTCTGGATGCTCTGAAGGAACGGTTCTTAACCGCCCTGAACGGCGACCTGAATACTTCGCTTGCAGTGACGGCTGTGTATGATGTCTTAAAAGCCAAGTGCTCCGATGCCACCAAGCTGGCCGCCCTTGCAGATTTTGACCGGGTGCTTTCCCTGAATTTGCTCCCTGCTGCCCAAAAGCTTAAGGAAAAAGAAGCGGCAGAGGCCGCAGCATCTGCAGACCCGGAAATTGACGCCCTGGTTATGCAGAGAACAGAGGCAAAGAAAGCCAAGAACTTCCAGGAAGCTGACCGGATTCGTGATGAACTGAAGGCCCGGGGCATTGAAATTATTGATACCCCCCAGGGCACCAAGTGGAGAAAAGCATGAAATTGATGATTTTAGATGGCAATTCCGTCATCAATCGGGCATTTTACGGCATTAAGCCCCTTACCAACCGGGAGGGGCTTTATACCAATGCCATTTTTGGATTTCTGAACATTCTGGAGCGGATGGAGCGGGAAGAGCAGCCGGAGGCGGTTTGCGTTGCCTTTGACCTCCATGGTCCCACCTTCCGCCATCTGCGCTACGATGGCTACAAGGCCACCCGTCACGGTATGCCCGAGGAACTGGCCATGCAGATGCCGGTCATAAAGGATGTCCTTAAGGCTATGAACATTCCCATTTACGAATGTCAGGGCTGGGAAGCCGACGATGTGATTGGCACTGTGGGCAAAATCTGCTCCAACAACGC
>JAFTMB010000070.1 GCA_017452605.1 Oscillospiraceae bacterium
ACCGCTTGCAGGCACAATTATTCCAATCCAGGGGTATAAAATTTTGTGCATAACGCACAAAGCGCATTTAGGGGGCCAGTTCAGTCTTACAGGCAGACAGCACTTTTTCAAGAATCGGCACACAAACCGTCTTGCCGAAACCGCCCTCCTCCACCGCCACGATAAAGGCCAGCGGGTACTCCTCATCCGTCACAAAGCCTGCAAACATGGCGTTAGGCTTTTTATCGCCACCCACCTCCGCCGTGCCGGATTTTGCGCAAACCGTGAAGCCCGCAAAATTCTCGTCGCCGTAGGAGTTTTCCACATTGTTTCGCATCATAGCCTGCAGGGTCTGGGCTGTCTGACGGGACATCACCCGGCCCATGCTTTCAGCAGATGCTTCATGGGTTGTATAGCTTCCGCCGGACACCTGGGAAACCACATAAGGCTTAACGCCGCTGCCGCCGTTGGCGATAGCACCCACCAATGTCATAAACTGGCAGGGATTTATAAGATCCTTGTGCTGACCGATGGCGCTCCAGGCAACCAGCACATCCGCCTGCCCCTGGGCCTGCAAATTGCCAGCATTGGTGGAAACGCCGTCAAAAGACATACTTTCCGTCACCCCGAGAAGCTTTGCGTAGCGCTGCAGGGTTTCGCCCCCCAATTGTCCTGCAATGTGGGCAAAGGAGCAGTTACACGAGCGCAGGAAAGCGTCCTTAAAGGTAAGAGTTCCATGCTCTGCCATGCAGGTAACCTTGTCGATTCCGTATTCTACGGTTCCGGCGCAGGTAAAGGTCTGCTCCTGAATGTCAGGAATGGTTTCCAGCGCCGCCACCGCCGTTACGATTTTGAAAATCGAGCCGGGAGTGTAGGTGGATTTTAAGAAGCGGTTCATATACGCGCCATCCCACACGCCGGTTGTATCCCCGGCAATATCGGGAACATTGTCCGGGTCATAGGCAGGCGTAGAAACTGCGCAGATGATTTCTCCGGTCTTGTAGTTGTATACTGCAACCGTACCCTTGTAATCGCCCATGGCTTCCAGAGCCGCCTTTTGTACCTGAGAAGAAAGCGTCAGGGTCACCTGGCCGGTAGCATCGCCGTAATCGTAAACGCCGGAAAAAATATTGTAGCCCACCATTTCCCTGGCATAATGGGATAGCACCGGGGTGCTGATATTGCCCTGCCGGTCACCCAGCCAGTGAATCATGGCTTTTCTTACGGCTTCGTCCTGGGCGTAGGTTTTGCCGGAAACCGTGTCCATGAGCAAAACGCCGTCCCGGTCAGTGACAATTCCGTCGCCGGTGTTGGAGTGGCCGTAAACATGGGGAGAACCGGGAAACATCACCCAGCTTTCCGAGTAGATGAGATACTCCACAACAAAGACAGCAATGCCCGCTGTCAATAGAATTACAAGGGCAAACAGCGCCTTCGCCCGGTTAATCACTCTATTCATCGTCCGGCCTCCCCTCCTTGGATTGGCGCACAGCAAAGCTGGCATTCTGCCGGGTATCTGCCGCCTTGACAAAGGCCAGCAGGCCCCATGTGCCAATCATGCTGGAGCCGCCGTTGGAAACAAAGGGAAATGTTACGCCGGTCAAGGGCAGGATGTCCACAGTGCCCAGGGCGTTCAAAATCGCCTGCACCAGTAAAATTCCCGCCGCGGCACAGCTGCCGATGGTAAAGAAGGTGCTTCTTTCCACCGCTGCGGAGCGAATGGCAAACATACCGAAGGCCAAAACGCAGCAAATCATCATCAGCACAATCAGAAGGCCCCATTCCTCCGCCACGGTGGCAATCACCACATCGGAGTCAGCGGCAAACACATTTTCCATCCAACCCTTTCCCGCTCCCAAGCCAAACAAGCCGCCGGAAGCCAGGCACATAATGGCCCGGGTCTGCTGATAGCCCTTGTTCAGGGGGTCTTCCCAAATGTGCCGCCAGGAAGAAAACCGCCGGAGGGCATGGGGCGCAATTTTTAGGGCAATCACGCCTGCAAAGCCCAAAGAGGTGCAGGCCAAAGCCACCGTACCGACACTGCCGGAACGGATATAGGCAATCAGCAGGAAAGCGGTGAAGAAAATCAGTGCCGTACCAAAATCGTTCATCACCGCAAGGCATCCGCACACCGCCAGGGTATAGCCGATAAACAAAATCAAGTTCCGCTTGTTTACGATTCTATCCATAGTGGATGCGCCAACAAACACAAAGCACACCTTGCTCAGCTCCGAAAGCTGAAAGGACATACCGCCAATGACAATCCAGTTTTTCGCGCCGTGATACTCCTGGCCGAACAGCATGGTAATAAGCAAAAAGCCAACGCCGGCTACCGCCGCGTAATACCGAAGCTTTTTCGCCCGCTCCAAATCCCGCATGGCCCAGCCAAGGAACAAAAACAGAGAAAGTCCCATCACAAGAGCCAACAGCTGCTTGACGGATTCCCCGGGCTTTACCGCTGCAATGGCAGCCATACCCATGGTACAGAGGAAAAAGGCGATGGCCTCAATTTCAAAAGACGGTTTTTTGATGCAGATATAGAAAATCAGCAGTGCCCACTGGCAAATCATCATTCCCAAAAATCCGGTAAACACCGGCTGGGCGTACTGAATATCCAGCGCAAACAGATAAGAAATACCAATCAGACACTGGATCACCGTCAGCAGCAGCACATTGGCAATGCTGTGAATGGGATGGGTGGCTTTGGTGCGAAGCTCCGCCAACTTCAGCTCCTGCCGCCGGGAAATAGGCACAAGATGCATATTTACACCGCCGATGTTGATTTCATCCTCCGGCTCAAGGGCGCAGATGTCGATTCGCTCTCCGTTGACACGGATTCCGGATTTCGTACCTCTGTCGGAAATAGTCCAGCTGCCGTCATCGTAACGGGTCAAAACCGCGTGGGTCTTGGAAACGCCTGGCAGGCTGATTACCACATCGCTGCGCTTGCTGCTTCCGATGATGCTTTCCCAATGGGTGATGGGAAGAAGCCTGTCATCCTCCAGCTTCAGCCAAGCCCAGATTTCCGGCTCTCTGCGAAAGGTCAGCAGCGGCCGGATGCAGCGAATCAGCAACAGTGTCACCAGCACGGGAATCAAATACCGCATGGTCTGCTGATATACATGAATCGTGGCGCTGTCCGCCTGAGAAAACATACCGAAAAACTGGTCCACACTGTCACCTCCTCACTTGTTATTTTGTGTTCATTTCCCGAAGCATAGCAATTTCTTTTTGATAGCCGGGAAGCTCATTGGGAGTTTCCAATATGAGCGGCAGCCTGGAAAGAACGGGATGATTGACGATATTACGAAATGTATCCAACCCCAAACTTCCCTGCCCGATACATTCGTGCCGGTCTTTATGGCTGGCAAAGGGATTTTTCGAATCGTTCAGGTGCAAAGCCTTAAGTCTGTCCAGGCCTACGATATTATCAAACTCAGCCAGCACACCGTCTAAGTCGTTTACGATATCATAACCGCCGTCATACACATGGCAGGTATCCAGACACACGCCTACCGCGTCGCTGCCCACGCCGTCAATGATTTGCTTCAGCTGGTGAAAACTGCCGCCGATTTCACTGCCCTTGCCTGCCATGGTTTCCAGCAAAACCGTTACGGGATACCCGGGTTTAAGGGCAGTTTTCAGAGCATCCACAATCTGGCTGATGCCCACATCCACGCCCTGACCCACATGGGAACCGGGATGAAAGTTGTAGTAATTATCTGGAAGCGCTGCCATTCTGCGCAAATCATCGCACAGCAGCGAGCAGGCAAAATCTCTCGCCTCTTTTTCGGCAGTGCACAAATTCATGGTGTACGAGCCGTGGGCAACCAGTTTTCCGAAGCCATGCTCTTTCAGCGCCGCCACCGCCAGGGCGCTGTCTGCGGCATCCTCTGCCCGGGCTTTTGCTCCCCGGGGATTGCGGGTAAAAAAGGCAAAGGTATTTGCCCCGATTTTACGGGCTGTTTCCACCATAGCCATATTGCCTGCCGAGGCTGACAAATGGCAACCTACCGTCAGCATGTTAACGCCCCCTTTCGTTGTAAGTACCATACCATATTTCCTAAAAAAAAGCAAATCATCTTTCCCTTAGGGAAAGAATGTGATATAATGCTCTTATCCTGATTAAGGGAGGCTGTATCAAATGCCAAAATCCGACAATCAAAAGCTGAAGATTTTTTACATACTGGATTATCTGCAAAAAAACTCCCACGAGGATCACCCCGTGAGAGCTTCTGAGCTGATTGAAATGCTGGAGCATCAGCACAATATTTTGTGCGAGCGGAAAACCGTGTATTCTGACATCGCCGCCTTGCAGGAATACGGCGTGGATATTGTTTCCCTGCCGGGCAAAAACGGCGGATATTTCATCGCCTCCCGCAATTTTGAGCGGTCTGAACTGAAGCTGCTGATTGACGCCGTGCAGTCCAGCCGATACCTGACGGAGAAAAAATCCCGGGAGCTGATCGAAAAGCTGTGCAACCAGTGCAATGAGTACGATGCCCGGCTTATGAAGCGAAATGTTATGGTTTCCGGCCGGGTTAAGAGCATGAACGAAACCATTTACTACAATGTAGATGCCATTCAGGACGCCATCGCCGACAATAAGCAAATCTCCTTCAAGTACTTTGACTGGGGCATGGATGGCAAGCGGGTGTACCGCAGCCGGGATTATGAAGCCAGTCCTTACAGTCTGTGTCAGGATAACGAAAACTGCTATCTGCTCGCCCTCTCCCCCCGCCACGGCATTACCTCCTACCGGGTGGACAGAATGACCGACATTCAGATTTTGTCTGAAAACCGCACCCCCTGCCCGGAGCTGACCGGCAAGGCCCTCATGGATCACGCAAACCAGCTGTTCCAGATGTTTGCAGGCGATGCCATCTCGGTAAAAATGCGGTTCCACAAGGAGCTGTGCAACGTAGTCATCGACCGCTTTGGCAGGGACACCATGCTCATTCCCGACGGGCCTGACCATTTTGTTTTCACTGTTAAGATCGCGGTATCTCCCATGTTTTTAAGCTGGGTCATTGGCTTTGGCGATAAGGCAAAAATCCTCTACCCCCAAAGCGTGATTGACCGGTGCAAAGACCTTTGCAGTCAGACCCTTTCCCAGTATTAAACAAGCTGAATGCTGCCAAGTAAGTCCTTCCATGTCTGCTGCAGGTCGTAGGCCTTGCTTGACTGAGCCATAACTGTAACGCAGTAGTGGTAGTTTCCGTCGTCTAACACCACTGCCCTGCCCACGGTGTCGCCGCCCTCGCCGGCAGCTGTCCACACACATTCATACCGGGCCATGTCTGTTTGCATGGTTTCCACCATGGTCAGGCTGTCTAAGGGAAACCCGGTAAGTTCGCCAAAAGTTTCGCTTAGATTTCCCGCCGCCATGATTTCCGTGGTCAGCTCGTACCCATCGCAAAAATAGAGGCTTCCCTCCCCGGAAGTCAGCTGCGTCTTCTTGGCGTTTAGCGGAATGGCAACTTCAATGCTTTTCGGCCCCCACTGCTCCTCCATGTAGACATCTTCTACTGTTTCAAAGGTTTCCTCTGCGCTGCAGCCGCAAAGAAGCAGGGAAAACACCAAAATCACCCAAAGCTTTTTCATACATTACCCCTCCAGAAAGGATGTTTTTATGCCATATTTGATAGCGTATCTATTGATAATCAATGCAATGGGTTTGCTGTTTATGCACATGGACAAGGAAAAAGCCAGGAAAAATAAGTGGCGGATTTCGGAAAACACCCTCCTTACCATAGCCGCGTTGGGCGGCAGCGTGGGAAGCCTTTGGGGAATGTACTTATTCCGCCACAAAACCAGGCATCTAAAATTCACCCTGGGAATCCCGGCGATTTTAGCTCTTCAACTTGTTGCTTGTGTAATTCTGATTTCTATATAAAAATGACCGGGATTTACCCGGTCATTTCTTCTATAATCTTTTCGGCGGTCATCATGCCGTCAATGGCAGCAGACATAATGCCACCGGCATAGCCTGCTCCCTCCCCGGTGGGATAAAATCCCTTCACGGAGGATTGGCGGCTCTCATTTCGAAGAATCCGCACAGGAGATGAACTCCGGGTTTCCGGCCCGGTCATAACCGCGCTGGGGCTTGCAAATCCCTTCAGCCGCCCATCCAGGGCAGGAAGCGCCTTGGCAAGCGCCGCGGTGATTTTTTCCGGCAGGACATCATGGAGGTCACACCAGACAACACCCGGTCGATAGCTTGGAATCACATCCATAGGGCCGGCGCTTATTTTTCCCGAAAGAAAATCCCCCACCAGCTGGGCAGGCGCCCAGGCGCTCTTGGAAAGGGCATAGGCTCTTTGCTCAATCTCCCTTTGCCACTGCATACCGCCCAATGCCCCGGAATACGGGAAGTCCTCCGGGCTGACGGTAACCAGCAGCGCAGAATTTGCATTTTCTCCGTCCCGGTCGGCATTGCTCATACCATTGGTTACCACGCCGTCATCTTCCGAGGCAGCCGCCACCACATAGCCGCCGGGGCACATGCAAAAGGTGTAAACCGTACCGTTTTCCAGATGCTCCACCAGCTTATAGTCCGCTGGAGGAAGGGGTAAATCCTCTGCCCCATACTGGGCCTTGTTAACCATACTTTGCTTATGCTCAATCCGCACACCCATAGCAAAGGGCTTCGGCTCCATAGGTACGCCCATTTCATGGAGCATCGCAAAGGTATCCCGGGCGCTGTGACCGATGGCAAACACCGCGTGGTTGCAGGAAACGAATTCCCCATGCTCCGTCTTAAGGCCAATCAGCCGGTCATCTTCCGTCACAAGCTCCGTAACCTGGGTGCAAAACCGCACCTCGCCCCCAAGGGAAATAATCCGCTTGCGGATATTCTGCACAACTTCCACCAGAACATCAGTGCCGATATGAGGCTTGGCATCGTAAAGAATATTTTCTCTAGCGCCTGCTTTGACAAACTGCTCCAAAATCCATCCGATTCTGGGGTTATTCACGCCGGTATTAAGTTTTCCATCAGAAAATGTCCCGGCGCCGCCTTCGCCAAACTGAACATTGCTGCGGCAATCCAGATTACCGGTTTCAAAATACCGCTCTACCTGCTCCTTACGGGTTTTAGCATCCACGCCCCGTTCCAGAACCAAAGGCTTCAGCCCCGCCATAGCAAGCACCAAAGCGGCAAACATACCTGCAGGCCCGAACCCAACCACCACCGGGCGGCAATTTGATTCACACCTGGGCACCCGGTATCGCTTTTCCGTCACGATAGCCGCCCGTTTGCAGCCCGAGGCGCGAAGCGTCTTGCTTTCGCTGCCATCAATTTCCACATCTACGGTATAGACGATCTTCACATCCGGCTTTTTCCGGGCATCAATGGAACGGCGGCTGATGGTAAGCCTGCGAATTCTTGCAGGGGACAGTTTCAGCGCCCTTGCCGCCTCCACAATGAGCTGATTGGGGTTATGCTCCGGCGCAAGCGCAATTTCACGAATCCGAATCATGGGATTCCTCCTGCGCTCTTGCCTGCCAGCAGGCCGCTGCTCCACGCCCACTGAAGATTATAGCCGCCGCAATCGCCGTCAATATCCAGCACCTCACCGCAGGCGTAAAGACCGGGAACCAGCTTGCTTTCCATGGTTTTTTCCTCAAATTCCCTGGTTACAATGCCGCCGGCGGTGACCTGGGCGCTGTCCATGCCCATGGTTTCCGTTAAGGTCACCTCAAAGCCTTTCACCGCCCGGCATACATTTCTCAGATCATAATCGGAAAGGTCGCTTTGGTTACCCCGAATCCCCACCGCGCCGCAAAGTACTCTTCCCAGCCGGTTGTGGAGGATTCCCGTGAGCAAATCCTCTGCGCTTATACCTGCATCTCCCCTGCGCTGCAATTCTTTATGCAATTCCTCTTCCTTGACATCCGGCAAAAAATCCAGCTTGCAGCACCAAACGCCGGGCTGTTGGCAAACATCCCGGGATATTTCAAAAATCACCGGGCCGGAAAGGCCGTAATCGGTAAACTGAAGCTCTCCGGCGCTTTGAGCATAGATTTTCCCATTGTGGAGAATTTCTGCCTTACAGTTTGTCCGCACGCCTTTTAAGGAGACGCAGCCGCTCCAATCGGATTTTATCTGCACCAAAGCAGGGCGCAGACGGGTGCAGTGATGTCCCAAACTTCTAAGCAGCTGATAGCCGGACATACTGCCTCCCAGTTTTGTGCCTGCAAGGCCGCCGCAGGCGATGATTACCTTATCAAACATGAAGCTTTCATCGCCACACTGGACGCAAAAACCCTGCTCCTGCTTCTTGATTTTCTGCACCTCGCAGCCGCAGCGCAGCTGGATATTATCCTTATTTAACTGCAATCGCAGCACATCCACCACAGAATTGGCGTGGTCTGAATAAGGATACACCTTACCGCTGGGTTCTGTCACAGTAAAAAGGCCCAGATTGCGAAACCACTGCAAAGTCTCTTCCGGGGGAAAGGTTTTCAGGGCGCAGGATGCAAAGGAGGGGTCATCGCCATGGTATCTTCCCTCAAGGGCATAAAGATTGCTCAGATTGCATCTTCCGTTGCCCGTTGCCTGGAGCTTTCTGCCCACCCGGGCCTGCCGCTCTAAAAGAACAATTTGATTCTCCGTATTTTCAGATGCCGCAATTGCCGCTGCCATGCCCGAAGCGCCGCCGCCGATAATGCCGATTACCATGATATTTCACCTGCTTTCTTTCCCCCATTATACGATAACTTCCCTCCACATACAAGCAAAAACTTCCCTTGCAATTCCTTTTTGCTATGGTATAATGGGTTAAGGTGATAAAATGGATCGGAAAAACATTGAAAAAATCGCCCACACCAGCGAAGAACGCATGCTTTTGGCCAAGCTATGGGATAAAATGAATGCAGGTATGCGCCGGGAGATTTTTGAAAGCACCGGCTTTCTTTCCCCTCAGGAGCAGAAAATGGCCCGGTATTTGTTCGGCAACGCCCCGGGACTCCAGTTTTTTGGCGGCTATGACGACGCCGAGCGGAAAATGCTTTGCTACCTGCCGGAGTATTTATGCGAAGATTTCCTCTTGGGAAGTGACAGCCCCATCGTCTGCCTTCACGCTAGCTTCTATTCCGGCGATTCGCTGACCCACCGGGATTTTCTCGGCGCACTGATGGGAATCGGAATCCAGCGGGAAACCGTTGGCGATATTTGCGTGGGAAACGGAATGTGCGACTTTTTCGTCACCCGGGAAATCGCTCCCTACATTCTGCAGGCTCTTACAAGCGCAGGACGAACAAAAATCACCCTCACCCTAATTGATATATCTCAGGCGCAAATCACCGCCCCGGAAGTCAAGGAAATCCGGGATACCCTTTCCTCGCTGCGCTTAGACAGCGTGGTCAGCGCCGGCTTTCGCATCAGTAGGAGTCTGGCGGCAGAGGCTATTTCCGCCGGAAAAGCAGCCGTTGACGGTTTGCCTGCCGAAAAGCCGGACAAGCTAATTCGTGAAGGAAGCAAAATCTCCTTAAGAGGCAGCGGAAAAATCCTGCTCTTCCGGGTTGGAGAGCTTACGAAAAAAGGAAGAATTTTGGTGACCATTCACCGATATATTTGAGGTAAGAAAATGGATATTAACGAAGTAATTGCCCGGATCAATGTTCTTGCGAAAAAAGCAAAAACAGAGGGTCTGACCCCCGAGGAAACAGCTGAGCGGGATAAGCTCCGCCGGATTTACATTGACAATGTAAAAGCCAATTTGATCGGTCAGCTGGATAACACCTATCTTCTCCGCCCCGACGGCTCCAAGGAAAAGCTGAAGCCGAAGCAGTAAAGCGAAAATAATCCCACCCGGCCGGGTGGGATTTTCCTTTTACATTACACAAATCTGTCAAACCATAGTCCAAGCTCTTCCCGCACAGTAGGCGTGGTGGTATGGGGAACACCTTCAAGCATATGCAGCTCAATGTATCCGCCGCCCCGGCGAACGCAATTGACATATTCCTCCACAAACACCGGGTCAACCGCTGTGTCGGCATCACCCTGCCAGATCTTAATGGGGCAAGGCGGAATGATGACCCGCTGACCGTCGGAATTTACAAAGGATCGGGAATAATACGGATTAAAGCCAACGGTGTTCTCAGCGCAATATGTATCGCCGGGAAAATGGAAGTTTCTTGCCACCCGATCATGAGTAGAAAGGCCCTCATGCATCACATTTACCTTATCCCATGTGCCAATGCAGTAATGGTCGCCCACCCATACGCCGTCAATGTGGAGTCTTGGATAGTATAACCCAGCGGCAATAACCAATGACGGGAAAGTGTTGGCAAAGTTCATAGCGGTAGAGCCGCCCATGGACGCGCCGCCGATCAGCACCCGCTCGGTCAGATTGTAGTGGCGGATTGCGTGCTTGTATGCCTTGTAAAGGGCGTGGATATGCTCGGGGTTTCCCATGGTGAGGCCGTCAGGATGAGAGCCGTTGACATCCATAATCGCGTAGCCCCTTTTCAGAAGCTCAACGCACGCGGGAATGCCTCCTACATGGTTTTCCTTTTCGCTTACCGTGCCCTTAGCGCCGTGACAGAATATCACCAGCTGGGTCTTCTCCCCCTGCTCCCGGTAGCTTTCCGGCAGGCGCAAGACCGCCTCGCACTCGGCAGGCTCGTACCGATCTCTGACCTCCGTGGTGCGGCTGTTGCTGAGATCCCGGAAGCCGTTGTATTCTACCTTAAAAAAGATATATTCCCCCTCAGCATAAGGGAGCGGGTCGCCCTTGTGGCTGACTGGCGTGATCCATTTTTTAATGTCCATAGTCCCACCGTTCCTTTCTTTTTTCATTATACCACCCGATGAGAATAAATTCTACACTATTTCCCAAGAATTATATGAAATTATTTGATGCCCGAAACAAAAGAAAGCCACCGCACAGCGGTGGCTTTGCAAAACATATCTTAGTAATTCCCTAACCACAACCAAAATTCCAAATCATTTGTCAGCCGCTTCAATTGCGCTTCCGAAAGCCACGATACTCCCATTATTTCTTGCACATAGTATAACTCAGTAAGGGGCGCCAGACAGTGACTGTATACTGGATAATTCGGATTAGTATTATAAAGATAGACATCACATTCCATTGGAAAATAGACCGGTCTGGTCAGGCCGCGCATCTGATAAGGCACATCCACGGGAGTCCAAAGGCTGGTTTGATTATCCCCATATCGGAGCAGCACGATGCAGTCGCCATAGGTGCCAAAATACCGAAACACATACGGATCCCGCTTGCCCCCGTTTTCATCGAACCAAACAAGGGGGCTCACCCGGTACATATATCCATCCATGTAAAGATCGCCAAGACACCACTCCAATTTATAGGCTTCCAGAATCTCCGCTTTTCTTTCCGGCGAAAGAACCTTTGGCTGCCCGAACAGCGCAAAACAAACCACAGTAACCAAGATCAGCGACAGCGCCGTCAGGATACGTATGATTTTCTTATTCGGCATGTAGATTCCCCCTTTTCGCCTGATTGCCGCGCCGTCTGCAAAAGCCGTAAACGACCCTAATAATTACCTTTTGATATCCAATACTCTAAATCATCTGTCAGCCGTTCCACCTGCGCCTGGGTAAGCCACCCCAGCTTTAAATAATTTACCGTCCCCAAGGAATCCAACGGCGCAAAGAGGATACGGTACTTCGTATAATTCGGATCTGTATTATAAAGGAAAATATCACATTCCATTGGGTAATAGACAGGCCGCGAAAGTCCGCGCATGGGAAACGATCTCTTGAAAGGGCCATACACACAGCCTTTATCCGCTCCGTAGCGCAGCAGCACGATGCAGTCTCCATAGGTGCCAAAATACCGAAACACTCCTGCATCCCGCTCACCGCCGTTTTCATCGAACCAAACCATTTTCATTGTTCGATAATGCTTTTCTGAATTTTCAAGATTGCCACGACAAACCTGCAGTCTGTAAGCCTGGAGAATCTCTTCCTTTGTTTCAGGAGGAAGCGCTTTGGGGGCTGCAAACAAATCAAAACAGATCGCAATGGCCTCGATCAGCAGCAGCGCCGCCACGATAAGTATGATCTTCTTTTTCATCGTAAGTCCTCCCCCTTTTTTGTTCTATATTAATTGTAGCAGTAATTATGAATAAAATCAACAAAATTCAGTATGATTATCCGTCTATATATCTCATAAATGCCTATGCCAAAAAGAACACCACCCATCTGGGTGGTTCGCTTAACTGTTATGCCCTTCGCTCCCTGCCCTCCGGGCTGGGTTTCGAAGGCCATGGGATTTTCCCACGGCCTAAAAACATGCCCCCGGCATGTTTTCTTTACGGCCTTTCAAATCCCTCTCACATGAATGCCTATGCCAAAAAGAACACCACCCATTTTGGTGGTGTTCTATTTGGCGGAGTGAGAGGGATTTGAACCCTCGCGCGCTTTTTAGACGCCTACTCCCTTAGCAGGGGAGCCCCTTCGGCCTCTTGGGTATCACTCCGAATAAAAGTCAATCTTCGATTACCAAGGTATTCTAGCACAGTGGGAAAGATTTGTCAAGGGATATTCCCCCGATTGTGAGCAATAAAAAATGCACCCTGACGGGTGCATTTTGGCGGAGGGTGTGAGATTCGAACTCACGGTACTTTTCAGTATCACTAGTTTTCAAGACTAGCTCCTTAAACCGCTCGGACAACCCTCCATGTGAAGGCTACTATACCATTTCATCTTCCAAAAGTCAAGGAAGGAATGGTTTTGACATTCTCACCTGCCCATGATAAAATAGGCAAAACACGAGAGGATTATTCCTATGGCAACCTGTATTTATTTTGACCTTGACGGCACATTAACAGACTCCGGCGAAGGCATCATGAACTGCGCCGCCAAGACCTTGCTTCACTACGGCATCCAGCCACCCCAGGGCGACGGTCTTCGCGCCTTTGTCGGCCCTCCCCTACGGGAATCCTTTCCCCAGTGGGGTATCCCTCAAGAGCGGGTGGAGGAGGCCATCCGCATCTATCGCGGCTTCTATGTCCCCGAGGGAATGTTCCAAAACAGGCCCTACGACGGAATCATCAATCTGCTAAAAAAGCTGAAAGCCGACGGCTATCGGCTGTTCGTCGCCACCTCCAAGCCGGAAGCCATGGCGGTTGCCATTTTAGATAAATTTGAAATGGCTGAGTATTTCGAGGGCATCGTCGGCGCGGTGGCAGACGGCAAGGTGGACACCAAGGCGCAGGTCATCGGCGAGCTTTTAAGGCGTTACCCCGACGCGGAGGATGCCGTTATGGTAGGTGACACCGCCTATGACATATTGGGCGCAGCCGAGCATCAAATGGCCGCCATTGGCGTAAGCTGGGGCTTTGGAGAAGTACGTGACATGGAAAAAGCCGGCGCCAAAGCCATCGCCCACTCTATGGATGAATTATATGACATCTTAACAAAGGAAAAAGAGCGTGCATAGCACGCTCTTTTTTATGCAGGAAAGGTGTTGGTAATCAGAATTACCAGAGGAAGCAAAAGAGAAATGACACTCACCAGCCAGGGTGTCAGTGTCTTCTTCGACAAAAACATCAAAAGCAGGCAAAAAGCGGTGATGGCGATGGGGCCGAGAACGGCAATCTCCCGGGCAATCAGCAGAGAAAATGTGCCGTCGCTTTGTAAGTCCAGTCCCACATGCTCCGGCAGATCCACCAGATTCTTAATGGCGAGAATCATGGTTGCCCAGGCAACGGGAAAAGCCAGCAAAACCTTGCGAAGCTTCACGACATACACCCAGAAAATGCGAAGCCCCTCCCCTACTTTTTGGAAGAAATACTTCACTTTATCCACAATTGGCTTGGCCTTTAGCCAAAACTGCTGCCATTTTGCAGCAATACTATCCATAAAGTTCATAAGCCACCTCCGGCTGTCATTAGTGGTATCATACCATATCTGCTTGCCAGTTGCAAGCTATTTATTTAGTCCGGTTTTTTGGACTAAATAAGAAGTATCATGATGTTACAAACATAAAACAAGGAGGAAAACATCATGAGAAAAGACGTAAGAAAGTATTACAGCCAAAAGGTAATTCCCTTTCATAACCCCAGGGCCTTGCGTTATCCCAATGGGTTTGACCGCAACGACAGGATGAACAAGCTGACCGATATTTTCCTCAGCTTCGCCACTTGTCTTGGCAGCTTTACGGTAATTATTTACCTGATGCTGCTGTAATGATACGGGTCGGGCAGATTTTCTGCCCGGCTTTATTCTTCCCGTTTATTGTCCCGATATAAGGCCGCCAGACCTTTTACAATCAAATCCTTATCGTAAATAATAGGCGTTTTGCACATGGGCACAACAAACCGGGCAATGCCGCCGGTGGCAATTACCGTGGTCTTGCGTCCCAGCTCCTGCTCCATGCGCTCTACCATGCCGTCAATCATGCAGGCGTTGCCCATCATGATGCCGCTGCGCATACAGTCAATGGTGTTTCTGCCGATGGCCCGCTTGGGCTGATCCAGCTGCAGGCCGGGAAGCAGTGCTGTCCGCTCCGTCAGCGCGTCCAGAGAAATCTTAACGCCAGGGCAGATACAACCGCCAATCAACGCGCCCTTTTCATCAAGAACAATCATGGTGGTAGCTGTTCCCATATCCACCACAATCAGCGGCGGCTTATGCTCCCGCAGCGCGGCAACACTTCCCACCACCAAATCCGCGCCGGTCTGGGCGGGATTTTCGATGCGGATGTTTAACCCGGTTTTCAGACCCGGGCCAACCACAAGGGCCTGCTTTCCAATAAGTTTTTTAATGGCGGTCTGCATAGAATTTAGCACCTGGGGCACGACGGATGCGATAATAGCGCCTTCAATATCCTTTGCGTCTACTTTATACACATCCAGAATCATTTTCAAATCCACGCAGTACTCATCGGACGTTTTGGTGGCGTCGGTGCGCAGCCTTGCCTCAAAGGTGATGTCATCCCCCTGAACGCCGCCCAAAACGATGTTCGAGTTACCAATATCCACTGTTAAAATCATTCTATTTCCTCCCATTGGGCCTGCGTCAGGATTTTGCATCCCAGCACCTGGCCCTGATTCAGTTCAAGAAGTGCAACACTGCCGCCGCTGTGGCCGCAGCTGCCGGGGTTAATCACCCAAATGCCATCTTCTATGTGACAGTCCGCAACATGGGTATGACCGTATAAGCAGACCTGCGCCCCCGCCTTTTTCGCATCGGACACAAGGCCCGTCAGGGTAAGCTTTACCCGGTGATTGTGGCCGTGGGTCATGTAAATGCGAACACCTGCAAGGGTTGGACATAAGATTTCCGGCTCCAATCCGCTCATGCGGTACTGGTCGCAGTTTCCCGGCACGATATAAAAAGGAATGTTGGGAAATTCCTCGGCCATAGCCGCGCCGTTTTCATAGAAATCTCCCAAATGGGCAACCCAGTCCGGCTTCAGCTTTTCGATTGCCTTGCGCATAAAGCGCAATGACGAATGAGAATCGGACAGCACCAAAAGCTTCATGGTTCACCTTCCTTGCTGCTTGAGCATATAGTATAACATATTATCCATAGTATAGCAGAAAAATTGACGGGAGGCAATCCAATGGACAAAAAAAGTAACGATATATCCGGTTTTTCCATGCAGCAAGCCATGAAACTGGCAAACAGCGAAGCCGGAAAGCAGCTTTATCAGCTTCTGCAGGCCACCCAGGGCGACGCCCTGCAAAGCGCCATGGACCAGGCTGCCGCCGGCAATTATGACGCCGTGAAAAAGGCCATGGGGCAGCTGCTGACAAACCCGGAAGCCAAAAAGCTTCTAAAGGATTTACAGGGTTAAGCGCCATGGCAGAAATGGAAGATAAGCTTAACTCCATTTTGGGCAATCCCCAAATGATGCAGCAAATCATGTCCATGGCGCAAATGCTGCAGCAACCGGAGCAATCCCCACCGCCACCGCATTTTGAAAGTCAACCAACCTCCGCACCACCCCCTCCACCCTCTGCGCCCCCACCGCCCGCGCCCCAGGCCGGAGGATTTCCTGGTCTGGATTTTGCCGCCATGGAGAAAATCATGCAGTTTACCCGGCAATCCGGCATCGACAAAGACCAGCAGGCCCTTTTGCGTGCCCTTGCTCCCTTTTTAAGCCGGGAGCGGATTTCCAAGCTGGAAAAAGCCATGCGCGCAGCCAAAATTTCCACCCTTGCCGCCTCTGCGTTGGGCAGTGAACGGCTGCAATTCCTTTTTAACAGGTGATTTCATGTATAACCGCTATATTCCCCAGCCGGACGGCTCTTACCGTAAAAACAGAATAGACGAACCCCGGCCGCCAAGACCCAACCTCCATCCATATCCACAACGCCCACCTCAGCAGGAACCGCCTCCGCCACCGTCGGATTATGACCAGCCGCCTTGCCCGCCGCCTCAGGAAGATCCGCCATGTCCTCCTCCAAGCAACGAGCCTCCCTGCCCGCCGCCAACCCACCATGCAAACGCAGAAAGCTTTCTGCGCCGGCTGCTTCCCAGCAATTTGGACACCGGTGATTTGCTGGTGATTTTACTTCTTCTTTTAATGGCCGGGGACAAAAAAGAAAACAGCGCCTCTGCCCTGCTGACTTTGGCGCTGTATTTGATTCTTTAGGGTTGAAAATCAGAGCATATACTGATAGAATGGAACCATCGACTGGAGGTTCCTTATGAAGAAAAAGATACTCATCGCGGCTTCCGCGGTTTTACTGACTATATTGATAATTGTTTCGGCACTTTCCGCGATTTTCGCCTGCGATCCCTGGGGCTACCGCGTTCAGGTCTCGCCGGAAGAACAGACTCTTCGCCAAAGCCTCATCCACACCGCCCAAAGCTGGCTGGGCGCAAAAGAAGGCGACAGCGGGCACGCAGAAATCCTGCAGATTTACAATCAGCACACACCCCTTGCCCAAAACTATGTGGTAAAGCCGGAGGATAACTGGTGCGCCGCTTTTGTCAGCGCCGCCGCCATTGTCACAGATCTTACCGACATCATCCCCACCGAATGCGGCTGCCAGCGGCAAATTGCCCTGTTTCAGCAGCTTAAGCAGTGGGAAGAAGAGGATACTTACCTGCCCCTGCCGGGAGATATTATCTACTTTAGTTCACATGGCGTAAACTTACTGGAAAACGATGCCTGGTCAGACCATGTGGGCATTGTTGTGGGTACATTCGGCCCCTTTATCCGGGTCATCGAGGGAAATAACAATAACGCCGTGCGATGCAGGACGATCATTTCCTTAGACCCCACCATTCGCGGTTACGCCACCCCGGATTACAGCAAAAAAGCTGCTCAGTAACTGAGCAGCTTTTCTTATTATTTGGCAACGAAGCCAACCTTTTTATAAACCTTACGCAATGTCTTTTCCGCCACATAGCTTGCTTTTTGCGCGCCGTCACGGTAAACCCCTTCCAGATACGCCTTATCCTTCATCAGCCGGGTAGCTTCCTCCCGGATAGGACGCAAGGTTTCCACAACCGCCTCGCCCACAGCAGGCTTAAACTTGCCGTAGCCACAGCCGGCGAACTCTGTTTCGATTTCATCAAAGGTCTTGCCGGTGACCGCGGAATAAATGGTCATCAGGTTTGCAACGCCGGGCTTGTTTTCCTTGTCGTAGCGGACGCAGTTTTCCGTATCCGAGTCAGTGATTGCCCGCTTAAACTGCTTCATAATCACTTCCGGAGGATCCATCAGCAGAACCCGGCCGGTGTCCTCACTTTCCGACTTGGACATCTTGGCGGTGGGATTGGTCAGGCTCATGACCCGGGCGCCCACCTTGGGAATAAAGGGCTCGGGGATTTTGAATACATCGCCGTAAATGCTGTTAAACCGCCGGGCAATTACGTGAGTCAGCTCCACATGCTGCTTCTGGTCTTCGCCAACGGGGACAAGGTCAGGCTGATAGAGCAAAATATCGCCTGCCATCAGGCTGGGGTAAGTAAACAGACCTGCGTTGATGTTATCCGCGTTCTTTGCAGACTTATCCTTAAACTGGGTCATGCGGCTGAGCTCGCCAAACATAGAGTAGCAATCCAAAACCCAACCCAATTCTGCGTGTTGGTGGACATGGCTCTGAATAAACAGCGTATTCTTCTCCGGATCCAAGCCGCAGGCAATATACTGCGCCAGCTGCTCCAATGTCCGTCTGCGCAGATCCGCAGGGTTCTGCCGAACGGTGATGGCATGCAGGTCAGCCATAAAGTAGAAGCAATCGTACTGGTCTGCCCGCTCCGCCCAATTCTTAACAGCGCCCAAATAAGAGCCCAAAGTCATATCGCCGGAAGGCTTGATGCCCGACAGCATTCTTTTCTTTTCCAAAACCTCTTCCATGTTCTTCGCCTCGTTTCAGATGATTTATGGTATTCTACCATACAATGAAAAAAAACGCAATCAAAAATTGACTTTACCCCGGCAAGATGGTATAGTATTGAAGAAAAAATAGACCATGAGGTGATTCATAATGGATTATCAGGCATTGGCCCAGCTGCTGTATCCCCAGGTGACGGATACCCCCGAAATGCTGGAAGAAAAATATCCCCACCGCAATGTCCCCGAGGGCGCTGTGATTACCCGAATGGCCCCCTCCCCCACCGGCTTTGTCCATCTGGGCAATTTGGTGCAGGGTCTTACCTCTGAACGCATGGCCCACCAAAGCGGCGGCGTGCTGTTTTTGCGGGTGGAAGATACCGATGCAAAGCGGGAAGTTCCCGGCGCTGTGGAAATTCTCATCGACACATTGAAGCATTACGGCATCTGCTTTGACGAGGGCGCAACTGTGGACGGCGACAGCGGCGATTACGGTCCTTACCGTCAGCGCCAGAGAGCCGCCATTTATCATGTATACGCCAAGAAGCTGGTTTCCGAGGGCAAGGCATACCCCTGCTTCTGCACGGAAGAGGAGCTTTCCGCCATGCGGGAAAAGCAGGAGGCCAACAAAGAAACCACCGGCTATTACGGCAAGTACGCCATTTGGCGTGACCGCCCCCTGGCTGACATCGAGGCTCAGCTGGCAGCTGGCAATCCCTGGGTTTTGCGCTTCCGCAGCGAGGGCAGCATCGAAAACCAGTTTAAGTTTGACGACTTGGTAAAAGGCAAGCTGACCATTACGGAAAATGATGTGGACAATGTGCTGTTAAAATCCGACAGCATTCCCACCTATCACTTTGCCCACGCGGTGGACGACCATCTCATGCGCACCACCCATGTGGTTCGTGGCGACGAATGGCTGCCCAGCCTGCCTTTCCACATTCAGCTGTTCCAGGCACTGGGCTTTAAGCTGCCCAAGTACGTCCACATCGGGCCCCTTATGAAAATGGACGGCACTTCCAAGCGCAAGCTTTCCAAGCGGAAAGACCCGGAATTGGCGCTTACCTATTACAAATCCGAAGGTTTCCCCGTTCAGGCTGTGTATGAGTATCTGATGACCATCCTCAACTCCAACTTCGAGGACTGGCGCAGAGCCAACCCCGACGCCAGCGCCGAGGATTTCAAGTTCAGCCCCAAAAAGCTGAATCCCGCAGGTTCTTTGTTTGACTACGCCAAGCTGGTGGACGTTTCCAAAAACGTCATCTCCCGCATGGATGCCGAAACCGTTTATCAGCTGCTCGTCAGCTGGGCGGAGGAATTCGACCCGGACTTTGCTGGCAAGCTGAAAGCCGATCCCGAATTCGCCACCAAGATTCTTGCCATCGGCCGGGGCGGCAAAAAACCGAGAAAGGATTTGGCTGTGTGGAAAGAGGCCAAGCCTTACATGGGCTTCTTCTATGACGACTATCTGGAGGCGCCCGTCTTCGACGAGAAGTTTGACAAGGCCGTCATCCGCTCCGTTCTGGAAAAATTCCTGGCAGTTTATGATTATGCCGACGATTCTGCCGCATGGTTTGACAAGGTAAAGGCCATCACCGAGGAAATCGGCTTTACCACCGACATGAAGGCCTATAAGGCTGACCCCGATGCTTTCCCCGGCACTGTGGCGGATGTATCCACCTTTATCCGTCAGGCAGTTACCGGCAAGGTAAACTCCCCCGACCTGTACACCGTTATGCAGATTCTGGGCAAGGAGCGTTCCTTAGCGCGTATCCAAAAGGTTATGAATCAGCTGTAACAAACAAAAAAACGCCTCCGGGAAACATCCGGAGGCGTTTCATTTTTTACTTTTCGATGGACTTTAAGAAAGCAACTTTGTCTTCCGCCTTGAAATAAGCCGAGCCGGCAACCAAAACATCTGCGCCGTTTTCCTTGCAGATTTCTCCGGTGACCATATCCACGCCGCCGTCCACTTCCAGGTGGCAGGAAGGATTTTTTTCGTTGATGTACTCTCTGAGCTTTTTCAGCTTGGGCATCATGTCTGCCATAAACTTCTGGCCGCCAAAGCCAGGTTCAACGGTCATCACCAGAACCAGGTCGCACTTATCCAGGAACGGCAGTACTGCTTCGGCCGGAGTCTTGGGCTTGACCACCACACCGGGCTTAACCCCAAGAGAGCGAATCAAATCCAGGGTCTTGTGAATGTTCTCTTCCGTATCGGCTTCCACATGAATGGTCAGATAATCGGCGCCCGCCTTGCAGAACTCCTCTGCGTATTTAATGGGCGTGTCAATCATCAGATGCACATCCAGCACCAGATCTGTCACCGGGCGCATAGCTTTCACCAGAGAATAGCCAAAGGAAAGATTGGGAACAAAATGTCCGTCCATAATATCCACATGGAGCCACTTACAGCCAACTTCCTTACAATGGGCGAAATCCCGCTGCATATTCATATAATCGCAGGACAAAATGGAGGGGGATAAAATAGCCATAATACTTCCTCCCATTTTTTACAGGCTCTTGTGATTCAGCCGCTCACCCACAGCTCCGCCGGGATGAATCAGAGCAAACTGCTCTGCCTGATAGCCGGTCTGCTCAATAACAGCCGCCTGCAGAGCATGGAAAATCATGCAAAGCGCGGTGGTGCTGGTGGTTCCCTGAGCGTTCCACTTGTCGGTTTCCCGGTTGACATGCTGCTTTAAGACCACATCAGCGGCGGCAGCCAGAGGAGATTCCATGTTCTCTGTTACGGTGATAATCTTAACGCCCTTTGCCTTGCAAATATCCACAATGGGAAGCAGCTCCTTGGTCTTGCCGCCCCGGGAGGCAAATACCATTACATCTCCATTTTGCAGGAAACCGGTAGCGCCGTGAACTGCTTCAGCAGGGCTGATAAACCGGGCGGGCCGCTCGATGCAGCACATCAGGTGGGCAAAGTGCTGGCAGATAATGCCAGAGTGTCCGCAGCCGGCTGCGCCGATGCGGGTGGCGGTGCTCAAAAGCTCCACGGCCTTGGCAAACGCTTCCTCGTCAAAGTATTCTTTCATCTCCACGATGCACTGGGCCTCAATATCATAGGCAGCCTTGGCAGCGGAAATGGCTTCTTTCGCAATCATGTTTCTTCCTCCCAAATCTGTTTTCCAGTGGAATTTATGCCGGGAATGACTCACTCCAGACTATCCCTACTTTACTGATAAGCATATACCCTTTCCCCTCCTTTTTCAATTCGCAAAATAAACAATTAAACATTGGGAATTTTGCCAAGCTCCATAAATATTTTGCAGAAAATGTGATTGACGAAGTGAAAACAAGTTGGTATAATATGGATTAGAGCATAATGACGCTTTAGCGTCATCACTTCGTTAACAAATAAAATACATATTATCGGAGGAAATCACTATGGAATTCAAAATGATCCAGAAAGAAATCCAGCTGCAGTCCCGTGGTTGGATCCCCACCTTCCACGACATCACCATCGACGTACATAAGATCGTGGAAGAGTCCGGCATCAAGAACGGCACCGTTTCCATCGTCTCTCACCACACCACCTGCTCCGTTATGATCCAGGAGTGCAGCCACGACTTCGACAGCTTCGATCTGGAGTTCCTGCAGCACGACCTGCTGGACATCATGCGTAAGATGATCCCCGACTTCGCCAACGAGGGCGACTACCGCCATCCCGGCCCTGTTCACGCACAGTATGGCCGCTATGTTGACGAACCCGGCAACTTCACCTCCATGAATACCGACGGCCACCTGCGCAGCGTATTCTTCGGCCGCAGCGAAACCCTGACCATCAAGGACGGCAAGCTGGATCTGGGCGAATTTGCTCACATCTACTTCATCGACTGGGACCATGTCCGCGCCCGTCCCCGTCAGGTCAACCTGACTCTGTTCGGCACTGCTGAAGACATCGGTGACCGTAAGTACAACAACGGCGAAGTTGTCAACACTCTGCGTAAGTTCCCCGCTGAGGAGAAGACTTACCTGGAGCAGTACGACGAGTGGAAGAAGAGATAATCTCCCTTCGTTCATGTCCGGGCTGCCTTCGGGCAGCCCGGCTTTCATCTTCACCCGGAAAGGACGATAGATTATGGCTGTTCGGTTAAACGACGACAAGGAAATGGTTGCCTCCATTAAAGAGGGCTTAAAGCGCACTGGCGGTTACTGCCCCTGCCGCGTACAGCGCACCGAAGATAACAAATGCATCTGCAAGGAATTCCGCCAGCAAATCGCCGATCCGAATTTCAAAGGCTACTGCCACTGCATGCTCTACTATAAAGATTAAAAAAACTTTTGAAAAAAGGGTCAAAAAAGTGTTGACAAATTTTTCTGCGCGTGGTATTATAGCGAAGCGGCTGAGGGAAGTTCAGCCGGAACAACATATGGGCGAGTGGTGGAATTGGTAGACTCGCTAGATTCAGGTTCTAGTGTTCACTGCGGACGTGCGGGTTCAAGTCCCGCCTCGCCCACCAAAAACAACAGATACCCTTTGGGGTAGCTGTTGTTTTTTTGTATGGAAGATGGGACTTGAACCATCTGAATGCAACAGTCCGGCGGACTGTTGCTTACCGCCGGCTCGACGGCGGTAACACTATAATTCACATTCCTCGGGAATGTGAATGCAAACAAGTCCCGCCTCGCCCACCAAAAACAACAGACATCCTTTGGGATGTCTGTTGTTTTTTATGACTTAAACCGCCGGGTAGCGGCGGTTATTATTTACTCTTCCCTTTTTCACTACGAAATGCTATAATGATAAAAAATGTCGCAGGAGGTTTCCCATGGATTTCTTACCGATATGCAAACAGGATATGCTGGACCGGGGTTGGACTCAGTGCGACTTTGTCTATGTCATCGCCGACGCTTATGTGGATCACCCCTCCTTTGGCCACGCCATTATCAGTAGGGTCTTGGAGCATAACGGCTACAGCGTGGGCATCATTTCCCAGCCGGATTGGAAAAATCCCGCCTCTGTGCAAATTTTCGGCAGACCCCGCCTGGGCTTCTTGGTTTCCGGCGGCAATATGGATTCCATGGTCAACCACTATTCCGTCACCAAGCACAGAAGAAAAACCGACGCCTTTACCCCCGGCGGCGTCATGGGCAAGCGCCCGGATTACGCCACCACTGTCTACTGCAATCTCATCCGAAAGGTTTATAAGGATGTTCCCATTCTCATCGGCGGCATTGAGGCTTCTTTACGCAGATTGGGCCACTACGACTACTGGTCCGAATCCATAAAGCGCTCCATTTTGATGGACTCCCAGGCAGACCTTTTGATGTACGGCATGGGCGAGCGCTCCATCGTAGAGATTGCGGACGCCTTAAATTCCGGCATGGATGTTAAGGACATCACCTACATTGACGGCACTGTGTTCAAAACAGAAGAGCTGGACGAAAGCCTTCCCACCGTCACATTGCCCTCTTTTGAGGAAATCAAGGCCAATAAGCGGAAATACGCTGAGTCTTTCAAGGTGCAGTACGCCAACTGCGACCCCTTCACCGCCAAGCGTCTGGTGGAAGCCTACGGCAAGACCCTGGTGGTGCAAAATCCTCCGCAGAAGCCCCTGACCACCGAGGAAATGGACGCAGTATACGCCCTGCCCTACTGCCGCAGCTGGCATCCCAGCTACGAAAAGCTGGGCGGCGTTCCCGCCATTGAGGAAGTAAAATTCAGTCTTGTCAGCAATCGGGGCTGTTTCGGCGCCTGCTCTTTCTGCGCCCTTACTTTCCATCAGGGCCGTATTATCCAAACCCGCAGCCACGAGTCCATCCTTTCTGAAGCCGAACAAATCGTCAAAGATAAGGATTTCAAGGGCTACATCCACGATGTGGGCGGCCCGACCGCCAATTTCCGTCACCCCGCCTGCCAGAAGCAACTCACCAAGGGCGCTTGCGGCGGCCGACAATGCCTGTACCCCACCCCCTGCAAAAACATGAACGCTGACCATTCCGATTATGTTTCCTTGCTGCGGAAGCTGCGCAAAATTCCCGGGGTGAAAAAGGTGTTTGTCCGCAGTGGCATCCGCTTTGACTATCTTCTGGCGGATAAGAAGGATACCTTTTTCAAGGAGCTGGTGCAGTTCCACATTTCCGGCCAGCTGAAAGTCGCGCCGGAGCATGTATCCGATGCGGTTTTAAGCCGCATGGGCAAACCGAAAAACGCGGTTTACAACCGATTTGTGGACAAATATTTCGCCTTAAATAAGCAGTACGGCATGAATCAGTATTTAGTGCCCTATTTGATGTCCAGCCACCCCGGCTCTACCTTAAAAGAAGCCATTGAGCTTGCCGAGTACATCCGGGAAATGGGCTACAATCCGGAGCAGGTGCAGGATTTCTATCCTACCCCATCTACCTTGTCCACGGTGATGTACTACACCGGCTTAGATCCCAGAACCATGGAAAAGGTGTATGTTCCCACCGACCCCCACGAAAAAGCCATGCAGCGGGCGCTGATCCAGTACCGCAACCCCAAAAACTATTATCTGGTGCGGGAGGCGCTTATCAAGGCTCATCGGGAGGATTTGATCGGCTCCGGGCCTAAGTGCCTGATTCGCGCCGTTCCTCCCCGGCTGCAACGGCAGGCTTCTCCGCCCCCCAAGGTTAGCAGAAACGCTGCGGCCGCCAGAAAGCCTGCATCCGGAAAGACAGTGAAAAAGCCGCCAGTGAAAGCGCCCAAGGGGCGAAAAAAGAAATAACTTCCAAATCACAATCCCACGGTCAAAACCGTGGGATTGTTGCATAAGATGTTTCATACATCCCAACTCGAGGTGGTACTATGGAACATACAGTCAATCAAATAACCGTACGGGGAGAGCTGCGGCAGCTTCCGGAATTCTCCCACGAAAATCATGGAAAGCGGTTTTATCGCTTTTATCTTTCTATCCAGCGCCTCAGCGGCGCAGAGGACATTGTGCCGGTAATTGCCCCGGAGGCGCTTCTGAATACCATTGACCCCTCTGGGGGCGGTATGCTGCTGATTCAAGGACAGGTTCGCTCCCACAACTACCGGGAAGACGGCATACGCAGGCTTCTGATTTTCCTCTTTGCCACAGACATTCTGGCAGACGACGGCCCGCCTATGAACGAATTGACCATTGAAGGGCCAATTTGCAAAGACCCCATTTATCGCCGCACCCCTCTGGGCAGAGAAATCTGCGACATTATGCTGGCTGTTCCCCGGGCATTTCACCGGGCGGATTATTTACCCTGCATTCTGTGGGGCAAAACCGCACAGGAGGTTTCCCAGTGCGGCATCCGGGACAAAATCCGTATCCACGGCAGGCTGCAAAGCCGTGTTTATACCAAAGTACTGGAAAGCGGCGTTCAAGAACGCACCGCTTACGAAATCTCCGCCTTATCTGCAGAAATCCTGGAAACGGAATAAATTTTGCAAGCTTTCCTCTTCTCTTTTCACCTCACAAATGCTATAATGGGGTCACATAGAAAGCAGGGATGATACCATGAAAGAAAAAGTAAATGCCATTATTGACATATTAAAGCAGGAATATCCCAACCCCCTCTGCGCCCTCCATTACCAAAAGGACTACGAGCTGATGATCGCTGTGCGGCTGTCTGCCCAGTGTACCGATGCCCGGGTGAATTTGGTCACCCCCAGCTTGTTTGCCGCTTATCCCACACTGGAGGCCATGGCTAACGCAGACATTTCCCATGTGGAGGAGCTTGTCCACTCCTGCGGCTTTTATAAGCACAAAGCAAGGGACATTGTTCTTGGCTGCCAGATGTTAATCTCAGACTACGGCGGAAAAGTGCCCGGCACCATGGAGGAGCTTTTGAAAATCCCCGGCGTCGGCAGAAAAACCGCCAATTTGCTTCTTGGCGACCTTTACAAGGTTCCCGGCAGCGTGGTATGCGACACCCACTGCATCCGCATCTGCGGCAGATTGGGATTATCCCAGGGAAAAGATCCGAAAAAGGTGGAAATGCAGCTGAGAAAAATCCTCCCGCCGGAGGAAAGCTCGGATTTTTGTCACCGAATCGTGCTTTTCGGCAGAGAAATCTGCACCGCCCGTAATCCTCAATGCAGCCGCTGCCCCCTGGCAATTTGGTGCAGCGAAATCAACAAGGCGTAATATCTCCCCCCAATGTCTGCATAGGCTGTGGACAAGGGGGGATTTATTTGTTCACCGGCAAACCCATATTTTTCAGCGCCCTTCTTCTGACCGGGGTCAATCTCTTATTAAGATTAGTGGGGACATCCTTTCAGGTGTATCTGTCATCGAGAATCGGCGCTGAAGGCATCGGTCTATTGCAGCTGGTGCTGAGCCTGGGCTCTATGGCCATGGTGGCGGGTATGGCAGGCATCCGCACCTCCACCATGTACCTCACAGCAGAGGAACTGGGCGCAAAAAAAGAGAAAAACCTACCCCATGTCCTCTCCGGCTGCGCTCTTTACAGCATCCTTTGCAGCGGTGGGGTGGGCGCTTTGGTTTATGCCTTTGCCCCACTGCTTGCCGAGAATTGGATTGGAAACCCCGACACGGTGGACTCTTTGCGGCTATACGCCGTGTTTCTCCCGGTAAACTGCCTGTGCGGTGTGATGGTGGGCTACTTTACCGGCGCAGGTAAAATCCGCACTCTGGCCGCTGTGGAAGTGGCAGAGCAAGGCTTTACCATGGTCTGCACCATTTCCCTTTTAACCTTATGGGCAGGACACAATCCTGAAAAATGCTGCATGGCTGTGGTGATGGGCAGCGCTTTGGGTGCATGTCTGACCCTGCTGTGCCTGACGGTATTAAGACTCCTGCAACGGCAGCGCCCGGGCCCCACCGTCCCCATGGGCCGCCGCATCTTAAACACCGCTATCCCCCTGGCCCTGGCAGACGACCTGAGAACCGGGATTACCACCGTTGAGAATTTAATGGTACCAAAGCGTTTGGCCCTTTACAAGCTGGAACAGTCCCCTCTGGGGGCATTTGGCATGGTGTGCGGCATGGTGTTCCCCATTTTGATGTTTCCCATGGCGATTTTGTTTGGACTGACTGAGCTTTTGGTGCCGGAGCTTGCCCGGTGCCGGGCAGCAGGCAGCCACAGCCGAGTCTCCCATCTGGTGCAAAAAAGCCTTCGGGTGACACTGCTGTACGGCACCATGTGCAGCGGGATTCTATTCTTAAACAGCGAGGATTTGTGCAGCAGCTTATACCATAACGAGGAGGCCGGCGTATATCTAAAATGGTTTTCCCTGCTTGCCGCTATGCTCTACTGTGACGGCGTGACCGACGCTATGATCAAAGGCCTGGGCCAGCAAAAACGCAGCGTGTACTATAACATTTTCACCAACATTCTGGATGTGATATTTTTATACCTGCTTTTGCCCGTTTACGGCATCACCGGGTATTTCATAAGCTTCGCCGTCACCCACGCCATAAACTTCTTTCTAAGCATAAGAAGACTCCTGAAAACCACCGGGGAGCGAATTCCCCTATCCGTTCCACTGCTTACCTTAGGCGCAGGCTGCGCCGCCGCATTTATGGCTAGCCATGTAAATGTTCCTCTGATCCGCACCGGGTGCTTTCTTGTGATTTTCACCTGCCTGCTGTTTTTGATGAAGATTCTGTCGAAAAACGACATTCTCTGGATTCGTGGGCTGATATACAAAAAATGACCTGCAAAAGCAGGTCATTTTTTAGGTCATTATCTTATAATGCTTTCAGAATTGCCAATAAGAATTCCCATGTACGGCGAGTGGATGCGATATTCAGCTTTTCCCGGCTGGTGTGAATATCGCACATATCCGGGCCAATGGATACGCAGTCCAATCCCGGCAGTTTCTCGCTGAGCAGGCCGCATTCCAATCCTGCGTGAATGGCCACCACCTCCGGCGCTTTATCAAACATCCGCTGATAAAGAGAAACCATGGTGTCCCGCAAGGGAGAATCTTTCCGGTATTCCCAGGCAGGATAGCTACCCGTGTCGCTGTAGCTGCCGCCCTGGTAAAAACCAGCCAGCTTTTCCAGCTGCTGCAGCAGTTCCATTTTCTCCTGATTGACGGAGCTGCGAACCGCAAAGGTGATGTGGAAGGTATCCTCCAGCTTCATTACGCCCAAATTAAGGCTGGTCTGCACCAGACCTTCAATGTCCTCACTCCAGCTCTGCACGCCGTTGGGCGCGGCATTGAGCAGGCCAATCACATCGGCGGTACATTCAGATGTCAGAGCGTTTCCGCCCAAAGCATCCACACTGTCGCCGTAAATCTTTACTTCCGGCTCATCAAACTGGGTTCTGATTTCCTCTTCCAGCGCCGCGCAAATCTCATTAATTTTCTCGGGGTACATACCCAGAACCACCAAATTCGCCTGGCTGGAACGGGGAATGGCATTGTCCTTGGCGCCGCCTTGTAAAGAGGTAATGCAAATGGGCATCACGCCCTGAATCCGGCTTAACAGCTGACCCATCACCTTATTGGCGTTGGCTCGCTTTTTGTGGATCTCCACGCCGGAATGGCCGCCCTGCAGACCCTCCACCGTCAGCTTGACGCAGGGACCGTAAACTGCCCGGCGCTTGGCAGGCAAGGAAATGGTGGCTCTTGCGCCGCCGGCGCAGGAAACCGTGAAAATTCCCTCATCCTCGGAGTCCAAATTGATTAAGGTTCTGCCCTTTAGCATGGAAAGGTCAATGCCGGCAGCGCCGTACATTCCCGTTTCCTCGTCAACGGTGACAATCACTTCCAGCGGAGGATGGGGAATGGTCTTATCCGCCAAAATCGCCATGGCATAGGCAACAGCAATACCATTGTCGCCGCCAAGCGTCGTACCCTTGGCGTAGATATACTCTCCATCGTGGGTAATATCCAGCCCCTCTTTGTCCATGTCAATGAGGCAGTCTTCGTCCTTTTCGCACACCATATCCATGTGACCCTGAAGCACAACGGGAGCATGGTCTTCCATGCCGCAGGTGCCCTCCTGGAAGAAAATCACATTGTTAAGATCGTCCTGAATATAGGAAATCCCCTGCTCCTTGGCAAAGGAAACCAGATAATCGCTGATGGCCTTGGTATTTCCTGATCCATGGGGAATGGAACACAGCTTTTCAAAATACGCAAATACCCTTTCCGGCTGCAAATTCGCCAGTTTCATCGCTCGCATAAAGCAAAAACTCCTTTCTGTTTTTCTGTATTCTATCACAGGGAAAAACAAAAGTCCATAAAAGAAAAAAAGCTGCGAAGCGAACTTCGCAGCTTATATTTTCCAATCAGGGCAGCAGGCTCAAGGACAGAGTCAGCAGCACCCACACAAGAGCGATCCACTTGGTAGCAGATGCCAGAATCTTATCCAGGCTTCCATTCTTGCTCTTGCTGAGATAGGTATCGTTGCTGCCGGTGATAGCGCCCATGCCGGCTTCCTTGCCGGACTGCAGCAGAATAACCGCAATCAAACCAATGCTGAAGATAATCTCCAGAATAGTAACAATAATCTTAACAACTTCCATGTTTCTTAACCTCCCTCCAAGGGTATGTCAATTATCTAGCCTATATTACCACATGATTTTCCAAAATGCAAGGGGTAAATACTATTTATTTCGTTATTTTGTTACCCAGTTGCCGGAAGCAAGGCAGTTCAAATAGGCCTGCAGGAACGGATCCAAAGCGCCGTCCATAACCGCGTTGACATTCGAGGTTTCCCAGCCGGTGCGGGTATCCTTGACCAGGGTGTAGGGCATGAAGACATAGTTGCGAATCTGGCTGCCCCATTCAATTTTCTGCTGAACGCCCTTGATGTCGGCGATGGTTGCCAAATGCTCGCGCTCCCGGATTTCCACCAGCTTACTGCGAAGCATACGAAGACAAGCTTCCTTGTTCTGGAACTGGCTTCGTTCTGTCTGGCAGGAAACGGCGATGCCGGTAGCTTTGTGGATCAGGCGCACCGCAGAAGAGGTCTTGTTGATGTGCTGACCGCCTGCGCCGGAGGAACGGAACACCTGCATTTCGTAGTCCTCTGCCTTGATTTCAAAGTCCTCCGAATCATCTTCGATTTCCGGAACCACTTCAATGGCGGCAAAGGAAGTCTGCCGCCGGGCGTTTGCGTCAAAGGGAGAAACGCGTACCAGACGGTGAACGCCGTTTTCGCCTTTCAGGAAGCCATAGGCATTTTCGCCCTCGATGATAATGGACGCAGACTTCAGGCCCGCCTCGTCGCCTTCCTGATAGTCCATAATCTTGTAGCTAAAGCCGCTGCGCTCAGCCCAGCGGGTGTACATACGGTAGAGCATCTGGCACCAGTCCTGGGCCTCTGTTCCACCCGCGCCTGCCTGGAAGTTCATAATGACATTATTCTTGTCATACTTTCCCGTAAGCAGTGTTTCCAGACGGCAGGTTTCCATGTCAGCAATGAGCTTGTCATAGCCTTCCTTAAGTTCAGGCAGCATGGAATCGTCGTCTTCTTCCTCGGCCATTTCGATAATGGTCATCAAATCATCCCAGCTCATGGTCATAGCCTGATAGCGGGCAACCTTGGTTTCAATCTGCCGGGTTTTCACAACGATTTTCTGGCTTTTTTCCGGATCGTCCCAAAAACCGGGGGCTTCCTGCATGGCATGAAGACGCTCCAGCTCATTGGAAAGGCCCTTCAGATTCAAGGACTCCGCCAGCCCATCCAGGGCAGGCCGGCAATCATTTAGTTTTTGCTTGTAACTGTCAAATTCAATATTCATGGAAAATCTCTCTCATTTCCTAATTATGCAGGGTATATTATACTGGAAATACCCCAATCTGTAAAGAGAAAACTGCAAAAAACTGAAAATTCTCCCTACCTCTCACTGGGGTGATATTCCTCCTGGGCAAAAATCCAATCGTCAACATCGGCGTGCTTCGTCTCTTCCTCCATATTTACTCCTCCTCTCCCATAACACACTCTTGCCAGTATATGTAATGGGAGAATATTTTTCCCGCGGAAAATGTTGACAGTCTAATATTTTTTGGTTACAATGTTCCAGAATATGCCCCCGTAGCTCACCTGGATAGAGCGTGCGCCTCCTAAGCGCAAGGTAGTGAGTTCGAGTCTCGCCGGGGGTGCCAAAAAGCTGTGATTTTTCTAAAATCACGGCTTTTTTATTACCATTGTTCCTTTCAACGCACTCTTTCCGCCGTTACACAATTGTGATTTTTCCATCATCTTTGGGCTGAAAATACTTTTTCACGGTGGTTGAATTCGTAATAATATGATCGATCGTTTGGATTGGCACCAAATTATACGGTGTGGACAGAGAAAATTTTGTTTCATCACACAGGAATACCGTTTTCTCTGATTGATGGATAGCCACCTTGCGAATCTGTGTTTCAGGTAAAGACGGATCAGTAAGCATGCCCTTATCATTTACCCCATGACATGAGAAAAACAAGGTATCAATGTTAAATCTTTGAATAAACTCCTCCGCAAAGCTTCCGAAATGCGCCAGAGAGTTTTCAAATATCTCGCCACCTGTACAATAGGTTTTAATACCTTTTTGCACAAGCAGCGTTGCAAGGGGTATTCCATTTGTGATGACAGTTATCCCTTTTTTATCACTGAGGAAATCCGCCATCTGCAGCGTGGTGGTGGAAGCATCAATGAAAATAATATCAAAATCCTTAACCATGCCTGCAGCGCAGCGGCAAAGCGCCCGTTTTTGCGCAGCATTGACCGTTTTTCGAAAATCCAGCGGCGCCACAACATGCTCTGACTGATTCAGCTTTGCGCCGCCGTGGCTTCGAATGATCTGATTTCTCCGGGCCAGCTCAGCCAGATCCCTCCGGATGGTCGGCAGACTAACATACAACATTTGACTGAGCCGTACCGCCGAAACATACCGCTCTTTTTCAACGATAGCCAGAATTTGATCGTAACGTTCTTCTTTCATCATAGCAAACCTCTCTTTTGCGCGTTTTTGATTGTTTATCCGTTTATCAGCCACCAATTGACAATCGTATTTGACCGTTTTATTATATTAAATATGGTATAAGATTGTCAACAAGGAGAATGCGATATGTATGATGTTGTGATTATTGGCGCAGGCGTCGTAGGCGGGCTGACCGCATATACCCTGGCAAAGTATGATCTGAAAGTATGTATCCTGGAAAAAGAGAATGATGTCGCCATGGGCTCGACAAAGGCCAACTCTGCCATCGTGCACGCAGGTTTTGACGCTGCGCCCGGCAGCTTAAAGGCACAGCTGAATGTACGGGGCGCGAAAATGATGAAAAGCCTTTGTCAGGCACTTGGCGTGAAATACCGGCAAAACGGCTCATTGGTCGTAGGCTTTGACGAAGATGACCGCAAGGTGATTACTTCCCTGCTGGAACGGGGAAAGCGCAACGGCGTTGAACAGTTGCAGGTAATTGATAAGCAACAGCTGCAGCAGCTGGAGCCCAACCTTTCCGACAACGCTCTCTGCGCATTATGGGCCCCAACAGGCGCCATTGTATGCCCTTATGAGCTGACAATTGCATCCATTGGAAACGCCATGGATCATGGCGCTGAGCTTAAATGCAATTTTGCGGTTAACAGCATTACCGAAGCCGAAGATGGTTACCTGGTCGCATCCGAAACTGAACAGCTGCGCAGTCGTTTTGTGATCAATTGCGCGGGTGTGTATTCAGATGAAATCGCAAAACTGGCAGGCGACAGTTCCTTCGATATCCACCCCCGAAAAGGCGAATACATTTTGCTAGACAAAGAATGCGGCAGTCTTGTATCGCATACTATTTTCAGAGTTCCCTCCAAAATGGGCAAGGGCATTCTGATTACCCCGACGGTGGATGGAAATCTGCTGTTGGGTCCCACCTCCGTTGACATCCCGGACAAATCCAATAAAAACACCTCCGAGGCCGGATTCGCAGAAATTATCGCCAAATCCCGGGAGAGTCTTCCCTCAGTTCCCTTGGGCAAAGCCATTACCTCCTTCTGCGGACTGCGCTCAGTAGGCAGCACCGGCGATTTTATCATTACCTCTCCTAAAAAAGGCTTTGTCAACGCAGCGGGTATCGAATCTCCCGGTCTTTCCGCTTCCCCTGCGATTGCGGAATATATCATTGACATGCTGGAAAAGCAGGGTTTGGTTTTGACTGCGAAATCAGACTATATCCCCACACGCCCTCCTATGCACACTTTCCGGGAAGCTTCTCTGGAGGAAAAAAACAAGATCATCCGGAAAAATCCTGCGTACGGCAAAATCATTTGCCGGTGCGAAGGCATCACCGAAGGTGAAATTCTGGACGCTATCCACTGCAATCCCCAAGCCCGCGACCTGGACGGTATCAAACGCCGGACCCGTGCGCAAATGGGCCGCTGCCAGGGCGGCTTCTGCGGCCCTTCCATCATGGAACTTCTGGCAAGAGAGCTTGGAATTCCCTATGAGTCTGTGACCAAATCCGGTGGCGCTTCGGTGCTCACTGTGGGCAAGACAAAAGGAGGTCAGCAAGTATGAGAGACTTAGTCATCATCGGCGGTGGTCCTGCCGGTATGAGCGCTGCCATCGCCGCTTACGAAAGCGGAGTCCGAGACATTCTCATTTTGGAACGCGACGAGCACCTGGGTGGCATCTTGCAGCAGTGCATCCATAACGGTTTTGGTCTTCACAAATTCGGCGAAGAGCTGACCGGGCCCGAGTATGCCTGGAAATACGAAAAAACAATCCGTCAATTAGGACTCGAAGTAAAACAAAACACCATGGTTCTGGATTTATCTGAGGATAAAGTCATTACCGCTACCAATCAGGACGACGGCGTATTTCAGCTTCAGGCCAGGGCCGTCATTCTGGCCATGGGTTGCCGCGAGCGCTCAAAGGGCGCTCTCAACATTGCAGGCAGCCGTCCTGCAGGCATTTACAGCGCAGGCACAGCCCAAAAGCTGATCAATATGAAGGGCTATTTGCCCGGCAGAAACGTTGTCATTCTCGGCAGCGGTGATATTGGACTCATCATGGCCAGAAGAATGACTCTGGAGGGAGCAAAGGTTCATGCCGTATGTGAGCTGATGCCTTACTCCGGCGGACTTGCCCGAAATATCGAGCAATGTCTGCACGATTTTGACATCCCCCTGAAACTCAGCCATACTGTGGTGGAAATCCACGGAAAGGACAGAGTAGAAGGCGTAACCGTGGCGCAGGTAGACGAAAACAGAAAGCCCATTTGGGAAACCCGGGAATATATTCCCTGCGATACATTACTTCTTTCGGTAGGTCTGATTCCGGAAAATGAGCTTTCCAAAACCGCGGGCGTGGATCTTTGCAGCGCTACCAACGGCGCGGTGGTCGATCAGGACCGGCAAACCTCTGTTGCGGGTGTTTTTGCCTGCGGAAACGTTTTGCATGTTCATGATTTGGTGGATTTTGTATCTCAGGAAGCAGAAATCGCCGGTCATGCCGCAGCAGAATACCTGGGTGGATCCCAGGCAGGTTCTCTGAAGATTCCCATTCGCACGGATGGCAAGATCCGCTACACCGTTCCGCAAATCATCACGGCCAAAAAAGATGTGACAGTTTATTTCCGGGTCAGCAACGTTTATCAAAATGTGAAGATTACTGTCTCTGACGCTGATAAAGTTCTTCTTTCCAAAAAGAAACGAAAGGTCGCTCCCGGGGAAATGGAAACCGTCACCATAACGGGCGAACAGCTTGAAAACGCAACGGAGCTGACCTTTACTCTGGAGGTTATGTAAGATGGAAAGAAAGCTAACCTGCATTATATGCCCCCTTGGCTGTAGCCTTACCGTTCAGCTGGAGGGCAAAAAAGCGGTCAATGTTACGGGCAATGGTTGTTCCCGGGGAAAAGCCTATGCCGAAAGCGAATGTACCGATCCGCGAAGGACAGTTACATCAACAGTTCTATGCGCTGACGGCAGTTTGGTTTCGGTAAAAACCGACAAGCCGATCCCCAAAGAGAAAATAGCAGAATGTATGGCCCTGATCAACAAGACCGTAGCCACACTTCCTGTTTCCATTGGTGATGTTCTGATTGAAGATGTCTTCGGCAGCCGGTTGGTCGCCACACAAAACAAGAGGTAAAACGGCTGACTATCGCGTCAATTTGACCCACATACACTTTCCTAATTATTTCAATGTATTTTCCCATTTCGAGATACCAAAAGCCGTGATTTTTTGAAAAAAATCACGGCTTTGTTGCTTATTGTTATCAAATCACTGTTTTCACCAAAGCAAAGCTTTTTTCCTTCTTCCAACAAGGCTGCGGATCTGAGTGGCAAACTTTGCGTTGACCTGGAATTTTTGCCGGGATCCCCTTCTGCCTGATAGCCAAGAAAAACATGGAGTTAGCTCACAACAACAATTCCTTCACGTAAGCATACAACTGCGTAAAGCCACCGTGGGGATACTGAGAAATATCTTTATTTTCTTTATTGATCAGGCAATCAGTCAGCAAAAAGATTCTCATCCCCAACCGCTCCGCAATCAGTATTTTCAGCATCGCAACCCCTCCAAAAGAGTCTGTTGCTTCTATTATAGCAGTTATTCTCAACTAAACTTCAACAAATAATAAATTTTGAAAACCAAGGAACACGCAGGCGGCAGAGTTTTTGCTATGCCGCCTGCGCTTCGTGTATTAGCTTGCTTCAAATTCTCCGGATTGAGTTCCTACTGTAATGGTATAGGTCTCTCCCTTTGTCATATCTGGGCTTGACAGGATCACCACTGCAAAGTTCAGTTCCGGGGTATGCTCCAGGACGGTATTTCCGTTTTTGTCCTTCAGAGTGATCTGCGTTCCTGCCATTTGGTTGCTGACACTGACCGCTACAACGCCTTGCTTGGAATCGCTGAAGGTTTGTGCCATACCGTAAGCGCCAGTACCAATAAAGGTGCCGCCCGTAATAATGCCGCTTGTATCATAGTCCAGCGTTGCGGTATCTCCCTGGGTCGGGCCAACGACCACCGTATAACCACCGCTGATCTCCAATGTTCCGTTGGCATCCAGACCGTCACCGGAGGAGTTGATATAGAGATTGCCACCGGAAATCTTGATGCTGCCGTTGGAGTTTCCGGACATACCGCCGAAGCCGCCACCGCCGGGTCTGTCACCACCCATTCCTCCGGGGCCTCCGCCAAACATTCCGTCACGGCCACCCGTTGTGCCGCTTTGGTCTGTACCACCTGCGGCATTCAGGCCGTCATCGCTGGCAACCAGCTTGATATCGCCGCCCTGCACATCAATGTGCAAGGCTTCCAGACCTTCGTAGCTTTCAGAAATATCGATCTTGCCTGCGGTAACGGTCAGGGTGTCCTCCGCGTGAACGGCATCGTCACCGGAAGCAATGGTGAAAGTACCGCCGTTGATCGTTAGGGAAACATCCGAATGAATGCTGTCGTCCGCAGAATCAATCTTAAAGGTTCCATCGGAGATCAGAATGCTGTTTGCGGCTTTGAGGCCCTTCATGCTGACAGAATCCGTGGTCGTAGTAGTGGTAAATCCCTGATTTCCACCGGGGAGCATGCCGCCGTGTCCGCCGCCCATAAAGCCGCCGTAGTTGCCGGAGGATGCTTTGGAACCATTCTCAGCACCGCCGCCCACAAGAAGGTCAAAGTTTCCGCCTTCGATATGCAAATACGCACTTGCTGCTATGCCGTCACCTTCTGCTTCTGCTTTGATCGTTCCACCAGAAATGTAGATAAAGCCCTTGGCAGCGTCCTCGCTGTTTTCGCAATGGATGGCATCCTTGCCGGCATCTATGGTAAGTGCCGCCTCAGCAATTCTCACACTGTCGTTGGCGTCCAGACCGTGAGAAGCAGAATTCACCGTATACGTGCCGCCCGTGAATACGAGATCATCCTTACAAACAATGCCATGTCCCGCAGGAGAGGTCACCGTCAAAGAACCGGTACCGTTGAAGGTCAAATCCTGCTTGGAATATACCGCTCCGTCAATGTTATTCTCGTCAATGGCAGTAAAGCTGCCGCTATTGGAAAGGACATTTGTTGTGCCGTCCGCAAGGGTCACAAACGCTTTATCCGCTTCCAGGATATACAGCGCCGCTGAAGTCTCGCTGGTAATATCTACACCATTAAGCACAAGCTGCAGTTTTGCTGTATCCGGTGCGTCCACAACCAGCATACCATTTAAGGCACCGGAAATAACATAGGTAGCTTCCTCTTTGATAATAACCGTAGACCCGTTGATCTGCACGCTGTCAGAGCTGGCAGTTGCAGAAGTGCCATTCAATTGAATGGTTACCGCTTTGCTTGCATCATACTCTGCTTTCTTGTCCCGTTCGGTAAACATATCTGCATCGGTTTGGGAGAAATCTACATCCACAGGATCTGCGTTGCTGTTTTCGCCACCGTTATCGGTTGTGCCCTCGCCAGACTCTGACCCGTTCGGCTTGCTGTAATTGCCACAGCCGACAAGTGTGCCAATCGCCAGGGTCAGTATTAAGAGAATGGATATGATCTTCCTCATAAAATTCCTCCGTTACAATTCTGTCCCCACAGTTTCCTGCTTAGACACTGCGATTTCCAGGTTGCCGTTTCTGCAGCGGAGCTTGTCAATCATCTCTTTCTCACGGGTCGCATCCGCAAGCTCCACATTGTAGGTAAGCTTAAACATACTGCCCATATTGGTGGTCTTGACCCGAATC
>JAFTMB010000071.1 GCA_017452605.1 Oscillospiraceae bacterium
GCCGCGACAACGCCATTGACGGCTACATCAACGGCAACGAAGAGGATGTGTGCGCCGAGGGCATCTGGCAGAATTACTTCACCTCCCGTCCCGAGCCTCTGACAGAAGCGGAAAAGCGGGCCTTCCTGGATTCCCGCACCGGCGTGGCTCTGGGCTCTGACGCCTTCTTCCCCTTTGCCGACTCCATCAAGCGGGCCAAGGCCTCCGGCGTCAGCTATGTGGCTGAGCCCGGCGGCTCTATCCGGGACGATTTGGTCATCGCCGAGTGTGACAAGAACGGCATGGTCATGGCCTTTACCGGAATGCGTCTTTTCCATCACTAAGAGAGGATTTCACTATGAACATTATGGTAGTTGGCGGCGGCGGCAGAGAACACGCCATCATCCGCTCCCTGAAGAAAAATCCTGCTGTCACCACCATTTATGCCCTGCCCGGCAACGGCGGCATGGCAGAAGATGCGGTGTGCACCGGCATCAGCGCTACGGATATCCAGGCAATTTCTGCCTTTGCCAAGGAAAACGCCATCGACTATGCGGTGGTTGCGCCGGATGACCCTCTGGTTATGGGCTGTGTGGACACGCTGGAAGCGCAGGGAATTCCCTGCTTTGGCCCCAGAGCCAACGCTGCCATCATTGAGGGCAGTAAGGCCTTTGCCAAAAACCTGATGAAAAAGTATAACATCCCCACCGCCTCCTACGAGGTGTTTACGGAGCTTGACAAGGCCCTTGATTATGTAAAATCCGCCCCCATTCCCACGGTCATCAAGGCCGATGGTCTGGCGTTGGGCAAGGGCGTGATCATCGCCCAGACCCGGCAGGAAGCCGAAGAAGCGGTTACCGACATGATGGCAAACGCCAAGTTCGGCGCCTCCGGCTCTACGGTGGTCATCGAGGAATTTCTCACCGGCCCGGAGGTCAGTGTGCTGGCCTTTACCGACGGCAAGTGCGTCAAGCCCATGGTGTCTTCCATGGACCACAAGCGCATCGGGGATAATGACACCGGCTTGAACACCGGCGGCATGGGCACCGTTGCCCCCAATCCCTATTACACCGAAGAAATCGCCAGGCAGTGTATGGAGGAGATTTTCCTGCCCACTGTCAATGCCATGAATGCCGAGGGCCGAACTTTTAAGGGCTGTTTGTATTTTGGCCTGATGCTCACCCCCAACGGCCCGAAGGTGATTGAATACAACTGCCGTTTCGGTGACCCGGAGACCCAGGTGGTACTGCCTCTTCTGGAAAGCGATTTGCTGACGGTGATGCAAGCCACCACCAACGGAACCCTTTCTGACACAGAAGTGGTATTTTCCAAAAAACACGCCTGCTGCGTAATCACTGCCTCCGCAGGCTATCCTTTAAGCTATCAAAAGGGTCTACCCATGACCATGACCGAAGAAGCCAAGGCTCACACCTATGTGGCAGGTGCCAAGCTTTCTGAGGGCAAGCTGGTCACCTCCGGCGGTCGGGTAACCGGCACAACCGCCGTGGCGGATACCTTGGAAGACGCCGTCAAGGAAGCCTATCGGCTGGCCCAGGGCGTATGCTTTGAGGGCGCTTACCGCAGAAGCGATATCGGCCGCCGTGCCTTGCAGGCAAAAAACTGATTGGGAGGAACACCATGGTTTATCGCGTTTACGTTGAAAAAAAGCAGGGACAGACCCACGAAGCTGACGGCTTATTAAACCAGGCCAGAGAGTTTCTGGGGGTAAAATCCCTGAAGAGCGTGCGGGTATTAAACCGCTACGATGTGGAGAAAATTGACGAAAAGCTGTTTTCCTATGCGGTAGGTACGGTTTTTTCTGAGCCTCAGGTGGATACGGTCAGCTACGAAGCCCCCACAGGCGACATTGTGTTCGCCGTAGAGCCTCTGCCCGGTCAGTTTGACCAGCGGGCGGACTCTGCCGCCCAGTGCATCCAGCTGCTGGCCCAGTGCGAGCGGCCTTTGGTGCGCACCGCCAAGGTGTATGTGCTGGAGGGCGAACTGACAGCGGCGGAAATCGACGCGGTTCGCCGCCATGTGATCAACCCCGTGGAAAGCCGGGAGGCAAGCCTGGGTCTGCCCCAGACTCTGGAAATGGAAGTCATTCCTCCCCAGAGCGTGGCAACGGTGGAGGGCTTCCTGGAATTAGACCGGGAGGGTCTTGCCGCTATGGTGAAGGACTTGGGTCTTGCCATGGACTTAGATGATATCACCTTCTGTCAAGACTATTTCAAGACAGAAAACCGCAATCCTACTATCACGGAAATCCGCATGATCGACACCTACTGGTCGGATCACTGCCGTCACACCACCTTTAATACCACCATCGACTCCGTTAAATTCCAGGACGAGCTGCTGCAAAAGGCTTACGAGGAGTATCTGGCTACCCGGCAGGCGCTGGGCCGTGTAAAGCCCATCAATTTGATGGACATCGGCACTCTGGCAGGCAAGTATCTGCACAAAAATGGCTTCCTGGATAAGCTGTATGAGTCTGAGGAAATCAACGCCTGCACCGTGCGGATGACCGTCACGGTGGACGGCGAGGAGCAGCCCTGGCTGCTGCTGTTTAAGAACGAAACCCACAACCATCCCACAGAAATTGAGCCCTTCGGCGGCGCTGCCACCTGTATCGGCGGCGCGATTCGGGATCCTCTTGCCAGCCGCGCCTATGTGTACGCAGCCATGCGTGTCACCGGCGCAGCCGATCCCTTAGAGAGCGTAGAGGAAACCATGAAGGGTAAGCTGCCCCAGCGGAAAATCGTGACCACCGCCGCGGCAGGCTATTCCTCCTACGGCAACCAGATCGGCCTTGCCACCGGCATGGTGGACGAAATCTACCACCCCGGCTATGCCGCCAAGCGCATGGAAATCGGCGCTGTGGTGGGCGCTGTCCATGAAGATCACAGCAAGCCCGATTTTCCCGCCCCCGGGGATAAGGTTATCCTGCTGGGCGGCCGCACCGGCCGTGACGGCTGCGGCGGCGCTACCGGTTCTTCCAAGAGCCACACGGTAGAATCCTTGGGTAGCTGCGGCGCAGAGGTGCAAAAGGGCAACGCCCCCGAGGAGCGGAAGCTCCAACGTCTGTTCCGCAACGGCGATGCCGCGGTGATGATCAAGCGCTGTAACGACTTCGGCGCAGGCGGCGTCAGCGTTGCCATTGGCGAGCTGGCTGACGGTCTGATTATCGACCTGAATAAAGTGCCCAAGAAGTACGAGGGCCTGGACGGCACAGAGCTGGCTATCTCCGAATCTCAGGAGCGTATGGCCATTGTGGTAGCGCCCGAAAATGTGGAGCGATTCCTTGGTTATGCCGCCGATGAAAATCTGGAGGCTACCGTGGTTGCCACCGTCACCGAGGAAGCGCGGCTGCGGATGAACTGGAACGGCCAGACCATTTGCGACATCAGCCGGGATTTCTTAAATTCCAACGGCGCGGAAAAGCATGTGGATGTGGTTCTGGCTAAGCCGGAGGATTACACTCCCGCCGTTTCCGGCAGCTTTACGGACAATATGTTCCGCCTGGCAACCGACCTGAACACCTGCTCCAAGCGGGGCCTTTCCGAGCGGTTTGATGCCACCATCGGCGCCGGCACGGTACTGATGCCCTTTGGCGGCGTTCATCAGCAGACTCCCATTCAGGCTATGGTTCACAAAATCAGCCTGGAAAAGGGTCATACCGACGATTGCTCCGTTATGAGCTGGGGCTATAACCCCTTCGTTATGGAAAAGAGCCCCTATCACGGCGCATACTTAGCTGTGGTGGAATCTGTTTCCAAGCTGGTTGCCGCAGGCGCCAGCTTTGAGGATGTGTACCTGACCTTCCAGGAGTATTTCCTCCGGGTGGGCAAGGACGCGGCTCGCTGGGGTCAGCCCACCGCCGCATTGCTGGGCGCATTTAAGGCCCAGATGGATTTGAAGATTGCGGCTATCGGCGGCAAGGACTCCATGTCCGGCACCTTTGAGGATTTGGATGTGCCGCCTACCCTGGTTTCCTTTGCCATTACCACCGACCAGGTGCAAAACATCGTTTCCAACGAGTTTAAGGCGGCGGGTCATACCGTGTGTCTGGTGAAGCCGGAGTATGATGAAAACGGCCTGCCTGTAACAGCTTCCCTGCTGAAGGTGTTCAACCTGGTCACCGCCATGCTGCGAAACGGCAAGGCTGTGGCGGCCTATACGCTGGGTCTGGGCGGCATCGGCGAGGCAGTTATGAAAATGGCCTTTGGCAACGGCCTTGGCTTTGCCTTCGACGAAAATGTTTCCCTCGATGAACTGTTTGGCTATGGCTACGGCAGCTTCATTCTGGAAATTTCTGAGGGTGAGCCTGAGGGAACGGTTCTGGGCGTAACCACCGACGATGGCGCATTTACCTACGGCGCGGAAGTGATTTCCCTTGAAAAGCTGCAAAAGGCTTATGAAGACAAGCTGGAAAGCGTCTACACCTGCAACATTCCTGATGTGGCTACCCCCATGGAAACTGTATCCACCCCCGAACGGGAGGCCATTGCCCCTGCCATCAAGGTGGCAAGACCCAAGGTGATAATTCCCGTATTCCCGGGCACCAACTGTGAGTACGATTCTGCCAAGGCGGTGGCGGATGCCGGCGCAGAGCCGGAAATCTTCGTGGTGAAGAATCTGTCCGCCGATGCCATCAGCCGCAGCGTTGAAGAATTCGCAGGCAAGATTGAGCAGAGCCAAGTCATCTTTATTCCCGGCGGCTTCTCCGGCGGCGACGAGCCCGATGGCTCCGGCAAGTTCATTACCGCTTTCTTCCGCAACGCAGCCATTAAGGAAGCGGTGGGCCGCCTGCTCAATGACCGGGACGGCCTGATGCTGGGTATCTGCAACGGCTTCCAAGCGCTGATTAAGCTGGGCCTGGTGCCCTACGGCGAGATTCGGGATACCGACGAAGCTTGCCCCACTCTGACCTACAATGTCATCGGCCGCCACCAGAGCCGGATTGTCAGAATCCGGGTTGCCTCCAACAACTCTCCCTGGCTGCGCAACACCCAGGTGGGTCAGGTGTACAATGTGGCTATTTCCCACGGCGAAGGCCGGTTCTACGCCAGCGAGGAACTTGCCCGGCAGCTGATTGCAAACGGTCAGGTTGCCACCCAGTATGTTGACCTGCAGGGCAACGCTACCGCTGATGTTCGCTTCAATCCCAACGGCTCTATTTTCGCCATTGAGGGCATTACCTCTCCCGATGGCAGAGTCTTCGGCAAGATGGGTCACAGCGAGCGCTGGCAGAATGGCCTTTATAAGAATGTCCCCGGCGAGTATGATATGCAGCTGTTTAAGTCTGCGGTGGAATACTTTAAATAATCAAAAAAGCCGCCCTTTGGGCGGCTTTTTTTCTGTAAAAAGATGCCCGCCGAAGTTTTCGGCGGGCAATTGCTTAGTATTCTCTTACCACGGCTTTTACAAGGCCGATGATTTCCGCTTCGCTGCCGTCGATAGGCTCGTAGGCATCGTTTTCCGGCATGAGCCAGATTTCGCCGCCCCGGCGCTGCAGCCGCTTTACCGTGGCCTCGTCGCCAATGCGGGCCACCACGATCTGTCCGTCGGAGGCGGTGGGCTGAGGGCGCACCACGACCTTGTCGCCGCTTAAAATGCCGGCGTTAATCATACTGTCGCCTCTTACCCGCAGGGCAAAGCAGCCGGGCTCACCGTCCCAGCACATGGTACCCTCCTGGTTTTCCACTGCCAAAATCGGCACACCGGCGGTGACAACACCCACAATGGGAATTTGCCCCGGGCGGACACCGGTGACAATAGAGCGCTTGCGACCCTTGGCACCGGGAGAAAGGAGCAGACCCTTGTCCTGGAGCGCCTGGATGTGATAGCTGACCGAGGCGGTGGAGCGCAGGCCCACTGCCGCGCCGATTTCTCTTACCGAGGGGGCGTAGCCGTTTTCCTGAATGAACTGGTTTACATAATCAAGGATGCGGTCTGCTTTGTCGCTGGTTCTGGGCATAATCCTCGCCTCCAAAATACTTCTTTGCTATATAATAGCACAAATGAACGAAAAAAGAAAGAGGGAAATAAAAAATATTTCCCTCATTTGCATTATGTAAACCAAATGACCAAACAAACGGAGCCGGTATTCCGACCCCGATGTTTTCAGTTGCAATTAGCCGTTGGCGCGCATCTGAGCGAAGCACTCGCTGCAGTATACGGGACGGTCGGACTTGGGCTCGAAGGGAACCTTTGCCTCGCCGCCGCAACGGGCGCAAGTAGCGGTGAAGAACTCACGGGGGCCACGGGTGGCGTTCTTGCGAGCATCACGGCAAGCCTTGCAGCGCTGGGGCTCATTCTGGAAACCACGCTCTGCGTAGAACTCCTGCTCACCGGCGGTGAACACGAACTCGTTGCCGCACTCTTTGCAAACTAAAGTCTTGTCTTCGTACATGGAAAATACCTCTCTTCGGTTTGATTGCCCCGTGAACGCCCGTAGAAATCTGGTCATAACGCGGAGTCAAAATGTTATCGTGTGGATAGCACCACAAGATGCATTATACACAAGGGCAAATCAATTGTCAACGGTTTGTTCATGTTTTTTTTACAATTTATTCGGAAAATTCAGCCAGAACATACAAATTTTCAGGTTTTAAATTTCAAAATGTGTCTGGCCGTCAAAGGGGATTTTCAGGTGGTCATAAGCCAGGGCCGTAACGCAGCGACCCCGGGGTGTGCGGGTCAAAAATCCCAGCTGCATCAGGTAGGGCTCGTACACATCTTCCAGCGTCACAGCCTCTTCGCCGATGGTGGCCGCCAGGGTTTCCAAGCCCACCGGGCCGCCGCCGTAATTACGAATGATGGCGGTGAGCATCCGACGGTCAATGGCGTCTAAACCCAGGTTGTCCACCTCCAGGCGCTGCAGGGCAATGTCCGCTGCCTCCTTGGTGATGGTGCCGTCGCCCATGATTTGGGCGAAATCCCGCACCCGGCGCAGGAAACGGTTGGCAATTCGGGGGGTTCCCCGGCTGCGGGAGGCGATTTCCATAGCGCCCTGGGGCTCAATGGGCATGCCCAGAATAGTAGCCGACCGGGTGACGATGCGGCTCAGCTCCTCGGGGGTGTACAGCTCCAGCCGCAGGGAAACGCCGAAGCGGTCCCGCAAGGGCGCGGAAAGCTGACCTGCCCGGGTGGTAGCGCCCACCAGGGTAAATTTGGGATGATCCAGCCGGATGGAGTTGGCGCTGGGGCCTTTTCCCACGATGATGTCGATGGCGAAGTCCTCCATGGCAGGGTACAAAATCTCCTCCACCACCCGGTTTAAGCGGTGGATTTCGTCGATAAAGAGAATGTCGCCGGGATTTAAGTTGGTCAGCAGCGCCGCCAAATCGCCGGGTTTTTCGATGGCAGGGCCGGAGGTGATGCGGATGTTGACACCCATTTCGTTGGCGATAACGCCGGCTAAGGTGGTCTTACCCAGACCGGGAGGGCCATACAGCAGGGTGTGGTCCAGAGGCTCCCCCCGCAGCCGGGCGGCTTCAATATAAACCGACAGATTTCCCTTGGCCTTTTCCTGACCGGTATAGTCGGAAAGCAGCTTGGGGCGCAGGCCGATTTCGCCGGCGTCCTGAGGCGCGAAGGTGGGGGAAATAATGGGATTATCCAATTCCTGTGAAAATTCTAAGCTCATAGTGTCCTCCGGCTGTGGTTATTTCATCACCATGGCCCGCAGGGCATGGCGCACCAGTTCTTCAGTGGTGGCGTTGGGGTCAGCGCCCTTCAGGGCAGCATTGATTTCCGCCGGGGAATATCCCAGCTCCTGCAATGCGGCGTGGGCCATAGCGGCGTTGCCGCCGGATTGGGGAGTGACTGGGGTAATGCCTGCGGAGAAGTCCATCTCCATGCTGCCGCCGCCGATTTTGTCCTTCAGCTCCAGAATGATCCGCTGGGCGATTTTCTTGCCGATGCCCTGGGCGGCGGTGAGCAGCTTTTCGTCCCCGGTCATCACTGCCAGAGTGAAATTCTGGGGGCCGGCGGAAAGAATGGATATGGCGGCCTTGGGGCCAACGCCGTTGACAGAGGTCAAAAGGCTGTAGCACCGCTGCTCCTCCCGGTCGATAAAGCCGTAAAGGTCGAAAGCGTCCTCCCGGATGGACTCGGTGATATAAAGCCGGGCGTTTTGGTTTAGCTTCAGCTGGGAAGCGGTGTAGGCGGTGACACGGCAGCCGTAGCCAACGCCGCCGCAGTCAATGACGGCAAGGCCGGGCTCCAGCACCGTAACCGTACCGGAAACATAGTAAAGCATAGGATTCTCCTTTACAGGGAATTTTCCATTTTCTTCATTTGCATGGCAAGCAAAGAGGTGTGACTTCTGGCGTGGCACAGAGCGATGGCAATGGCGTCGGCGGCATCGTCGGGCTTGGGCATGGCCTGTAAATTCAGAAGCCTGCGGGTCATATCCTGCACCTGATGTTTGGTGGCGTTGCCGTAGCCCACCACCGCCTGCTTGACCTGCATAGGCTTGTAGGAGGTGACCTCCAGCCCCGCCTGGCGGATAGCAAGCAGTATTACGCCCCGGCTTTGGGCGACGCCGATGCCGGTGGTGACATTCTGGCCGAAAAACAGCTCTTCAATGGCCACCGCATCCGGCTTTGCCATTTCCAAAAGCTTCTTGGTGTCTTCGTAAATAATCTCCAAACGGGCGGAAAAATCCATGCCCGCCGGGGTGGTGATAGCGCCGCAGTGCAAAAGCTTATTTTGTCCGCGACTAGATTCAATCAGACCGAAGCCGGTGATGCCGTAGCCGGGGTCAATGCCCAAAATCCGCATTACAGCACGCCGCCTTTCGCGATGTGGATATAGTAAAGCGCCACACTGACAAGCATGATTCCAAGACCTACCCAGGCAAGGACTATCTGCCACTTGGGCCGGGGGACATAGTGGGGCTCGGTCTGCTCGTCTTGAATATCGTCAAACTGCTGTTCCATGTTATTTCACCTCTAAAGATTATCATAACACATTTGTTTCATATTGGCTAGTGGATTTTCGGTAAAATGTGGGGGTTAGGTGTGAGAATGACTGATTTTCATCCACATCCCTAACGGGATGCGTCTGAAAACCAGGGGAATCTCCCCCGAGCTAAAAAAGTGTCCACCGGACACTTTTTTGCTGCTTCGCAGCCGCTCTCTTCGATTCCCGCACTTTCTCAATAAAAAAAGACACACACCAAAAGGTGTGTGTCTTTTTTTGGTGACCCGTACGGGAATCGAACCCATGTTACCGCCGTGAAAGGGCGGTGTCTTAACCGCTTGACCAACGGGCCTGGTAGCGGCGACCTGACTTGAACAGGTGACAGACCGGGTATGAACCGGGTACTCTACCAA
>JAFTMB010000072.1 GCA_017452605.1 Oscillospiraceae bacterium
AAAAGCAGGGTATAGCTTCCAATCTGGATGACGCCTGCGCTGATGGAAAAGCCTACAAATTTCAGAGTTCTAATCAGTTCTTTTCTTGTGCTTTCGGATTTCATGAAATCACCTCGGGAAAATCGTACCATGAAACCCCTTATTTTGCAAGTTTTTCTTTATTCCAGCATACTTAAGATTTGCTCTTTGGACTTTGCGCCGACGCTCTGGGCCGTAATTTCGCCGCCTCTCATCACAAACAAAGAGGGGATGCTCATCACCTGAAACTGCTTGCTCAGTTCCGGCTCCTGATCCACATTGATTTTTACCACCTTATACTGGGGATACTCCTCGGCGATTTCCTCCACAATGGGAACCACCATCCGGCAAGGGCCGCACCAATCGGCGTAGAAATCCAAAAGGACGGGGCGGTCGCTTTCCAGAACCTCCTGACGGAAATTGTTTTGATTGACAGAAATAGCAGACATATTTGTTTCCTCCTGTGTTTTTTTCTTTAGTCTACCCATTTTTTTATTTCATTTCCGTGACTTCATCACAAAATGTTCCTGCTCCTTGGGTGTTGCCATTATTTGGCGGATGTGGTAGAATGAAGAAAAATCCCAAGGGGAGATTATTATGTACGCAAACAAAAGAGAAAACGCCTGCTTTGACCAGGAGCGGGCATTATACGCAAGCGAAAGCCTGGAGGTTGTGAACTGTAAGTTTGACGGCCCGGCTGACGGCGAAAGCGCCCTGAAAGAAAGCCGGGACATCCGGACAGAAAACTGCTTTTTTAATCTCAGGTATCCTTTCTGGCACGATACGGGCCTTAAAATTAAGGGATGCGAGCTGACGCCCTTGTGCCGGGCGGCGCTGTGGTACTGCCAGGGAGTCTCCATTTCCGACAGCCGCCTGAATGGCATCAAGGCTTTGCGGGAGTGCGGCGACATTTCCATAAAAAACTGCCATGTGGAATCGGCGGAATTTGGCTGGTTCTGCAAGGATGTGGCTATGGAAAATGCAGATGTCACGGGAGAATATTTTATGCTCCGCAGTGATCGGCTGAACTTCCGGGATGTTACCCTAAACGGCAAATACTCTTTCCAGTACATAACGGATTCCCAGTTTGAAAACTGCAATTTTGCCACCAAGGACGCTTTCTGGCACGCAAAAAATGTCACGGTGCGAAACAGCGTCATCAAGGGCGAGTATCTTGCCTGGTACTGCGAGAATGTGACTTTTGAAAACTGCCTGATTATCGGTACCCAGCCTCTGTGCTACTGCAAGGGCTTGAAGCTCATCAACTGCCGCATGGAAAATACGGATCTTTCCTTTGAGCGCTCTGAGGTGGAGGCAACCATTTGCTCCCATGTTGACAGCATTAAAAATCCCCAGTCCGGCTTTATCCGGGCGGACTCCGTAGGGGAAGTCATTCTCGATGAGGGCTTTGACCGCTGCGCCATTGAGATCGTAAACTGCCATGCGGAAAACTGACAATTATGCCCTTTCCCGGGATCGGGCCCAGGAATATTTTCTTGGCTTTGACCAGGAAAAGATGATTGCCCGGTGGAAGCTGAAAGCGGATGAAGAATACCTCTGCGCAGTCTTTCTGGGAAGAGAGTACAAGGTTTGCCGCAAGACGGGAAAGGTACTGCGGCAGGATGGGAGTATTGCCCAGTTTGAAGAAACCTTGTCCATTTTCGATTTTCTGTGCCACGAGGGAGAGGAGAAGCATCTTGCCGGCGTATACGCCCCGGTGAATTCTCTGAAAGGTACGCCGCCCTCTGTTGGCGTAGGAACGGATTTTTATGGAAAGACCGCCAAGCGGTTTGACGCTGACCCTGAAGGCTTTTGCCGCGCCTGCAAGGCGCTGGGAGCGAAGCAGATTTCCATGGGTGATTTGGCGTTTCAGTTTCCCGTGTTTGCGGACATGACGGTGGTGCTTAAATTCTATTTTAGTGACGAGGATTTTCCTGCGTCCGTCACCCTCTTGTGGGATTACAACACTTTGGATTGCCTGTTCTACGAAACCGTTTTCTATGTAGCAGGCGCGCTGCTGCACTTCATTTTGGAGGAAATGGATAAAAGCAAGGCTGAAACTTAAAAAAGTATCCCCCCACCCGGCTTGTGCGCCGGGTGGGGGTGTTTTATAATAGGGCAAATGATGTCAAAAGGAGCTGCTTATGAAGCGTTTTGTTGTTTTACTGATACTTTTTGCCTTGCTTACCGGCTGCGCCCCGGCGGATATGCAGCTTCAGGGCGAGCGGGTGATTACAGACAGCAAGGGCAGGGAAGTGACAGTGCCGGAAAAGGTGGAGTCCGTCGTCTGCGTGGGCGTTGGCGCGCTGCGCTACACCTGCTATGTGGGCGCCCAGGATTTGGTTGTCGGCGTAGAGGACTACGAAACCAAGGCGGGCCATGACCGGCTGTATAACTATGTAAATTTTGATAAGTTCAAGAACCTGCCGGTAACCGGCACCAATGGCGTTCCTTATGCGGAGGAAATCATCAGCCTTGCGCCGGATGTGATCGTCATGAGCCAGGCAGCAAGCGCCGATGCCGACGATTTGCAGGCAAAAACGGGAACGCCCGTGGTGGTGATTCCCACCAGCGATACCACATTAGATAATGCGTCCTACGAAATCATCCGCATGCTGGGCGAGCTTTACGGCATGGAAAATAGAGCCGCAGAGCTGACGGATTACTTAAAAGGAATCCAAAAGGATTTGGACAGCAGAACAAAAGATATTCCAGACAGCGAAAAGCCCTCTGTCTATGTAGCAGGCGTGTCCTTTAAGGGCATCCACGGCTTTGAGGGCACGGAGAGCTTTTATGGGCCGCTGGAACTCATTCACGCAAACAATCTTGCCAATTCCACCGGGCAGACCGGCGCTTATAACATTGATTTGGAAAAGGTGCTTTCCTGGGACCCGGACATCATTTTCCTGGATTTTAACGGCATGGATTTGATTAACGAAGACTACGCCAAAAATCCCGATTACTATCACGCCCTGACCGCTGTGCAGGAGGGAAAGGTTTACTCGCAGATCTCTTTCCGATCCTTTGCCTCCAATCTGGAAACCGCCCTGGCGGACGCATATTATGCCGCAAGCGTTATTTACCCGGAGCAGTTTAAGGACGTTGACCCGGTGGCAAAAGCGGGAGAAATTTTTGAAAAGCTTCTGGGAGCAAATCCCTACGAAGACCTGAAGGAGGCCGGTTATGAATTCCGTCCCATCAAGCTTGGAGCATAAGGAAATCGACCAAGCTTACAGAAAAAACCAAGTCAGAAGCATCAGCTTTTTGGCTGTCTTAACCGGCGTGCTGTTGGTGGCTGTTTTATTAAGCCTGCGAGCCGGCTCTTACGAAACCCCCATGGGGGAATTGCTTAAGGCTATCTTCGGCATGTCCTCTGACCGCAAAATCAATCTGGTGGTGCAAAATAACCGCCTGCCCCGGATTCTCACAGCAATCCTTGCAGGCGGCGGCCTGGGCCTTGCCGGATGTGTTTTACAGGCGGTTTTGCGTAACCCTCTGGCATCGGCATCCACCCTGGGCGTATCCCAGGGCGCGAGCTTCGGCGCGGCCTTTGCCATTGTGGTGCTGGGCCTGGGAAATACCGCAGGCTTGGGAATCTCCGCCTGCGCCTTTGCCGGTTCCATTGCGGTGGCGCTGGTGATTCTCGCCCTTTCCCGGTTCCGCCAGGTTTCCCCGGAGGGAATCGTGCTGGCGGGCGTTGCTATCAGCTCCATGTTTACCGGCGCAACCACCCTCATTCAGTACTTTGCCAATGAAGTGGAGCTTTCCACATTGGTGTTCTGGACCTTTGGCGATTTGGGCGCCACCGGTTGGAATGACCTGGGCGGCATGGGAATTGTGGTGGCGGTTCTGATTGCCTACTGCTATTTCCACCGCTGGGATTACAACGCCCTTTTAAGCGGCGAGGAAACGGCAATCAGCCTGGGCATCCATGTAAAGGGTTTGACCTTGGTGAGCATGCTGCTGTGCTGCCTTTGCAGCAGCGTGGTGATTTCCTGCGTGGGTTTAATCAGCTTTATCGGTCTTGTTGCGCCCCACATTGTCCGCATGGCGGTGGGAAATAACCATGTTTATTTGATTCCCGGCTCTATCTTAGGCGGCGCGACGCTGCTTTTGCTGGGAGATTTGTTTGCAAGAACTGTCATCAGCCCGGTGATTTTGCCCATTGGTGCCATCACTTCTTTCCTGGGCGGGCCGCTGTTTTTGTACCTTCTGTTCAAAGGAGGGAAGAAGCAATGATGCAGGTAAAGGAATTGAATTTTCACTATAAAGGAAGCCCGGAGGTGCTGAAGGATGTGTCCTTTGACATAGAGCCGGGGAAGTTCCTTGCTATTTTGGGCAACAACGGCGTGGGTAAAAGCACTTTGCTCAAATGCTTTAACCGGATTCTGAAGCCGGATTCCGGGGAAGTACTGCTTGGCGGCGAGAATTTGCTTAACATGTCCGGCAGGGAGGTTGCCCGGCGGGTGGCCTTTGTTTCCCAGAGCGTTCCGGATACCCAGCTGACGGTTCACGATGTGGTGATGCTGGGAAGACGGCCTTACATGCAGTGGGGCTTTACGGAGGAGGACCACACCATCGTCCACGATGCCATGCACCGCCTGGATGTGGAGGATATGCGGGGAAGATTTTTAAATCAGCTCTCCGGCGGCGAAAAGCAAAAGGTGATGCTGGCAAGAGCTCTGGCCCAGCAGCCCAAGGTGCTTCTGCTGGACGAGCCTACCAGCGCCTTGGACATTCAAAACCAGCATCAGGTGTTAAGGCTCGTCAGAGATATTTGCCATAAAGACGGCATTACCGCCATTATGGTTATTCACGACCTGAATTTGGCGCTGCAGTTTTGCGACCGCTTTTTGCTGATGAAAGACGGCGAAGTCTACCGCTATGGCGACCACAGTGTGTTGGATTCTGACGCTCTGGCGTCTGTTTATGGCGTGAAAGCAAAGGTACTGGAACTGGAAAACCGGCGTATTGTATTGGTTGAGGAGGATGGGGTATGAAAAACTGGCAGGATTGTGTTTCTTTTCATGGCCACGAATGCGGCGGCCTTACCATCGGCTACAAGGCAAGTCTTTATGCCATTGAGTTGCTGAATTTGGAATTTTCTGCTGACGAACAGGTGGTCTGCATTGCGGAAAATGATGCCTGCGGCGTGGATGCCATTCAGGTAATGCTGGGCTGCAGCGTAGGAAAGGGAAATCTGCTGCTTCAGATTCGTGGCAAGCAGGCGTTTTCCTTTTATAACCGCAAAACCGGAAAAGCTGTGCGTTTGGTGCTGAAGCCGAAGCCGGGGGAAATGACCAAGGAAGAATCCTTTGCTTACTATCAGTCATGTTCGCCTGAAGAGATGTTTGAAGTAAAAAAAGCCACTGCGCCTGTCCCGGAAAAGGCAAAGCTGTTTGAGTCGCACATTTGCAGCCGCTGCGGAGAATTGACCGGAAGCCGTTGGATTGTTTTCAAAAACGGAAACCCCTTTTGCGTGGATTGCTGCGAAGAAGAAAACTAAAAAAAGAAAGAAAATCGGCAGATGCGCTTTAGGCATCTGCCGATTGTTTATAGCTCCGTAAATTCGTAGATGTAGGTGACGGTGCCGTTATCGTAGGTGTAGAGGATTTTTCCGTCGGGCAGGATTTCCTTTACAAAGCGGTCAAAATCCCTGCCGTGCTTGGTTTTCACATAGCTGTCTGTGTCGGAAAGCTCCGCTTCCTCGAAAAAGGTCTGGGGATGGGCGCTGCCTGCGCAGCCGTTTAAGAACGTTGCTACAATCTCGTATTCTTTCATAGTGCCTCCTGTTAATAGTCGGACATTTGTTGGAAATAGGCATCGATTCCGTTAGCTATACCCTGGACCATAAGCTGGCGATAAGCGTCAGTAGCCATTTTCTCATCCTCCATCGGGCAGGAAAGGAATCCCATTTCCACAATGGTAACCGGAATCTTGGACCAATTACTGCCGGGATATTCATCGCTAATCATTACACCCCGGTTTTTGGCCCCGGTGACCTGGCAAAAATGATCCACAACAAGCCGGGACAGCCTTTGACTTTCCTGGGTCACAACGCCCACCCAGGGGTTTTCATCAGTGGTGGAAATGGTCAATGCGCCATGGACGTTGGAGTTGTCAACGCTGTTGCCGTGAATGCGAATGGCAATATCTGCGCCGCTGTTGTTACAGAAGATGGCTCTGGAGGCGTTGCTGATATCCACATCGTGGCTGGTGCGCACCATTACCACCTGATATCCTCGGGAAAGGAGTTCCTGACGGAGCATAAGACTGACTTCCAGGTTCAGAACGTATTCGTCAACGCCTGTGGAAACGCCGGTGGCTCCTGAGGCCACCTTGGCTTTGCACCGCGTTTCACCCGGCGCAATGGGCTCTTTGGTGTAATTGCCCTTTCTCTGATGACCGGGATCAATGGCCACGGTTTTCACGCCGTCCAACCGGGCTGCGTTGATTGCGTACTGCTGCAGCAGAGGATCGTCAGGGTTTGCGGTTGGGTTGGTAACCTGGGTTGGAGTCGTTGGCTGGGTCGGTGCAACAGTTTCAGTTGGAGTAGTGGCCTGGGTCGGGGTAGTGGTTTCGGTTGGGGCAGTGGTCTGGGTTGGGGTAGTTGCTTGGGTTGTGGTAGTTACCTGGGTCGAGGCAGTGGCTTGGGTTACAGTAGTTTGTTGGGTCGGAGTAGTTGGCTCAGCGGGGGTTTTGGCAGTGGTGCAACCGATCAAAAGAAGGGAAAGGGTCGCGCACAGAAATAGAATCCGCAGGACGGTTTGTTTCATGTTTCGCTCCCTTCCAAAAATTAAAATTCTTTATGCCTCGACGGCGTGGGGCATTTTCAGCTGCCGGGATTTGTAAAGCTTGTACATTTCCTCTGTGGCTGTGCGGGTCTTGGCCACCACATCCACAGACCTGGGGAAGCAGTGGTAGCGTACCTCGTTGTTGCCGATGCCAATCATGTCGCCGATTTCGTACCAGTAGTAATCGGCATAAAGACCGTAGCAATTTTGCGGGGCCTGGTGATATTCAAGCGCTCCGTCGCAGCCGATCAAATGGAAGCCGGTGAGGTCATGCACCAAGTGTCCGGTTCCTACCCGATAAATTGCCTTGTGGTCAACAATCATGGCAATGTCAACATCAATGTCCAGCTTGTAGGTTCCATCAAGGATTTCCTGGCGAATTTGCTCTCGCTGCCACTGGCTCCATTGGGAAACCAGGGTGAATTTGCTGTCGCCGTCGGTTGATCGCAAAGCGCCCTGGGGAGTCAGCTCATATACTTTATTACAGTTGTGGCAGGTGAGGGTCGTACCCTTACCTTCCATGAAACCCTCTTTTCCGCAGTGAGGGCAGCGATAGAGAATCCGGCTCAAGCCGTCGGCCCGGAAATCTTCGTGGATTTCAAGGCCGGTATCTACTTGCCATTTCCAATGGTCAAAGGAGAAGGCCTCATCCAAGCCGTCAGAAAGCTCCTGAACGCTCATGCTTCTTACTTCCTCCTGGGTGTAAAGACACCGCACATGGGCGCTGACCGGAACATTTTTCCGCACCTGAAGCTGATTGTAAAGGGGATTGCGGCTGAACGCGCCGGAGGTTTCAATCATCACCACAGGCACATCCAGTTTTTTCAGCAGTACGCCCATTTTTCTGGGTAGGGCGGTTGCCCGTCCGTCAAAGCAGTAGCTGGCCTCGGGGTACATCAGAATGCTGCTCTTTTTCTCCCGCAGGCAGTAGGTCATGTCCTTGATCAGGGTTACATCGGTGACGAATTTCTGGGTGGGGATGCAGCCGATGGTGTACATCAGCCAGCTCATAAAGCCGCCCATGCCGATAAATGCGTCGGCGGAGCAGACGATATTTAAGGGCCGGGGGTAGAGAATTTGGTATGCCATAGGCATATCCAAAAAGCAGGAGTGATTCATCAGAATCAGGCAGGGCTCGTCCTTTTTGATTTTTTCCATGCCCTCGGTGGTGTATTGGAAGCCGGAGCCGGCCAGGGAAAAATTGGTCAAAATCCGGATAAGCGTCCGCCAGAACATGTGGGGCTTTACCGGGTTTTTATGCTTGGGCCGAGGCTTTTTCATAACAGCGTCATAGCTTAAAGATTTGAATGTATTTTTCAATCAGACACAACCTTTCTTACTCTTTTCTTTCCGTGGTTAGTATAAAATAGGACGAAGATTTTGTCAATTAAAAGAAAGTTGGTGAGTTTTGCCTGGAGTTTGTGACAATATCACGGAAGAAATCATCAGCAGTGGATATGATATAAAAAAGAAATGAAAAAGGAGGAAATTTTATGAGTTATTTTGCAGGTAAAACTGTTTTGATTACGGGCGGCGGCAGAGCCGTTTTGTCCGACGGCAGCGCCGGTTCCATAGGCTACGGCATTGCCAAGGCCTATGCCAAGGAGGGAGCCAATCTGGTGATTACCGGACGGAACGTGCAAAAGCTTACAGAGGCCAAGGAGGAGCTGGAAAAGCTTTACGGCGTAAAGGTTCTGGCTGTGCAGGCGGATGTGGCCGCCGGGTCGGATAACGCCGCCACGGCGAAAATGGTGGTAGAAAAGGCGGTGGAGGAATTTGGCGGCATTGATGTGCTGATTAACAACGCCCAGGCATCTGCCTCCGGTGTCACCCTAGCTGACCATACCTTAGAGCAATTTGATCTGGCGGTCTATTCCGGGCTTTACGCCACCTTCCACTATATGCAAGCGTGCTATCCTTACCTTGCCAAGGCAAAGGGAAGCGTTATCAATTTTGCCTCCGGCGCGGGTCTTTTCGGAAACTTCGGCCAGTGCGCCTACGCAGCGGCCAAGGAGGGCATCCGGGGCTTAAGCCGGGTGGCAGCCAATGAGTGGGCAAGGGACGGTATCAATGTCAATGTGGTTTGCCCGCTGGCGTGGACAGCCCAGCTGGAGCAGTTCCAGAAAGCCTACCCCGAGGCCTATAAGGCCAATGTCCACATGCCTCCGGCAGGTTATTTCGGTGACCCGGAAGCGGATATCGGCCGGGTTTGCGTGCAGCTTGCCCACCCGGACTTTAAGTTTATGACCGGCGAAACCCTCACCTTAGAGGGAGGTCTGGGACTCAGGCCCTGATTGTGAAATAAAACATCCAAAGCCCCGGCTTGTCCGGGGCTTTTTGCATTCAGAATTTCGTTGCAAGGGGCGGCTTTTCGTGATATAATGAAAAAAAGAGAAATGGGGGAATAGGGCATGAAAAAGGTAAAAATCACCGCCATTCGCAAGGCCTGCTATCCGGATTTGATGGCAAAATACGAAAATCCCATCCGGCACACCTGCGATGTAGAAGAGGGCCAAGTGTGGATTTCAATCGGAGGAGAAAAGCCCCAGGGCTTTTGCGACAGCGCCTGGGACAGCATTTCTCCTTTTCTGGTGCCCCTTGCCCAGGGCGGCGGAAACTTTTATGACGGCTGGATGAAAAATCCCCACTCCGCTATGATTTCCTGCAACGACGGCTTCCGCCCGGTGAGCTTCTACCTGGAAGCGCTGGAGGAGCAGCAATGATAGAGATTACCTATTTACAGATGCTATTGGCAATCACCGGAATTTGGTTTTTTGTCCGGGCGATTTGCTGGGTAGAATCCAAACGCTTGGAGTGGAAAAGGGAACTGCAGCTGCTTTTGGTGTACATCTGCATTGTGGTAGTTGTCCGCTTTACATTTTGCTCCTTTGGCACGGTGGACGGAAAGATTCAGCCACTGCTGTTTGACCCGGAGAGAATTTTTCCGCTTTGGCTGAACTTAAAGCCGTTTGTGTACTTATTTGACTATCCGTCTATGAAAGAGGCGCTATTAAATCTAATTGGAAATACGGCCATGTTTATTCCCCTGGGGGTTGTGTGGCCGGCGGTGTTCCCAAAACTGGATCGCCACGCCAAGGTCATCGCTGCTGGATTTGGGGTGTCATTATGCATTGAAGTGCTGCAGCTGCCTTTTTTCGACAGGGCAACGGACATTGATGACCTGATTTTGAATACTGCCGGCTACCTAATTGGTTATGGCGTTTATCTGCTGGCAAGAAAAATCAAAAGATTCATACAAAAATGAAAACACAAAAACCCGGAATTGCCATGGCAATTCCGGGCGCATTTTATGCATGTTTCTTTAGCTTTTTGTTAAGCTCCTCTGTTTTGCTTTTAGTCACAGCGTAAATGATGAGCCAGATCAGGGCGTAGCCTGCAACGAAAATGCCGGTAAAGATAAGAATGGGGGTAAGCTGATTCAACAGCCAGCCGTTGAGCAGGTAAGTGAGAATGTAGGCAATGTAGAGCGCGCCGCCATGGAGCAGAATCATGGTGGGCAGGGGCAGCTGCTCCAGCTGGTAGATTGCGGTCATGCCTGCTGTGATAAAGGCCAGCAGTGTGATGGTCAGGATGCCCAGGCACACCTCCCTGGGGGAGAAATACTCCACAGCTCCGGTAGCTCCCAGAATGCCGTAAATGATTGCCAGCACAACAGGTCCTCCGCCTGCGCAGATCAGTCCCCGGAACAGAAATTCCTTCCAGAACGTTTTCATTTTGTTTCAAACCTCCTTTTGATTTGGGCAAAGCACCGCCGGGATACATATTCCGTGTAGCCGCATTTGAATACGGCATCCACAGCGCCGCTGTAGGTAACGGCGAATCGCTCCAGACGGTTTTCGTTTGCAATTGCGCTTTTGTTGATGCGGATAAATGACGATGGAAGCGCCTTTTCCAGCTCGTACAGCCGTTGTTTTACGCGATAGCGCCGATTATGGGAATCTATGGCGTAGGTCTTGCCGTCGAGAACGGTAACACATTCGATGTCTGAAAAGGCAAGCAGCTTGATATCGTCTTCTGAGTATCCTGCAATGCGGTCAGCGCCTGCGTGCTTTAGAACAAGAGCCTCAATTTCGTCAATCAGCGCCCAGCGCCGGTGGACTTTGGCGACCACTTCTTCGTCTGCTTCTTTGTCGATGATCAGCTTGAATTTCATCGCATCACCTCCTATGAGTGCATTGTATCACAGAAAAAACAAAAATGTTGCAAATTGCGTTCATCGGTATGATTGGCGCAGCCAACGGCAAAACCACGCGCAATTGCCGTTGCAAGAAAAATCATTGCGTGCTATAATATTAAAAAAGAGGTGACTTGCTATGAAGAAACAGGTTTGGGTTCTCTTTCTTATCATGATGTTATTGACTGCCTGCGGGCAAGATAAAGAGAATAGGCAGGAGGCGGTATATATGAACATCACAGCGCAGCAAGCCAAGGAAATGATGGACAGCCAGGAAGGCTACATCATCCTCGATACACGGACCCAGGAGGAATATGACGAGAGCCACATCCCCGGCGCATTGCTCATTCCTCATGATGAAATCAAAGAGAAGGCAGAGGACGTGCTGACGGATAAAAATCAGTTGATTTTGGTCTATTGCCGCAGTGGACGGCGCAGCAAGCTGGCGGCGGAAGCTTTGGCAGAGCTTGGCTACACGAATATAAAAGAATTCGGCGGCATCATTGACTGGCCTTATGAGGTGGAGTAATATCGGCTGCAATTTGAAATGAGGGTGGGAACTATGAAATTGCTGATAAATGCGCTGGTGAAATTTTTCTGCGGGCTGCTGTTGGTGGGCTTGCTGATCTTTCTGCCCGCAGGTACGCTGACCTATACCCACGGCTGGCTTTTGGTGGGGCTGTTGTTTGGGCCTATGCTGATTGCCGGATTTGTCATGTTCTTCAAATCCCCGGCGTTTCTTGCCAAACGGCTGGATGTCAAGGAAAAGCAGGCCACACAAAAAGGCGTGGTGGCTTTTTCCGGCCTGATGTTCATTGCAGGCTTTGTTGTGGCGGGTCTGGACTTTCGTTTCGGTTGGTCGAAAATGCCGTCAGCCGTTATAATTATCGCATCGGTACTGTTTTTGGCTGCCTATGCTTTGTATGCCGAGGTCATGCGGGAAAACGCCTATTTAAGCCGTACCATAAAGGTGGAGGAAGGACAGAAGGTTGTGGACACGGGGCTTTACGGCGTCGTTCGGCATCCTATGTACATGGCAACCATTCTGCTGTTTTTGATGATTCCCTTGATTCTCGGCTCCTGGTACGCACTGATTGTCTTCGCTTTTTATCCGGCGATTATCATCACCCGGCTGAAAGACGAGGAGGAACTGCTCACCCGGGAGCTGCCCGGCTATGCGGAATACAAGCAGAAAGTGAAGTACAGAATTATTCCCTTTATTTGGTGAATCGGCGAGGGAGGTTTGACATGGGTTCTTTATTAGACGGCTGCCATGAGGGAAAGCACACCCCAATGCTCAGCGAGGTAAAATGCCCCAAGTGTGGGGAGTGGGTGGATGTGTTTGTAATTATGGGCGGACGGCCCGGCCAGACCGGAACGTTAGTCAGTGACGAAACATGCGCCTGCGGAAACATTCTCCCCGCCGGCAGTTATGAAAGCGATTATCAGCAGTAACAAAGCGGATGCCCCGATTTGGTGCATCCGCTTCCCTGCGTTTATAGTGCAAAGAGATTTTAAGCTTGGGGTGATACAGAGGGCAGGTTGCCAAGATTGTTGTTTTCGCTGCCGTCGGGGATGGATTTCAGGTATTCGGTATCCCCGCGGTGAGCGATGCCGACACCGGCGATTTGACCCTGCTTTGCCATGTTTACCGCCTGCTGTTTTTCCACCACGGTGTTGTCAGACAGCTGATACCCGGTGATTCTGCCGCCCTCTTTCACAAGACCGACGATGCGTTTTGCGTTTGCGTTAGTCTGCGGAATCTGGTCTAAGGTCTGCTTTGCAAGTTCTTTTCCGTTCATTGCGATCACTCCTTTGACGCTATTTTTGCGGCCAAATGGATAATATACAGTTTGCAAAATGAAAGACATTTTGATATGATAATAAAGAATAAAGGGGGTGTCTTAATGCAAATTGCATTCGATGAGAAGGGAAAGAGAGTTTTAGCATATGCTGCAGATAAGGGAAATGAATACCATTGTCCTCTGTGCAAAAGAATTGTGAATGTCTGCCAAGGGAGTATTAAAGAGGCTTACTTTGCACATCATGCAAATGATACTTGCACGGATAGCTGGAACTACGACATGAGTGAGTGGCATCGCTCTATGCAGTCGAGGTTTCCTGAGAAACAGCGCGAGATTATTGTTTCGCATGGAGGGATAACGCACAGAGCGGATGTGTTGTGTGGAAACCAAATTGTTGAGTTTCAGCATTCGCCGATTTCATTCGAGGAGATTAAAGAACGCAATGCCTTTTATAATGCTGCAGGATATAGTGTAGCATGGGTGTTTGACCTTCAGGAGCAGTACGATGCGGGAAGAATATCCCCTTGTGATCATTATAATGGTCTGGGCTACAAATGGAGCTATCCAAAAGCTTCATTACAATGTTTTCCGCAGCCCCATGAATATGACAAGAAATTGGTGATTCATTTCTACTGGATCAATAGTGACGGTGAAGAGGAGTTTAACCGAGTTATCTGGTCTAAGCATGACGGCGGAGTACCAAACTTCAAAGAATTCATTGCTTCTGATTACCCTGTGTATTCAGAGAGCCCCGATTCCCCGCTGAAGGTCAGCGACTTCTTTATTACAAAGAGAGATCGCTTACAGGTACATCTGTCAAAACTTAATTGTCGTTATGTTATCAAGTATGCAGGGGTGCGAGGGCATCAAAGGGATGCCTATATCTGCCCACGCCGCCCTGGAGTGTTTGGGATTAAGCGGTACTCAGAAAGAGGATGCTCTTATTGTAGATATTGCGCTGCGGTTAAGGAATTACCGAATGGCTTTGAATCGTACTGCTGCTATCCAAATCAAATTCACGAAGTAGATGAGTGTCACCCCGGCTACGAATGTTCCGGGGTCCCTGAATTCTAAAGTCAAAACCGCCAGTTTTCGTACTGAAAACTGGCGGTTTTATTAGAAGAACAAAAGAGTCTTCACCCCACGGACTTTACTTGCCGTGGTAAACGCCCGAAGGCGCCAATGAAGACTCTTTTGGTCCGAGTGGGGAGACTCGGTTGCATCTGCGCCGAAAGGCGCAGATAGAGGTTCGCCTCCGTCAAGCCGTCGGCGGCAACGCTCGTCCGCGTTGCATTTGACCGTTCGAGTCTCCCATACAAAAAGAAAAGCCCAAAACCCGCAAAGGCGGATTTTGGACTTTTGGTCCGAGTGGGGAGACTCGTTTGCATCGCCGTCCGGGAATGGACGGCGATAAAGGTGTTGCCGCCGTTTTGTTCGGCGGAAAGCAACAGTCCACCTGACTGTTGAATTTAGATGGTTCGAGTCTCGCATTCAAAAGATAAAAGCCGAATGAGCAAATGCTCTTTCGGCTATTATGGTCCGAGTGGCGAGACTCGAACTCGCGGCATCCTGGTCCCAAACCAGGCGCCCTACCAACTGGGCCACACCCGGAAACAAACAACGCCTGT
>JAFTMB010000073.1 GCA_017452605.1 Oscillospiraceae bacterium
CACTTGGTGCAAAAAAGTATTGAAGAAGTAAATTCCAATATGTCGAACAGATAAAGACGGCACCCGTAGTGGGTGCCGTCTTTTCATATAAGTCCGTAATATTGAAATGCTTCCCGAATGGCAGCTTCCCGTTCGGGGGTTAAGTTTGTGGGAGAGACTTTTGCGGTGATGGTGTTCAGTTCCTCAGGGTCAATCTCCATTTCGATGTGAGTGTCTGCGAGTTTGGACAAACACACTATCGTCTCGATATGGGCGCAGCGGGGGAAGAGGTCTACGGCCAGGGCGTTTTGCAGGCGGTAGCCTTTTTCTTTCAGCAGCGCAACATCCCGGGCCAGGGTGGCGGGGTCGCAGGATACATACACAATGCGCCGGGGGGACATCCGGTGAAGGGCCTCGATGGTGTCGGCGTTCAAGCCCTTTCTCGGGGGATCTACCACCGCCACATCCGCCCGGATTCCCTTGGCTTCCAGCTCCAAAGCGGCCTTTCCCGCGTCGCCGCAGAAAAATTCCGCGTTTTCGATGCCGTTGCGCCGGGCGTTATCCTTGGCATCCTCCACCGCCTGGGGAATGACCTCCACGCCGATGACCTTTCCGGCGGCCGCGGCCATGGCCAGGGAAATGGTGCCTACGCCGCAGTACAGATCCAGAACCGTATCCGCTTTGGTAATCTGAGCCTGCTCAATGGCGGCCTGATACAGCCGCTGGGCCTGATGGTGATTGATTTGGTAAAAAGACCGGGGGGAAAGACGGAAATTCAGGTTACACAAGGTGTCCTCGATATATCCCGGGCCGAAAAGGGTGATGAATTCCTCCCCAAGCACGGCGTTGCCCTGCTTTTGATTCACCGTCAGCACCAGGGTGGTAAAGCCGGGGATTTTCTGCAGCCGATTAAGCAGCTCCGGCACATGGGGGAGCTTTCTGCCGTTGACGGACAGACACACCAGTATTTGTCCGCTGACCACGCCCTTGCGGACATAAATGTGGCGCAGCAGACCTTTCCCGGTGGTTTCATCGTAAACGCTGACCCGGAATTGGTCTACATAATCTATTACCGCGTCCTTGACCTGATCCATTTCCTCCGGCAGAATCAGACACCGGCGGTTTTCCACCACCTGATGGGTGCCTGCCCTAAAAAATCCGGCGTAGGCCTTGCCCTTGCGTTGGGCCACGGGGTACTGGGCCTTGTTGCGGTAGCTTTGGCAGGTGGGGGCGGGCAAAATGGGCACTTCCTCCAGGTTTTCGCCGCCGATGCGGTTCAGCGCCTGGCGCACCCGGTCGGCTTTCAGCCGGGATTCCTCGGCGTAGTCCATGTGCCAAAAGTCGCAGCCGCCGCACAGCTTGGCAACCTCGCATTCCCGGTTCACCCGGTGGGGGGATTTTTCCAAAATCTCCACAATTTTTCCCGCCGCCCAGGTTTTCTGGGCTCTTTCGATGCGGATGCGGCAGCGCTCGCCGAAAATGGCGTTGGGAACGAACACGGCGCAGCCTTCAACCTTGGCGATTCCCTGCCCCTCGGCGGTGTAATCGCAAACGGTTGCTTCGTAGATTTCGCTCTTGGTCAGCATACAGAGGCCTCCAGGCTCTTCAAAAAGGCTTCCACGCGGTTTAGGCCCTCTGCCAGCAGTTCGTCGCTGCAGCAGTAGGAAATGCGGATGTGGCCGGGGCAGCCAAAGCAGCTGCCGGGGACGGCGGCCACCCGGGCGGATTGAATCATCTGGGTACAGAAATCCTCGTCGGAAAGGCCGAACCGGGAAATATCCGGGAAAATGTAGAACGCGCCCTTGGGCTGGGGATAGGAAAGGCCCATTTCTGTCAGCCTGCGGCACACAAATTCCCGGCGGCGGGCGTAGGTGTCAGCCATTTCGGTGGTAGCCACGCCCAGAGCTTCCACGCAGGCATCCTGCAAAAAGGTAGGAATGGCGGCAACCTGGGCGGCGTGGAGCAGCAAAAGCTTTTCCATTACATATTCCGGCCCCCGCAGGTAACCTACACGCCAGCCGGTCATGGCATAGGGCTTGGAAAAGCTCTGGCACACCAGAGTCTGCTCCCGCAAATCCCCATCCAGACTCAAATCCGGGCAGCTTTCCCGGGAAAGACCCTGGTAAACATTGTCGCAAATCAGGAAAATATCCTTGCCGAGGATAGCTTTTTTCACCGCGGAAAGGGACTTCTCCGACAAAATCGCGCCGGTGGGGTTGTTGGGGGAATTGAGGACAATTGCCTTGGTTTTTGGGGTGATGGCAGCGGCAAGGGCCTCCTCTGTCAGCTGAAAAACAAGGGGCTTGGTGTCCAGAAACACCGGCTTTGCTCCTGCCATAAGGACGATGGATTCATAAAGTGGAAAGGCGGGGGTGGGAATGATGACCTCCTCGCCGGGATTGAGAATGCCCAGAAGCGCGGTAAACAGCGCCTCGGTTGCGCCGGCGGTGACCAGCACCTCCTCCGCCTTGGTGGGAAGACCCCGGCGGCTTTCAAAGGCGGCAATTTCCCGGCACAGCTCCGCCGTGCCCTGGTTGGGGGCGTAGTGGGTTCTGTTTTGGGACAGAGCAGCCCCGGCGGCAGCCTTGATGGGGGCGGGGGTGTCGAAATCCGGCTCCCCGATGGTTAACATAACGCAGCCACCCACAGCCCTTGCCAGGTTGGTATACCGGCGGATGCCGCTGCGGCGGAGGTTATAGATATTGTGGTTCAAAGAAATCATTGGAAATTCTCCGCCAGTTTCTCAAAGAAATCGGCGCCTTTCACTAAAATGTTTTCGTCGAAGTTAAAATCGTCGGCATGGAGGGCGGGGGTGTCGCCGGTGCCCAGAAAGAAGAACAGACCCGGCAGCTGCTTTTGGTACCAGGAAAAGTCCTCGGTAATCATGCTGGGAAGCTCCAGCTCCCGGAAAGGCGCGGCGCGCATGGCCTTGTCGTAAAGGCCGGCAGGGTTCATCACCGCGGGGTAGCCGTCGTTCATGAAAATGGAAACGGAGCAGCCGGTAGCGCGCTCAATATCCTTGCCGATGGACACGATGCCCGCCCGGAGGGTGTAGAACACATCGTCCTGAAATGCCCGGAGGCTTCCTTCCATGTGGGTGTGGCCGGAAATGGCGTTGCACACAGTGCCGCTTTCAAATTTGCCGAATTTCAGCAGGCGGAATACCTTTTTTGGAAGGGCGCTTTCCATGGCCATGACCCGGCGGTAAAATTCGCAGCCGGCGGCCATGGCGTCGATGCCCTCTTTTGCCTTGGCGATGTGGGCGGATTTGCCGTAAATATCCACCTTTACCTCGCAGGAGCGGCTCATCATCTCTTCCTTGCGGCTGGCGATGACGCCGGCGGTAAGGCCGGGCCAAAGGTGCAGACCGAAAATAGCGCATACCTTGTATTTCTTAAAAATGCCGGAAGCGCACAAATCCCGGGCGCCGCCGGTGGTTTCCTCTGCGGGCTGGAACACCAGCAGCACATTGTGGGCAAGGGACTGCTTTTTGTCAAGGCGGCGGGCAAGCTCCAGCGCGATTGCCATGTGCCCGTCGTGACCGCAGGCGTGCATTCTGCCCGGGTGGCCGGAGGCGAATTCCAGGCGGGTGTTTTCCTGAATAGGCAGGGCGTCCATGTCGCTGCGGAAAGCGATTGCGCTGCTTTTTCCAAAGTCAAAAAAGGCGCACACTGCCCCCTCGGCAGGAGAGAATACCTGACACTTCAGCGCTTCCAGGCTGGTCTTCAAATATTCCATTGTTTTGGGCAGCGCCCGGTCAAGCTCAGGAATCCGGTGCAGCGCCCGACGGTCGGAAATGATTTGCATAAAAAACCGCCTCCATTCATTTGGGTTCATTATAAGGGATTTTTCAGGGGATGTCAATTTCTCCACTTGTGTTTTTGCTGAAAAGGTGATACCATAATTGAAAAGCAACCAAAGGAGAAACAGATATGAATGCTCAGGAAATTATTGAATATATCCGCAGCTCTGAAAAGAAGACTCCGGTAAAGGTGTATGTGTGGGAAAAAGAGCAGGTTTTGTTCCCCAATTGCCGGGAATTTCCTGCAGGGGAAGGCTGCAAAATCGTGTTTGGTGACTGGGCCGATGTGGCTCCCGTGCTGCAAAACAACGAATTTATTCATGTAGAGGTGGAAAATGACCGCCGCAATTCCGGCGTGCCCATGCTGGACATGAAGGATGTGCCGGCAAGAATTGAGCCCGGCGCAATCATCCGGGAGCGGGTGGAAATCGGCAAAAATGCGGTGATTATGATGGGCGCAGTGATTAACATCGGCGCAATCATCGGCGACGGAACCATGATTGACATGGGCGCCATTCTGGGCGGCCGGGCAACGGTGGGCAAAAACTGCCATGTTGGTGCCGGCGCGGTGCTGGCAGGCGTGATTGAGCCGGCCTCCGCTACCCCGGTGGTTGTGGAAGACAATGTGCTTATCGGCGCAAACGCCGTTGTGATTGAAGGCTGCCGCATCGGTCACGATGCGGTGGTGGCTGCCGGTGCTGTGGTGGTTTCCGATGTTGCGCCCAACACAGTGGTGGCAGGCTGCCCCGCAAGGGTCATTAAGGTCAAGGATGAAAAGACCGCATCCAAAACCGCGCTGGTAGACGCGCTGCGGGAACTGTAACCTTTTTTACGCCATGGGAATACCTTGGAATGAGCGGCTCATCGCTCTAAAATTTCGAGGAGGTATTCGTTATGTGTAACAATGGTTTTGGTGGGAACAACTGCTGGTGGATTATCATCCTGGTTCTGCTGTTCACCTGCTGCGGCTGCGGCAACGGCAGCTACAACACTGGCTGCGGCTGCGATCGCTGCTAAAAAACAAAAGGGGCACCCCAATCGGGGTGCCCATATTTTTTGAAAAATCGACATATTTTGTTCATACTGCCCTGATAAAATAAGCCCCGTTTGAGAAATAAAAGCGCCCTTTATAAAGCCCTTGTTTTCAGCTTAGAAAAGTGCTGGAAACCCTGGTGAAAAGCGGAAAAAGGGTTGCGATACACAGCGGGGTATGCTATAATACAAGATGAACTATTATGTAATGTGGTTTACTACGCCCTTAAAAAAATAGAGATTAGGGAGTGACAGATATGTTATCGGGAAAGAACATGCCCGGGCTGAGAGCGAAAGCTTTGCCCAGAGCAATTTTAATAGGCGTTTTGGATGTATTTTCCATCGCGGTGGCGTTTTTTCTGGCGCTGTGGGTTCGGTTTGATTTTCGGTTTGTTTCCATTCCTGTCCAGTACCTGCAAGGCTATCAGGAATCCATCATCATCTGGTGCGCTGTGTGCGTATTTGTGTTTTTGCTGTTCCGCTTGTACAGCAGTGTGTGGAGCTTCGCCAGTGTCAATGAGCTGTTCTTGATTCTGGGCGCTTACTGCGTGCTGTGTGTGGCAGGCGTGGCGCTGAAAGCGGTTCTGGATCTGGATATGCCCCGGTCTTATTATGTGCTGGGCATGGTATTCAGCGGTATCTCCACCGTGTTTATCCGCTTTGCTTACCGCCTGCTGACAAGCCTTCGCAATCAGCTTGCCCATGTTCAGCGGGCAGGCCAGAACAACATCATGATCATCGGCGCAGGCGAGGCCGGTAAGAACCTGATTCATGAATTTGCCACCAGTGAGTTTGTCAAGGGAAATGTGATGTGCGTCATTGACGACAATCCCTCCAAGCGCAACAAGCGGCTGTGCGGTATTCCCGTGGTGGGCGACCGCAACGACATTCCCGAAATGGCAAAAAAATACCACATCGACATCATCATGTATGCCATTCCCTCCAGCTCCGCCGCGGAGCGCAAGGAGATTCTGAACATCTGCTCCACCACCGGCTGCAAGGTGCAGGTTTTGCCGGGTATCTATCAGCTGGCAAACGAGGAAGTCAGCGTCAGCCAGCTGCGGCAGGTCAATCCCCAGGATTTGCTGGGCCGCGACCCCATTAAGGTCAATGTGGATGAGATTCTCGGCTACATTTCCGGCAAGGTGGTTATGGTCACCGGCGGCGGCGGATCCATCGGCAGCGAGCTGTGCCGCCAGATTGCCCGGGCGAAGCCCAAGCAGCTGGTGATTTTCGACATCTACGAAAACAACGCCTACGACATTCAAATGGAACTGAAAAGAACCCACCCGGAGCTGAATCTGGAGGTTTTGATCGGTTCTGTAAGAAACACCGCCCGGCTGGACTATGTGCTGGGAACTTACCGCCCGGAGCTGATTTTCCACGCGGCTGCCCACAAGCATGTGCCGCTGATGGAAGACAGTCCCACAGAAGCCATTAAAAACAATGTCTTCGGCACATATAAGCTTGCCCAGGCTGCGGCAAAATATGATGTAAAGCGCTTTGTTCTGATTTCTACGGACAAGGCTGTCAATCCCACCAATATCATGGGCGCGTCCAAGCGGCTGTGTGAAATGGTGGTGCAGATGATGAACCGGGAATCCAAGACGGAGTTCGTCGCGGTGCGATTCGGCAATGTTTTGGGCTCCAACGGCTCGGTTATCCCCCTGTTTACCAAGCAGATTGCCGAGGGCGGCCCGGTAACGGTCACCCACCCCGACATTATCCGCTATTTTATGACCATTCCCGAGGCGGTCAGTCTGGTGCTCCAGGCGGGTTACTACGCCAAGGGTGGCGAAATTTTCGTGCTGGATATGGGCGAGCCGGTGAAAATTGACACCATGGCCAGAAACCTGATTCGCCTTTCCGGTTACGAGCCGGATGTGGACATCAAGGTGGAATACACCGGCCTGCGTCCCGGCGAAAAGCTCTACGAGGAGCTGCTGATGAAGGAAGAGGGCCTGCAGGACACTGCCAACAAGCTCATTCACATCGGCAAGCCCATCGAAATGGACGACGAAAGCTTCAAAAAGCAGCTGCAGCAGCTGGATGAGGCGTATCGGGTGGAAGACCCCAACATCAAGGAGCTGGTGGCGAAAATCGTGCCCACCTACAAGCTCACTACAAAAGTTTAAAGAAGGTAGCTACCATGGAAATGAAACCGTTTGAAAAGAAGGTTTGGCTCTCCACCCCCACCATGCACGGCGAGGAGCTGAAGTATGTCACCGAGGCCTACGAAACCAACTGGATGTCCACCGTCGGTAAGAATATCAACGAGGTGGAGCGGCTGGTTTGCGAGAAAATCGGCTGTAAGTACGCGGTGGCTCTGTCCGCCGGCACGGCCGCGCTGCACATGGCAGTGAAGCTGGCGGGTGTCAAGCCGGGTCAGAAGGTGTTCTGCTCCGACATGACCTTTGCCGCCACGGTCAACCCCGTGGTTTACGAGGGCGGCGTTCCCGTGTTCATCGACACGGAGTACGACACCTGGAATATGGACCCAGTGGCGCTGGAAAAGGCATTTGAACTTCACCCCGAAGTCAAAGTTGTGGTGGTTGCCCATTTGTACGGCACCCCCGGCAAGGTGGATGAAATCCGGGAAATCTGCCGCCGTCACGGCGCGGTCATCATCGAAGACGCCGCCGAATCCATGGGCGCAACCTACAAGGGCGTTCAGACCGGCACCTTTGGCGACTATAACGCCATCAGCTTTAACGGCAACAAAATTATCACCGGTTCTTCCGGCGGCATGCTGCTGACAGACAGTTTGGAAGCTGCCAACAAGGTCAGAAAGTGGTCTACCCAGTCCCGGGAAAATGCTCCCTGGTATCAGCACGAAGAGGTTGGCTACAACTACCGCATGAGCAATGTGATTGCAGGCGTGGTTCGGGGACAGTTCCCTTATCTTGAGGAGCATATTGCCCAGAAAAAGGCGATTTACGAAAGATACCGGGAAGGCTTCAAGGACCTGCCGGTTTCCATGAACCCGGTGGACTTTGCCAACAGCGAGCCTAACTACTGGCTTTCCTGCATGATGATCGAGCCCCAGGCTATGTGCAAGCAGGTTCGGGGCGAGGCGGAAGCGTTGTACATCCATGAGCCGGGCAAGACCTGTCCTACGGAAATCCTGGAAAAGCTGGCATGGCTGAATGCCGAAGGCAGACCCATTTGGAAGCCCATGCACATGCAGCCCATTTACCGTATGCACAGCTTTGTCACCCGGGAGGGCGACGGCCGGGCAAAGACCAATGCCTACATTGCCGGCGGCGCAGTGGGCGCAGATGGCAAGCCCCTGGATGTGGGTATGGATATTTTCCAGAGAGGTCTGTGCCTGCCCAGCGACAACAAGATGACGGAAAAGGAGCAGGAAATCATCATTCAGGTGATTCGCAGCTGCTTTGACTGAGAGATAGACTAGAGGAGAAAAAGAATGTACGCCAAATGTTTCAAACGGGTGCTGGATTTTACCCTTTCTCTTTGCGGTATTACGGTGCTGTTTCCGGTTTTGCTGGTGCTTACCGTGGTGGGCGCAATCAAAATGCAGGGAAATCCTTTCTTTACCCAGGAGCGTCCGGGTAAGAATGAAAAGATTTTTAAGCTGATTAAATTCCGCACCATGTCCAACGCAAAGGACAAAGACGGAAACCTGCTGCCCGACGATGTGCGGCTCAACAGCTATGGAAGATTCCTGCGCTCCACCAGCCTGGATGAGCTGCCGGAGCTGTGGAACATTTTGGTTGGCGATATGAGCATCGTAGGGCCCAGACCCCTGCTGGTGCGCTACCTGCCCCGGTACAATGCCCAGCAGCGCCGCCGTCATGAGGTGCGGCCGGGTCTGACCGGTTACGCCCAGGTCAACGGACGAAACGCCCTTACCTGGGAGGATAAATTCCGCATGGATGTGGAATATGTGGACAATATCACCTTCCTGGGGGATGTGAAAATCATTCTCGGAACGGTGAAGGCTGTGGTGAAGCGGGAGGGCATCAGCTCCGAATCCGCGGCAACCATGGAAGAATTTATGGGCACAAAGGAAGTGTCCGGCTGACAGGCGAAAAAAGGGAAAGGTCGAAAGAGAAATGAGCAAAAAGGCGGTATGCATCAGCTGCTTTCATGAATACGACAACCGGATTCGGTTTGTGATTGCCCAGCTGGAAGAAATGGGCTATGAATGCACCTATATCACCTCGGATTTTGCCCATATCCAAAAGGAGCATTTTGAAATTTCCCTGCCCAACGCCATGCAAATCCCCACCAAACCCTATTACAAGAATCTTTCGGTGGAGCGACTGAGCTCTCACCACTTTTTTGCCCGGGACGCTTTCCGTCAGGTGGAGAAAATTGACCCGGATCTGCTGTTTACTATGGTTCCGCCCAACTCGGTGGCCCAGTATGCCGCCCGGTACAAGAAAAAGCACCCCAAGTGCAAGCTGATTCTGGACATTTTTGACCTGTGGCCGGAAACCTTTCCCAGCAACCGCATTAAAAAGCTGCTGGCGCTGCCCTTCTCCCTTTGGGGAAGCCTGCGAAATAAGGCGCTGAAGGCGGCGGATTTGGTGACAACGGAGTGCAGCCTTTACCACAAGACCCTGGAAAAATACTGCGGCAAGGAAAAGCTGTGTACCCTGCACCCTGCCAAGGAGCTGCCCCAATTAGAACCGGCGGTTTGCCTGCCGGAAGACAGCATTTCCCTTTGCTATCTGGGTTCTATCAACAACATCATCGACATTCCCCGAATCGGTCAGGTGATTGCGGCCATCGGTGGGCCTGTGCAGCTGCACATCATCGGTGACGGCGAGCGGCGGCAGGAGCTGATTGACACCGCCGAGGCTGCCGGGGCAGAGGTGACCTTCCACGGAAAGATTTACGACGCGGCGGAAAAACAGAAAATTTTTGACCACTGCCACTTCGGCCTGAACATTATGAAAGACAGCGTCTGTGTGGGCCTGACCCTGAAAAGCATGGACTATCTTGCAGGCGGTCTTCCCATCATCAATAACATTCCCGGCGACACCTGGGAGTTGGTGGAAAGTCAGGGCATCGGCATCAATTTTGAAAATGACAGCGCCTTGCCGGAGCAAGCGCTTTTGAAGCCCCAGGAAACAAGAGCCGGCATCCGGGAATTCTTCCGGGAGCGGTTTTCCCAGGAGGCGTTTTTGAAAAACGTCGGCGAAATTCTTCGTCGGCTGGAGAAATAAAGCTGCGGGGGCTTTTCCCGCAAAGGAGATTTTATGGACACTATCAATGTGCTTCTGGCGGCGTACAACGGAGAAAAATTTGTGGGCCAGATGATCGATTCCATCATTGCCCAGGACTGCGACAATTGGCAGCTGATTTTGTCGGATGACGGCTCTACCGATTCCACCCCGGAAATTCTGCAGGCCTACGCGGATAAAATGCCGGAAAAAATTCAGTTCTATCGCTCCGGCATCCGTTTTGGAAGACCTGAGCAGCACTTTATGCACCTGCTTCAGAAATTCTGCGACGCGCCGTATATCATGTTCTGCGACCAGGACGATATCTGGCACGCCGACAAAATTCGCAAAACCTACGAGAAGATGAAGGAAATTGAAAAGAAGCCGGAAATCCCCGCCATGGTACATACCGACCTGCGGGTGGTGGACGGCCAGCTGAATGAAATTCATCCTTCCTTTATGTACCTTTCCGGCATCTCCGGTGACCGTATGGAAACCCGGCAGCTGCTGGCGCAAAATGTAGTCACCGGCTGCACCATGATGGTCAACCGCGCTTTGGCGGCGCTGGGAAGCGGGGTCATTCCCCAGGGTATTCCCATGCACGACTGGTGGCTGGCGCTGCTGGCCTCTGCCTGTGGCGTGACCGGATTTTTGAATGAAGCCACCATTGATTACCGCCAGCACGGCAACAACTCCGTGGGCGCGAAAAATGTGCGCTCTGTCAGCCATATTCTCAAAAATCTGAAGAGCCGGCAGATGGCGGAGCATATTAAGGCTACCTATGGCCACGCGGCGGTGTTTGCCAAGTGCTACGGCGCGATTTTGCCGGAGGATAAACGCCGTCAGGTAGAAGCCTACGCGGCGCTGGCCCAGAAGAACGGACTGAGCCGCAGAGCTGCGTACATCCGTTACGGCTTCTGGAAAGCAGGCGCTTTGAGAAAAATCGGCCAGCTTTTGCTGGGATAAGAATGATTGAACCAACCGGAAAGAAAGGGTGAGGAGAATCAAAACCAAGAACAAGCTGGATACAATCGACCGATTTGGGTTTGTTATGCTCTGCGCTTTGATGGCGGATTGCTGCATCACCGGCGCGGGAAGACTTGTGCTGTTTGGCGGCATCAGCCTGCGTATGATTCTGCTGGCCCTGACTCTGGTGGCGGCTGCGCCGCTGATGCTTTCCGATTGGCGCGCTTTGTTGAAAAACAAGCTGATTTGGGCTTTGGGGCTGTGGGTGTTCTGGCTGGCGGTCACAACGGTGATCGGCGTTGCCGGAGGAAACAACCGTTCCCTCATCATCACAGATCTGAAAGGCTTTGCCTACTTCTCTCTGGTTCCGGCGGCGATTTGTCTCTTGCGAACCAAAGAGCGGGTGCTTACCCTGATGAAGGTGATGATATACGCCAGCGGCGTGTTGGGTATTCTGGTGCTGATCCACTTTGCGCTGTATCTTTGGAACGGCGAAGTGTTCATGAAGCTGTATATCTTCGGGCTGGAGCGAGGATTTTCCGGAATTTCCCCCATCAGCGCTACCATGCCCCGGCTGTTTTTTAAGAGCTCCAACTATTTTCTGGTAGGCTGCGCCTTTGCCACCTATCTGCAGGCGGCGGAGGGTAAATTCCGGCTGGATTACACCCTGATTACGGGCATTAGCCTGGTGTGCCTGCTGATGACCTACACACGCTCTGTGTATCTGGCGGTGGGCATCGCGGCGGTGATTTTGATTGTGGCGCTGGTAATCTTCATGCCGGCTCAGACCAAAAAGCGGGTATGGAAGCATATCGGGCTTTCTGTGCTGGTGTTTTGCCTGATTTTGTCGGTGTTTGGAATCGCCACCAAAACAGACTATGTCAGCTACGCCATTGAGAGAACCTTGCTGTCGCTGGAGTCCGGCGTACTGCCGCCGGGGCCCGGTGATCCCTCGGATCCCACGGATCCTTCCGTCACCCTTCCCACCCTCCCGGGCGAAGACAGCTACCTGCAGGATACGGTAAGCTCCGATCAGCTCAGAGCCAAAATTCAGGTGGCGCTGCGGCAGATGATCCGCAAATCCCCCATCTGGGGCAACGGCCTGGGCGCGGCTGTGGAATGGCGCCATGTCAATGAATATTTCTACATGGATTTAACCGCCAAAACCGGCTTTATCGGCCTGATCCTCTATTTGCTGCCGGCGGCGCTGGCGGTGTGGATGGCCCTGAAAAACCGGAAAGCCTTGGGTGAAAACAAGGCCATCGCCTGCTCCTGGCTGTGCGTTTTGGCAGGATTTTTGGCATTCTCTTACTTTAACCCCTATATGAACGCGGCTCTGGGCGTGCTGTTTTACAGCTGTACCTTGGGAGCAGTTCACGCGGTGGCGGGAGAAAAGACCCCGCAGAAAACCCTTGAAACAGAAGATGTGATTCAGAAAAAGGAGGACATATTATGAAAGGTATTATCTTAGCCGGCGGCAGCGGCACCCGGCTGTATCCCCTGACCCTGGTTACTTCCAAGCAGCTGCTTCCCGTATATGACAAACCTATGATTTACTACCCCATGTCCACACTGATGCTGGCGGGTATTCGGGATATTCTGATTATCTCCACTCCCAGCGATACCCCTCGTTTCCAGGAGCTGCTGGGCGATGGCAGCCGCTACGGCGTGAATTTGAGCTATGCCGTGCAGCCCTCTCCCGACGGTCTTGACCAGGCATTCTTAATCGGCAAGGAGTTCATTGGCGACGATGCCAGCGCCATGGTGCTGGGCGATAACATCTTCTACGGCAACGGCTTCAGCAAGATCCTGAGCCGGGCCTGCGACAATGCGGAAAACGGCAGAGCCACAGTGTTCGGCTACCATGTTCACGACCCCGAGCGTTTCGGCGTTGTGGAATTTGATGACGAGGGCAAGGCCATTTCCATCGAGGAAAAGCCTGCAAAGCCCAAGTCCAACTACGCCGTTACCGGTCTTTACTTCTACCCCAAGGGCGTTTCCGCCAAGGCCGAGCAGGTCAAGCCCTCTGCCCGGGGCGAGCTGGAAATCACCACGCTCAACGATATGTACCTGCAGGAAGGCACCCTCAGCGTAGAGCTGCTGGGCCGGGGCTTTGCCTGGCTGGACACCGGCACATTCAAGAGCCTGCTGGAAGCTGCCGAGTTTGTGGAAATGAACCAGAGCCGGCAGAATGTTCAGATTTCCGCCCCTGAGGAAATCGCCTTTGTCAAGGGCTGGATCAATAGAGAGCAGCTGCTTCAGGCTGCCGCCGCCTACGGCAAATCCCCCTACGGCGAGCATCTGCGCCGGGTGGCAGACGATAAGCTTCGTTTTATTCACAAAGATTAAAGGAGAGAGAATATGACCATTATTGTTACCGGCGGCGCCGGATTTATCGGAAGCAACTTTGTATTCCACATGCTGGGCAAGTACCCCGACTATCGGATCGTCTGCCTGGACAAGCTGACCTATGCAGGCAACCTTTCTACATTGGAGCCTGTGATGAACAATCCCAACTTCCGTTTCGTGAAGCTGGACATCTGCGACCGGGAAGGCGTTTATAAGCTGTTTGAAGAAGAAAAGCCCGATATCGTAGTGAACTTCGCCGCGGAAAGCCATGTGGACCGCTCCATCGAAAATCCCGAAATCTTCCTGCAGACCAATATTCTGGGCACCCAGGTGCTGATGGATGCCTGCCGGAAGTATGGCATCACCCGCTACCATCAGGTTTCCACCGACGAAGTCTACGGCGATCTGCCCTTAGACCGTCCCGACCTGCTGTTTACCGAGGAGACCCCCATCCACACCAGCTCTCCTTACTCCTCCTCCAAGGCAGGCGCTGACCTGCTGGTGCTGGCCTATCACCGCACCTACGGTCTGCCGGTTACCATTTCCCGCTGCTCCAACAACTACGGCCCCTATCACTTCCCTGAGAAGCTGATTCCCCTGATGATTGCCAACGCCCTTAACGACAAGCCCCTGCCCGTTTACGGCGAAGGCCTGAATGTCCGGGATTGGCTGTATGTAGAGGACCACTGCAAGGCCATCGACCTGATTATCCACAAGGGCCGGGTAGGTGAAGTGTATAACATCGGCGGACACAACGAAATGGCAAACATCGACATCGTCAAGCTGATCTGCAAGGCGCTGGGCAAGCCCGAAAGCCTGATTGTATACGTTACCGACCGGAAGGGTCATGATATGCGCTACGCCATTGACCCCACCAAGATTCACAACGAGCTGGGCTGGCTGCCGGAGACCATGTTCGCCGAGGGCATCCAGAAGACCATTCAGTGGTACCTGGACAACAAGCAGTGGTGGGAAACCATTATTTCCGGCGAGTATCAGAATTACTACGAAAAAATGTACGGCAACCGCTGAGGAGTGAAAGGCGATGAAAGTATTTGTAACCGGCGTAGCCGGTCAGCTGGGTCATGATGTGGTAAATGAGCTTTGCCGCCGGGGTTATGAGGCCGTCGGCAGCGACATTGCCGAAAGCTATTCCGGCGTGCAGGATGGCTCTGCGGTTACCGCCTGCCCCTATGTCAGTCTGGACATTACCGACAAGGCCGCAGTGAATGCGGCGCTGTCCCGGTTTGCCCCCGACGCGGTGGTTCACTGCGCCGCATGGACGGCAGTGGATCTGGCCGAGGATGAAGACAAGCAGGAGAAAGTCCGCGCTATCAATGCAGGCGGCACGAAAAATATTGCGGAAGAGTGCAAGGCGCTGGACTGCAAAATGGTGTATATCTCCACCGACTATGTGTTCGACGGTCAGGGAGAAACCCCCTGGCAGCCGGACTGCAAGGACTATAAGCCCCTGAATGTCTATGGCCAGACCAAGCTGGAGGGAGAGCTGGCAGTGGCGGGCACCCTGGAAAAGTACTTCATCGTCCGTATCGCATGGGTATTCGGCAAGAACGGCAACAACTTTATTAAAACCATGCTCAACCTCAGCAAAAAATACGACACCCTGCGGGTGGTGTGTGACCAAATCGGCACTCCCACCTATACCCTGGATCTGAGCCGCCTGCTGGTGGACATGATTGAAACGGAAAAGTATGGCTATTACCACGCCACCAACGAGGGCGGCTACATCAGCTGGCACGAATTCGCCTGCGAGATTTTCAGGCAGGCCGGCGTGAAAATGACCGTCAATCCCGTAACCACCGCCGAGTATGGCCTTTCCAAGGCTGCCCGGCCCTTTAACAGCCGGCTGGACAAGAGCAAGCTGACAGAAAACGGCTTTACCCCCCTGCCCACCTGGCAGGATGCCCTGGCAAGATATTTGAAGGAAATTGAGGAGTAAACCATGGGACAGATTACGGTTGAAAAGAATGTAGGCGGCATTGAGGGCCTATGCGTCATTACCCCCGCCGTCCACGGCGACAATCGGGGCTATTTCATGGAAACCTACAGCCAGCGGGATATGGCAGAAGCCGGCCTTGACATTCCTTTTGTGCAGGACAACCAGTCCATGTCCGTCAAGGGCGTGCTGCGGGGCCTGCATTTCCAGAAGCAGTATCCTCAGACCAAGCTGGTTCGCGCCATTAAGGGAAGAGTTTTCGATGTGGCGGTGGACCTGCGCTCCGACTCCAAGACCTTTGGAAAATGGTACGGCGTGGAGCTGACTGAGGAGAACAAAAAGCAGTTTCTCATTCCCAAGGGCTTTGCCCACGGCTTTTTGGTGCTGTCGGAAACCGCGGAATTTTGCTATAAGTGCGACGATTTTTACCACGCCAATGACGAGGGCGGTCTTGCCTGGAACGACCCTGCCATCGGCATTATCTGGCCGGAATTAACCGGCGCGTATCAAGGAAACGCCAGCGCCGAGGGCTACGCCTTGCCCGACGGCACCCCTTTGAAGCTCAGCGAAAAGGACCAGAATTGGCTGGCATTAAAGGATACCTTCCGGTTTTAAGGAGAGAAAAATGACACAGAATAACCGGCCCATGTTGAGCGTAATCTGTCCGACCTACAACCATGAGCATTACATTCGCCAGGCGTTGGACGGAATCTTGATGCAGAAGGTCAATTTCTCCATGGAGATTATTGTGGGCGAGGACTGCTCCAAAGACGGCACCCGCCAAATCCTCCGGGAATACGAAGAAAAGTACCCCGGCGTGTTTACCATGCTGTATCGGGAAAAGAACATGGGCATGAACGGTAACTGCACCGACCTTTACGAGCGCAGTACCGGAAAATATATCGCCTATCTGGAGTGCGACGATTTCTGGATTGACCCCAACAAGCTGCAAAAGCAGGTGGATTATCTGGAAGCCCATCCGGATGTGGTGGTGTGCTATCACAATGTGGTGGTGGTGGGACACGACGGAAAGCCCAATGGGGAAGTATATCCGGAAAGCCCCACCGAGGACTACACCCTGCGCCAGTACCGCAGCGAATGTATGCCTGGACAGACCTCCACCTTGATGATGCGCAACTGCTATGTTGACAAGCAGTACAAATTTACAAACATCTGCAAAGACCTTGCCCTGACCCCGGGAGACCGGGTGCAAGTGTTCTCCTTTGTGGCTTACGCAAAGGTGCATTGTATCAAGGAGCCTTTGGGCGCTTACCGCCATGTTATCAGTCAGGGCTCCAGCTACAGCGCCACGGTGCGCAGAAATTTCTATCAGGAATCTGTGTTTATGGCAGATTTCTACAGAAAAATGATGGAGTACGCCCGAAAGGACAATGCTCCCGCGCCGGCAAGAAAGACCCTGGAGCAGATGTATCTGTGGCGGCTGACCGCCGCTGTGGTCAGAGGCCGGAAAGAGGCAGACAGACCCAGCTGGACGAAGGCTGTTAAGAATCTGGAATTCAAAACTGCCGCAGTGGGCTATTGTGCCGGAAGGCTCATTTGCCTGCCGCTGAAGAAAATCTATCATAAGATCGCGGGAAAGAGTTTAGAGCGCTGATATGGACGAACACAATGTATCATCAAAAAAGCAGATTGTAGCCTCCCTCGTCTGGAAGGTGCTGGAGCGCTTCGGCGTGCAGGGCGTGCAGTTTGTGGTTCAGATTGTTCTGGCTCGGATTTTGGAGCCGGACGATTTCGGCGTCATCACCCTGCTGACAATCTTTATTAGTCTGGCAAATGTATTTGTCCAGACGGGCCTCAACACCGCCCTGATTCAGAAAAAAGAAGTGGACGATGTGGACTACTCCTCGGTGTTCTATGTGTCCATGGTGGTGGCGGGCGTTTTATATGCGGTGCTTTATTTCTGCGCCCCGCTGATTGCGGCGTTTTATGGCGTGCCTGAGCTGGTGGCTATTCTGCGGGTAACTTCCCTGACGCTGTTCTTTGGCGCGCTCAACTCTATTCAGGGCGCTGTGATTGCCCGGAAAATGGAGTTTCACAAGGCGTTTATCTGCGGCTTGTGCGCGTCTGTCATCTCCGGCGTGGTGGGTATTGCCATGGCCTACGGCGGCTACGGCTTCTGGGCACTGGTGGGCCAGCAGCTGAGCAATGTAATAAGCGTCTGCGCCATCATGTGGTTCGTGGTGAAGTGGAGACCGAAGCTGCTGTTTTCCCTGGAACGGGTAAAAAATTTGCTGCGGTTCGGCTGGAAACTGCTGGCATCGGGTCTTCTCAACACCCTTTACACCCACTTAAGCGGCCTGATTATCGGCAAAAAATACAGCACCGAATCCCTGGCGTTTTATAACAGAGGCCAGCAATTCCCCTCGCTGCTGGCAACCAACATGGATTCTGCCATTCAATCTGTGATGCTGCCGGCCTATTCCCAGCATCAGGACAGCCCGGAAACCGTGCGGGCCATGATGAGAAGATCCATTCGGCTGAGCACTTATCTGGTATTTCCGCTGCTGTTTGGCCTTTCCGCGGTGGCTGAGCCGCTGGTTGTCCTGCTGTTGACAGAAAAGTGGCTTCCCTGCGTGCCTTACATGCAGGTTTTGTGCCTTTCCTTTGCCTTTTACCCGGTGCATTCCACCAACCTGCAGGCGGTGAATGCCATGGGTCACAGTGAAATTTTCTTAAAGCTGGAGCTGATTAAAAAGCTGTACGGCACGGTGATTTTGCTGATCGCGGTGCAGTTTGGCCCCATGGCCATGGCGGCGTCCGCTATTATTGGTGACCTGATCGGCACCTTTGTCAATGCTTCCCCCAACAAAAAGCTGCTCGGCTACAGCTATCTGGAGCAGTGGAGGGACATCGTTCCGGCGCTGGCGCTGTCGGCGGCGATGATGGTCCTGGTGCGCTTGGTAGGCCTGCTGGAAATGCCGGCGCTGCCTTTGCTGATTTTACAGATTGTGACCGGAATGGCGGTGTATATCGCAGGCTCGGTGATTTTTAAACTGGAGAGTTTTTCCTATCTGATCCGTCAGATTCGGAAGAAATAGACACGGAGGCGTTATTTATGGCAAATTTGATCAATGTTACCCGTTCTTCCATGCCCTCTTTCGAGGAGTATTGCGAGGAAATTAAAGAGCTTTGGGACAGCCACTGGCTGACTAACATGGGCGTTAAGCATGTGCAGCTTCAGGCGGAGCTGGAAAAATATCTGGATACGCCCCATGTGGTTCTGTATACCAACGGTCACCTGGCCCTGGAAAATGTGATTGCGGCGCTGGATCTGCCCAAGGGCGGAGAGGTCATCACCACGCCCTTTACCTTTATCTCCACCACCCACGCCATTGTGCGCAACGGCCTTGTGCCGGTGTTCTGCGACATCAACGATGTGGACTACACCATGGATGCAACCAAGATTGAATCGCTGATTACCGAAAAAACCGTGGCCATTGTGCCGGTGCATGTTTACGGAAACCTGTGCGATGTGGATGCCATTCAGGCAATCGCTGACAAGCACGGCCTGAAGGTGATTTATGATGCTGCACATGCCTTTGGCGTGTCCCGCAACGGCGTCAATGCCGCGAACTTCGGCGATGCTTCCATGTTCAGCTTCCACGCCACCAAGGTGTATAACACCATTGAGGGCGGCGCTGTCACCTTCCGGGAGGATTTGGTGCAGAAGATGAACGACCTGAAAAACTTCGGCATCCGGGGCCCTGAAAGCGTGGCTTATGTGGGCGGCAACGCCAAGATGAACGAGTTCCAAGCGGCCATGGGCATCTGCAATCTGCGCCATGTGGACGAAGAAATCCAAAAGCGCAAGGCGGTTGTAGAGCGTTACCGCAGCCGTTTGTCCGGCGTTCCCGGAATCAAGCTGTGCAGCGACCAGCCCGGCGTAAAGCATAATTATGCCTATTTCCCGGTGGTGTTTGACGGCGAATTGAGCCGGGAAACTGTGTTTGCAAGGCTTGCTGAGCATAACATTATCGCCCGGAAGTACTTCTTCCCCCTGACCAATTCGGTGGAATGTTATCAAGACCTGCCCACCGCCGGCGTGGAGAAGACACCCGTGGCAAACCGGATGGCAAATCAGGTTTTGACCCTGCCGCTGTATGCTGACCTTTCTTTGGAGGATGTAGACCGCATCTGCGACATTATTCTGGCTTAAATAAAGTAATAATCCCGGCCTGCGTTTTAACGCAGGCCGGGATTTTTTGTTGTTATTTTACCCCCAGCTTTTCAAAAACGGCGGCTTCCGCCTTTTTGAATTTGACAAGGAATTTATCATAGTGGCGATCCCACAGCCGGAAAAAGGGCGTTTCCAGGAAACGAATCCGAAGATAGTCAATGCCGGTGCAGACCGCGTAAATTGCCAAAACACTGCCGATGGCGTGCAGGGGCATCCAGGCTTTGCTGTATGTGCCTACATTGTCCAGGGTGTCAACCCACAGCCAGTGGCGCATCAGGTCGCTGTTGGTGTGAATGAGCAGCACGCCAAAAGAGGATGCGGCCAGGGTGTTGATAAACCGGCTGTTGGGAATGGACACATTTTTGAAGAACATGAACGCGCAGAAGCCGGTGACAAGGGCTAAAATGGCGTTGGAATCGGATACAAAGTAATAAGTAAGATTCTTGCCGATTTTGCTCATCAGCCATGCGCCTGCCACAACGCTCAGGGCGCTCAGCGCCACCGAGCACAGGGTCATAATGCCCCAGACCTTGGTGTTTTCAAACAGCTTGTTGGGATACAGCCGCACATAGGAAGAGAACAGATACAGCACGGCGAACCAGGAAACATAGTTCATGTACAGGGTGAAGATCATTTTCAGCGTGCCGGTGAGCACATACATGAAGCTCATCAGCAAAAGAAGATAGATGTGCTGCCGCTGGGTCATGTGGTTTACCAGCACATTCAGGAAAGGAATGGTCAGGAAAAATACCAGATACGCCCCGGTAAAGCCAACGCCGATTTCCGTGACAGGGAAGAAAATGCTTATCAGGCTGCCCAGAGAGAAGCTGCCGTAGCCGAAGATAAAGAACAGGAAATTGATGACGATGTTGTAAAACACCACTTCCAGGAACAGCTTGGCGAATTTCTTTGCGGAAATGGAGGACTTGCACATAAAATAGCCGGAAATGAGGACAAAGCAGTTGATGCCGGTCTTTCCCCAGGCGCCGAACAGCAAAAGAAACAGCGACGGCGCGGCGGTGGGATTTGCCAGAACCGGGCCGCCGGCATATAGGCCGGAGTTGACCACATAGTGGTGGGCGATGACCAGAAGCATTACCAAAATGCGAAAAAGCTCCAGATTGGAGTTTCTCGCAGGTTTGGGTTGGGTAGACATGGACAGTTCCTCCTGAAAAAGGATATATATGTCGAGTTTAGCAAAAAAGGGGGGAGGTGTCAAGAGCGGGGGAAGATCATAAAGAAACGCTGCCACCGAAAGGAAATTCAGTGGCAGCGGAGAGAAATGTTTTTACTTAACAGCGCCGACTTCGTGCATGTGACGAATGGTTTCCTCGTCGTAGCCAAAGCTGCGCAGGACATCGTCGGTCTGCTCGCCCATTTTCGGGGCGGGAACGGCGGGGTCTTTCACATAAGTGCCCAGATGGATGGGAGGGCAGGACATAATGCTCTTTTCGCCGTTGCGGTTGGTCAGCTCCTCAATGAAGCCGTTGGCCCATGCCTGCTCGTCAACCAGTACATCGGTCATGTGGGGCAGCTTGCCGATGACCAGGTCGTTATCCCGGAATTCCTTCATCCACTGGTCGGAGGTCTTTTTCTTCATGGCCTTGCGGATCATGGGGATCAGGGTTTCGGACATGTTGTAGTAGGTTTCCACGGTGACATTGCCGATGGCGTCGATCTCCTTGTCAATGCCCAGCAGCTTGTACATGAGGGGTGCGTCCTTGTCGTAAGCCCGGACGGAAATGTTGCACCACTCGCCGTCGGCGCACTCGTAGTTGTTGGTTAGAGGATCGCCGTGGCTGGGAGAAAAGGGGAACTTTTCGCCGTACTTGGGGTTTGCCCGCAGCAGCATGGAGCTCATTGCCCAGATGGCTGCGCCGTACAGGGAAACATTGACGATGTCACCCTTGCCGGTGCGCTCCCGGTTATAAAGCGCGGTCATGATGCCTGCCACCAAAAAGCCGCCGCTGACGCAGTCGCCAATGCCGGAGGTGGGGGGCAGGGGGAAGGAGTTTTCCGCCTTGTAGGGAATGTCCATGCTGAAGCCGGAGCGGGCCCAGAAGGAGATGTTGTCAAATCCGGGGCTGTCGGCGTCGGGACCCTTGGAGCCGAAGCCGTCAATGCTGGCGTGAATCAGACGGGGGAAGCGGGCGGTGAGGGTTTCGGCGTCCAGACCCAGCTTGCGAAGAGAGCGGGCCCGGGTGTTGGTGACGAAAATGTCGGCAGATTCCAGAAGCTTCATGGTAAATGCCAGACCTTCTTCGGTCTTGATATTGACGCAGATGCTCTTCTTGCCGGTGTTGTACACATCGAACACGGGGTTCTCGTCGTCGTTGGTGCTGAGCATTTTCTTGCCGGTTTCACGCCACTGGTCGCCGGTGAAGCTTTCAATCTTGATGACCTCGGCGCCCATATCGCACAGCATTCTGGCAGCGCCGGGGGCGGCAACATAGGTGCTCAGTTCCACGACCTTTATGCCGGCCAAAGGCTTGTTGTTCATAATGTATTCCTCCGTCAATCAGTTCTGCAGGGGCTTGATCAGCTTGGCAGGAACACCCACATAGGTGCCGGGAACGGTGGCGTCCTTGACAACCACGGCAGCTGCGCCGAAGGTGCAGTTTTCCGTGATGTTGATTTTGTTGATGATGGTGCAGCGCAGGCCAAAGTAGCAGCCCTTGCCGATGTAGGTGTCGCCGCCGGTGATGGTTTCGGACATCATGCTGACATAGTCAGCAATTACGGTGTCGTGACCCAGGCCGCACTCCATGTTCATGATGCAGTGCTTGCCCACATGGGAGTTGACAGCCAGGATAACGCCCTCGCACAGAATGCTGCCTTCGCCAACGGTGCAAAGCTTGCCCTTCATGCGGACAGTGGGGTGGATCAGGGTGGCGAAGGGAATGCCGGCCTCCTCGCAGATGCCAGCCAGTCGCTCTCTGGCGGCGGCGTTGGCAATGGCGATGACGACATGAGGCTTGGGATTCATATTCTTCAAATATTCCATATCGCCCAGGACGCTGTAACCCTCGGGAGATTCACCGGTGGAATAGTCGGCGATGAAGCCTACAAAGTTCCAGGTGGGGGTCACTTCGTTGATTTCTTCTACAAGGGCCAGGGTTTCTCTGCCGAAGCCGCCGGCGCCGATAATGACAAGATCTTTCATATCTATTTTCCTTTCCGGGTGGAGGGTTATTCCATACCCATATAGCTTTTACGAATCAGGTCGTCCTTCAGCAGGTTTTCTGCGGTGTCGGAGCCTACAATGCTGCCGGTTTCCAGAACATAGCCCCGGTTGGCAACCTCCAGAGCGGCGTTGACATTCTGCTCAACCAGCAAAATGGGAAGACCGCTTTCGTTGATCTTTTTGATGGCGGCGAAAATGCCTTCAACAATGATGGGAGCAAGACCCAGGCTGGGCTCGTCCAGCATCAGCAGCTTGGGCTTTTGCATCAGCGCCCGGCCCAGAGCCAGCATCTGCTGCTCGCCGCCGGAAAGGGTGCCGCCGGCCTGCTTTTCCCGCTCTTTCAGCCGGGGGAACAGGTCAAACACGTATTCCAGATCGTCGGCAACCTCTTTGGACTTGGCAGAGCGCAGGTAAGCGCCCATCATCAGATTCTCCTTAACAGAAAGCTGGGAGAAGATGCGTCTGCCCTCAAAGCAGTGGGCGATGCCCATGCCTGCAATCTTGTGGGGAGCAGTGCCGTTGATTTTTTCGCCCATGAAGTAGATTTCACCGGCGGTGATGCCTTTATACAGGCCGGAAATGGCGGTCAGCGTGGTGGTCTTGCCTGCGCCGTTGCCGCCCAGCAGGGTGACGATCTCGCCCTCGCCGATAGAGAGGGAGATGCCGTGAAGAGCGACGATTTCGCCGTACTGGAAGTGCAGGTCTTTGATTTCAAGAATGTTTTCCATTACTTTGCCCCTCCCAGATAAGCTTTGATAACATCGGGGTTGTTCTGAATTTCCTCGGGCGTACCCTCGGCCAGCTTGTTGCCGTGGTTAAGCACGCAGATGCGGTCACATACCTTCATAACCAGCTTCATGTTGTGCTCGACGATGAGGACGGTGTAGCCCAGATCCCGGATTTTCAGAATGGTGTCGGTGAGAATGTCCTTTTCCGTCAGGTTCATGCCTGCGGCAGGCTCGTCCAGCAGCAACAGCTTGGGATTGCTGACCAGAGCTCTGGCAATTTCCAGACGGCGCTGGTCGCCGTAGGGCAGGCTGCCTGCCAGGGAATCTTCCAGATGGCCGATGCCCATAAATTCCAGCACCTCGCGGCAGCGGCGGATGGCCTCTTCGTGCTCTGCGCGGGAGCGCTTGGTGTTAAAAATCGCGTCGAAAATGTTGGCCCGGGTTTGGGTGTGGCAGCCGACGAGAACATTTTCCAGCACGGTCATTTTCTTAAACAGGTTGATGTTCTGGTAGGTGCGGGCGATGCCCTTTTGGGCGATCTGGTTGGACAGCTTACCCTGGATTTCCTCGCCGTTGAAGATAACTTTGCCGGCGGTGGGCTTGTAAAAGCCGCTGATGACATTGAAAAGGGTGGTTTTACCGGCGCCGTTAGGACCGATCAGACCGAAGATTTCGCCCTTGTGAACCTCGGCGCAAACATCGTTGTTGGCAGTCAGACCGCCAAAAACCATGGAAACGTGATCAATTTTCAGCATTTTCCGCACCTCCGTTCCGGGTAGCTTCGGCCCGCTTGCTCAGAAGCTTCATAACGGCGGTTTTGCCGCTTTTGTAAAGGCCGATGATGCCGTTGGGGAAGAAGAACAGAACCAGCAGCATAAACAGAGCATAAATCAGGCCCTGATAGGTGGAGAAGGTCTGGAACACTTCCTTGAACAAAAGCAGAACAATGGCGCCGATGACAGGGCCGGCCAGGGTGGTGATGCCGCCAAAGAGCAGCATGGTCATAAACAGCACAGATTGCGTGCCGTTAAAGGTTTCGGGGCTGATAAAGCCGCGCAGGAAAGCGTACAGACCGCCTGCAAGGCCGGTCATGGCAGCGCTGACGGCGAAGGCCAAAACCTTGTATTTTTGAACGTCAATACCGAGGCCTCTTGCGGCCACGGTGTTTTCCCGAATGGCAATAAAGGCGTTGCCTACCCGGGAGCGGATGATCCGGTGCTTCACCAGCAGTACAATTGCCAGAATCACCCAGATCACGATGGCGCCTTTGAGGTTGGAGTTAACCTCAAAACCAAACACATTCAGATAGGGAATGTTCATAATTCCCAGGCTGCCGCCGGTGACTTCTGTCCAGGAGTTGATAATCAGGTAGATGATCTGGCCAAAGGCGATCATCAAAAGGGACAGAAAGTGCTTCACCAGCTTGGATGCAGGGATAGCGATCAGCGCGCCGATCAGGGCGGTGATGGCAGAGCCCAGCACCAGCGACAGCAGAGAGGGCACGCCGAACTTAATGGTAAGCAGGGCGGAAGAATAAGCGCCGATGGCGAAAAGACCTGCATGACCCAGAGAAATCTGGCCGGTATAGCCGAACAGAACGTCAAGGGATGTAGCCACAATGGCATAGATGCCAAACAGAGCGATAATCAGCGCGTAGTATGTCTTTTGGGCCAGCACCAGCATGAGAGCCGTTGCGGCAATCAGCAGGAGCAGCGTCCATTTGTTTTTCGAAATAAAAGCTTTCATTCTTTTCCTCCTCCTATTCGATAACCTTTTCCTTGAAAAGGCCGGTGGGGGAGATCGCCAGAATGATAATCAGCATAGCGAAGGTGATGGCGTCTTTGTAGGTGGTGGTCAGGTAAGCGGAAACAAAGGTCTCCATAAAGCCGTAGAACAGACCGCCGATGACCGCGCCGTAGATGTTGCCATAGCCGCCGGTAACAGCACCTGCAAAGGCCTTTTGGGCGATCATGGCGCCCATGGTGGAGTAAACGCCGTAAACGGGGCCCAGAGCCATGCCAACAACGCCGGCAAGACCCGCAGATAAGCCCCAGGTGATGCCCTTGGTCAGCTGCACATTGATACCCACGGAGCTGGCGGCGGTTTGATCCAGCGCGGAAGCTCTCATGGCAGTGCCCAGCTTGGTTTTGTTGATGAACAGGAACAGGCCGATTGCGCCGAATGCGGCGATAAACAGAACCAGAAGATTTTCAGGAGCCACCTTGGCGCCGAAAATATCCACGGCGCCGGTGTCAAAAATTGCGGGGAAGGGCAGGGTGTAGGGAGACCAGATAATCTGGGAGCCATTCTGGAAAGCCAAAGAAAGGGCAGAGGTGCAAAGAATAATAAAGGAGAAGCTGGCGCCCTTATTTAAAAGCGATGTGATCAGGTATCGCTGGACCACATAGCCCAATGCGAACATGACGATAAAGGTGAGAATAAAACTCAAAACGATATTCAGCCCCAGGGTCTTGTAGAAGGTAAGACCGACAAAGGCGCCCAGCATCAGAAAATCGCCCTGAGCCAGGTTCATCAGACCGGTTGCCTTGTAGATCAGGCTGTAGCTCATGCCCATAACGGCATAAACCGAGCCGATCATGAGCGCGCCGATCACCAGTCGGATAATGGTGGATTCAGTCGTCATAATGGTGTTCCTTTCTGTAATGGCTTTCTGGTGGCCCTTACTGTACAGAAAATATGTGCTGTTAAATTGCTTTAACAGCACATATTTACCTTTGGAGTCAGATTATTTCAGCAGAGCGGCCTTGTCGTAAACCTGAATCTTGCCGTCCATGATCATCCACTTGTTAGCGGAGGTCAGGCCGTCGCCGGTGCCGTTGGTGAAGTCGAAGGTGCCGCCCAGCAGCTCAATGCCGGACAGAGCCTTGAAGGCCTTCATGATGGATTCGCCGTCTTCCACGTTCTCACAGTTCTTCAGAGCCTCAACAATCAGGCGGCCCTGGTCGTAGCCACGGTAGAAGCAGTCGCTGTAAGGCATTTCGCCGAAGTCCTTAACATAGCGCTTCAGAACATCCTGAATCTGAGCGGTAGCGCCCTCTTCAGCGGTAGCGGGAACAACATAAGCAGCGGAGAAAACAACGTTGTTGGAAGCATCGCCTGCAACGCTGAACATTTCGGAGTTGGCGCCGCCTTCGATGGTAAAGATCAGATCCTCGTAGCCGTTCTGACGCAGCTGCTTGGTGATCAGAGCCAGCTCGGTGCCCAGGCCGTAAACAACCAGGGTGTCAGCGTTGGCAGACAGAGCGTTGGAGATAACGCCGGTGTAGTCGGTTTCAGCGGACTGGTAGATAACGTCAGCCTTGACTTCGATGTTGTTGGCAGCGCAGGCAGCCACAACAGCATCATGGCCACTCTGGCCGTACTCGGAAGCAACGGAGATCAGGGCGATGGACTTCATGCCGCAGTCAACCAGCTGCTCAACCATGGTAGCAACGGGCAGGTTGCCGTTGGCGGTAGCGCGGTAGGTGTAGTTCAGGCCGATGTTGGTCCAGGTGGCGCCGGTGCCGGTGCCGACATGCAGAACCTTGGCTCTCTCGGTCAGAGCGGAAACAGCCAGAACGCTGGAGCTGAGGAAGGAACCTGCGATAACCTTAACGCCGTCCTGCTCGATCAGACGGGTAGCGGCCTTGGTTGCGCCCTCGGTGGTTCCGGCGGAGTCATAGGTGACCAGCTTCAGCTGCTTGCCGTCGATGCCGCCGGCGGCGTTGATTTCCGCCAGGGCCATTTCAATACCCCGAACTTCGCAGATACCGCTGCCGGCGTTGGAACCGGTCAGGGGCATGTAGCAGCCGATCAGGATTTCATTGGTCTTTTCAGCGCTGCAGGCGCACAGAGTGGCCAGCATAGTCAGAAGAAGTACGATAGAAATAAGCTTTTTCATTTTGTTTTCCAACCTTTACAAAGTTATAGTGTAGCCCCGGTCGGGGAGTGCGCTCTTAAAGAGAACTTGCCTTGCGGAGAGTTTGGGGATTGACGATTTCGCCGCAATCCACATAGCTCCAATCCGGCAAAACCACATTTCGGTCGATGGTGGCGCCGCTGGAAATGATGCAGCCCTTGCCGATCACCGCGCCGGTTCCGATGGTGGCGCGGGCGCAGACAACGGTTCCGCCGCCGATTTGGGCGCTGTGGGAAACCACTGCGGTAGGGTGAATCAATGTGGGGATCAGGAAGCCGGCGTCAATCAGCTCCTGAGTCCACCGCCGCCGCAGGAGGGTATCTCCCACCGCGGGAATGGCCACGGGGAATTCATTCCGATACTGGGATAAGTTCCTGCAAGGGCCGATGGCTCCCTTTTTGCCGGGGTCGTCGTCGAGAAAGCAGATTTTGCGGGAAATGCGAAGATCCTGCGCCAGTTCCATCACTTCTTCACCGTGACTTCCGGCGCCGAGAATCAGCAAGGAAAGCTCCCGCATGACAGGCTTGTCTGCCCGGAGCACCTCTTCCCGCTTTGCGCTGGCCTCTTCCAGGGAACGACCGTAGCAATATCCGTAGATAATGCGGCCCTGCTCGTCCCGCTCTTTCATATAACGGGCCTCGTAGCGGCCGTCTTTTCTCAGTCGAATATTATTACCAGTTCTCATAATCCCTCATTCGTGGTCATGACCATTTGCTTTCCCTTAAATTATACCGTAAAATTGGGGAAAGTCAACAACTATTTTCGTTTTTTATGGTCATTTTGCCATTCTGACCACTTATAAAGCTTTTAATAGTGGTCAAATTGGGCTTATGACCAAAAGAAAAAGCGAAGTGAAAAATCACTTCGCTTTTTTAAGGTAATTTTTACAGGCCGATGTACACCGCCAACAGCAAAAATGCGATGGAAAGCACAAACAGCATTCCCTGCAGCAGCGCGGTTTTCTTCAGCCACTGGGTGTAGCTGACCTCCGCAAGACCCAGGCCCACAACCAGCGTTCCGCAGGTGGGGTAGAGGACATTGGTATAGCCGTCGCCGAACAAAAATGCCAGGATAATGATGTTGGTGCTGATGCCCGGCAGGGGCGCCAGGGTCAGCAGGGGAATCAGAAGCAACGCCTTTGCAAGAGAGCCGGGAATAAAGAACTCAATCACCAGCACCAGCAGGTAAAGGAGAATCACCGCAAAATAGGGGGATTGGGCGCTGATATACTGATGGCAGTAGTAGAAGATGGTGTGCAGAATGTTTCCGCACTCAGCGATGTATTTTACGCTGAAGGCCAGCAGGATAATCACAATGGAGGGGGACAAATCCTTGGCGCCCTTGAGAAACTGCTTCAAGGTTTCCCTAAAGCTGCCCAGCTCCTTTTTGCCGATGCAGCAGGCGCCGATGATAAAGGCCAGAGTCATGAACACCATACCCATGCCAAGGTCAGCGATGGCGGGAATGACGGATGCCAGAACAATCACCGCCAGCACCGCAAGAAACAGGGCAAATACCGCGCTGGCTTTTTTGGCATTGCGCGTTTTGTCTTCTTCCGAGGCTTCGGCGGGGAAAGCCTCCCGCGCAAGGTTTCCGCTGTCCTTTTCATCCTTTTTCGCCATGTACACCAGGTACAGCGAGGTAAGTACATACAGAAGCAGGAAAATAGCCACCCGATACCAAATGCCGTCTAAAATGCTGACGCCTGCCAGCTCCGTGGCAACGCCTACGGTAAAGGGGTTGAAAATGGCGGTGGTAAAGCCGACGCCGGTGGTAACCAAAATCAGGCTGACCGCCAGAGTGTTGCTCCAGTTCATGGCTGCGGAAAAGGTAAGGAAAATGGGGAACAGAATCAGCAGCTCCTCCTGTAGACCAAAGCAGGAAGCCAGGAGCATCATCAGCAGGGTGATCATCCAAATCAGCTGAAAGCGCTTGTTGTAGAACCTGGCGATAATCACCTGCACAACGGCGTACAGACCGCCGCTGGCGTCCAGAATCTTAAAGCTGCCGCCCAAAATCAAAAGCACGGCGATAATCTGAATTACCTGAAGATTGCCGCTGCCGAGAATCAGAGATTCAACCGGTGCGGTAATCCAGCGGTAAACCGGCAGCCGGGTGGCGTTTTCCAGTAAGGAAAAGGAATCCACAATCACATTGCCGTCGCTGTCAAGCTGATAGCTGCCGGCGGGAATCACAAAGGTCAGCACGCCGACAAAGATAATCACGCCGATTAAGATGCCGCAAATGGTAAGAAAGCTTTTTAGCCCGATTTTAACATCCTGGTTTAATTGTTTATTCTCCATCTTTCTTTTTCTCCTCTTTTCGGGGCTGGAAAATCCAATCAATCAGCTTTTCTCTGTAAATCATGGAAAGGGCCACGCACACCACAATCAGCAAAAGCATTCCGTAGGAAACAATGGGGTTGGGGGCGTGAACCACCTTTTCTCCCAGCCAAAGGGTGACAATTACGTCCGGCATGGGGCCAAGCAGGGTGACCAGAGAGTATTTCCACCATTTCATTCCGCTGTTGGCGGCCACCATGTGAATCAGGAAAAAGGGCACAAAAGGGGCAAGGTAGGCCAAGAATAAAAAGTAGAGAATACTTCTGCGGCTGCCCCGGATTTTCTCTTCCATTTCCAGCTGCTTTTGCCGCTGCCTGGGGCTTTGGAACACCCGGAAGGTTCTGGTGAACAGAAACGCCAGCTGGCTTGCCAAAAATATGGAAATCACCACATGCAAAAAGCCAAAGGGCAGGCCGTAGGTGATGGAAGATGCCAGCTGGATGGGAACAGAGGAAACCACCGGGAAGAAAAAGCAGACAATGATAATCAGGGACATGGCCAGAATGCCCATAAGCCCCAAAGACTGCACGTATTCTTTCACAATGGAAACGCCCGTCACCATTTGCTTAAATAAGTACACAATGGTTTCCCGGTTCAAATAAGAAAATACCGCAACTATGAGCAAAATCAAAAAGGTGAGCAGCACCAATAAGCGTTCTTTTTTGTTTTTCATTGGTACACCTCACAGCTGACATCGCTCCACGCCTTGTCGTAAAGATTGTGGATTTCCTCGGCGGCAATCATCCACTTTGCAACCTGCTTTTCGTTTTCCAGCAGCTTAAAGTTATGGTACTGTCCTTCGTAATACAAATCCAAATCGTACTGAAGCGACATGGTCAGGGAGAACACCAGCTCGGGCTTAAAGAAAAGCTCCGTTTCCTCGCCCGCCTTGGTTCCCCGGTAGGTAAGGCCCTTGTTGGTAAGGGTAAGGATGCCTTCGCCAAGGCTTTCCAGAGAATCCGACCAGCCAAGCCTGGTTTTGCTCATCCGGTTCAGACGCACCTTGGTGGACAGGATAAAGCCGTCGTCTTCCACCTCTTTGCGTAAGACCTTTCTTTGCCACTTGTACCACAGGTCTATGTTTTCAAAGGGCAGCTGACCCTGAAGTGCGTGGATGTCGTAATATTCGTCCATGGATACAGCAAAACCGCACTCATCGCAGCGCATTTGGTCGCCCTGGACGGTGAAACGGTACTCTGCAAGGCAGTGGGGACATTTATAGATAATGTTATCCAGGCCGTAAATGTTGGGCTTTTTGCCCCGGAAGGGGATCTTCTCCCCCTTATGCTCTTCAAATTCGTTGTAGCGGAAGCGGCGCAAAAATCTGATGTACAGTTCTTCTTTGGAGTAATTTTTGAAATCCTCGGGGGTGAACAGCATGGAGTATCTGGCGGTGATTTTTCCCTTTTTAATGTCAGCGCAGTACCGGGTTCTAGTGAAATAAGCGCCTTTCAGGGTTACCAGCGCCACCGGCAGCTTCAGCTTCATAATCAGCTTCATGGTGGCGGGGTTGATGGGGTGGGCAGAACCGCTGGTAGACTGGATTCCCTCCGGGAACACCACCAGAGAGCCGCCCTGCCGAGCCGCGTGCATCATTTGAATGGTGGCGTGCATATCCGGCTGGTACAGCATTTTGGAAATCACACCCAGCCGCTTCAGAAGGGGATAAAGACCCTTGATAAAAATGTTTTGATAGCCGCAAAGGAAATGCACATCCGTTCGTTTCATGCCGGCAAAGGTGTAAATATAGTCTTCCCGTGACCGATGCTGGCACAGATAAAGCATTTGCTGACCCTGGCAGGCCAGGTAATCCTCGTCGTATACAAATTCGGTGTTTCGCATTTTGCTGATAATACGGAAGGCAAACCAAACAGGCCAAGCAATCCATTTGCTTGGCTTGGTTATTTTTCTGTATACAAACGCTTCGTGTAAATCTTTCATAAGTTCTCTCCTCTGATTTTTGTATTATATCATAAGTTCTGACTTTCTGCAATCGTTTTCCACGCATTGCCAGAAAGGGGCAATCGCCCCGGCGCCCCAGGGAGAGAAAAACGCCGGCAGCCTATTGGCTGCCGGCGGCAGGAGATGAAAATTTAGATCAGAGCCAACAGAACAAAGTTCAGAATGAACAGTCCGGTGCACACCCACAGAATGGGGTGGATTTCCTTGATCTTGCCCTTGCAGATCTTGATGATGCAGTAGAAGATAAAGCCGGCGGCGATGCCGTAGGAAATGCTGTAGCACAGACCCATGAAGATGCTGGCGAAGAATGCGGGAATGGCCTCGTCCAGATCGCTCCAGTCAATGTCCTTGAAGGAGGACATCATCATGATACCAACGGCAACCAGAGCGGGAGCGGTGGCAGCAGAGGGAACAGCGCTGACGAAGGTGGCCAGGAAAGCGGACAGAGCGAAGCACAGAGCAACCACAACGCTGGTCAGACCGGTGCGGCCGCCTGCGCCGATGCCGGCTGCGCTTTCCACGAAGGTGGTGGTGTTGGAGGTGCCGAAGATAGCGCCGATAGAGGTGGCGGTTGCGTCGGCGAACAGAGCCTTGTCCAGGCGGGACTTGAAGCCGGAGCTGGATTCCATAGCCTCTTCATCTTCCTTGCTGAAGATGCCGCTGCGGCGGCCGGTGCCGATGAAGGTGCCGATGGTGTCGAAGGTGTCGGTGATGCTGAAGGAGAAGATGGTGATCAGCACCAGGGGCAGCTTGCTCATGTCGTTAAACAGGCTGGGAAGACCGGCCTCAGTGAAGATAGCGCCGAAGGTGGTGGGCAGAGCGTTGCAGGCCTCGGTGAAGCTGACGGTGTCGCCGGTCTGGGTAACGCCAAAGGGAATGCCAATCAGAGTGGTGGCGATGATGGCGATGAGGATTGCGCCCTTAACCTTCAGAGTAAGCAGCACGAAGGTGAGAGCCAGACCGATGAGGAACACCCAAAGCACAGGGGTGTTCAGGGTGGCCATAGCGGGAACGCCGGAGCCGAAATTAATAAAGCCAACATTGAGCATGCCGATGTAAGCAACGAAAATGCCGATGCCGCCGCCGATGGCGTTCTGCAGGCTCAGGGGAATGGCCTTGATAATGAATTTACGAATCTTGGTAACAGTGATGAAGATGTTCAGCAGGCCGCAGATGAAGACCATGGACAGAGCCTGCTGCCAGGTGAAGCCCAGGGTAAAGCAGACGGTGAACACAAAAAATGCGTTCAGACCCATACCGGGAGCCTGGGCGTAGGGAACGTTAGCCACCAAGCCCATAACCAGAGTGCCGATAATGGCGGAAATGATGGTAGCCAGGAACACGGCGCCCCATTCCATACCGGCCTGGGACAAAATGCTGGGGTTGACCACGATGATGTAGGACATTGCAAAGAAGGTGGTGAGACCGGCTACCAATTCAGTCATAAAGGTAGTGCCGTTCTCTTTCAGACGAAAGAAATTTTTCATAGACATACTCCTTTGAAATTTTTTGGGGTCCTCTAAAATTTATCCTATCACAAGATGCAAAGGATGTCACCAATTTTATGCCCGGAAACGACTTTTTTTAACACTTGCACAAAAACCTGCTGAAAAAGAACCGCCCTACCGTAAAAATTCCCACTTAAAGGCGGTTTCGGCGTGCAAACAAAGAAAAAAGCGGAGTGAATTTCACTCCGCTAAGAATGCCGAAAGAATTTTAGAGCGCAGGGGGATGGACTTTGTAAGCACATATTCTGCATTTGTGTGGCAAAATCCGCCGCAGCCGCCCATTCCGCAGATGGAGGGGATTCCGGCTGCCTGGGTGTAGCAGGAGTCGGAGCCGCCGCCGGATTCCACCGGCGTCAGGCTGCCCAAGCCGTAACGGCGGCAGACAGATAAAAGCGCGTCAAACAGCGCCATGGTTTCCGGGGTTTTTTCCATGGGCGGGCGCCTGCTGAGGATGGTAACAGCGGCAGAAGTACCGGGGATAAAGGAGGTGTTTGCAACCTGCCGCAAGGCGGCTTCTGCGGCGGACATATCCGCGTGGCGGGGAACACGGATATCCACAGTGACACTGCAGCTACCCGGAATGATGTTGGGCAGGCTGCCGCCCTGGATCATATTGCAGCTGAATGTGATTCCACCCGGCTGACTTTGGCTTTCCAGAGCGAGGATTTTGTGAGCCGCTTCCGCGATGGGATTTTTGCAGGCAAAATAGTGGATGCCGGAATGGCCGCCAACCCCGGTGATGTCAATGCGGCATTTTATAATGCCTTTTCGGGAGACCACAACCTCGTCCTTTTCCGAGGTTTCGCAGTTGATGGCGCAGGGGAAGCCCGCGCAGCTTTGGCGGAAATAATCCATTTCTTCCTGACCGCCCAGGACATTGGAAACCTCCTCGTCCGAGGTCAGCAGCAGGCGCAGATGCTTGGTGTAACCGTGCTGCTGCAAGGCTTTCATGGTCAGCAGGGCGATGGCGATGCCGCTTTTGCAATCAATGGCGCCGGGGGCGATGATGCGGTCTTCCAGACGCGTTACGGGATTCTCGCCAAAAACGCCTTTTTCGTGGACGGTGTCCATGTGAGCCAGAAAAACGCAGCCCTTTTCTTTGCCGCTGTTTAGGTCAATGGTGAGAAAATCGCCGCAGGAAGTCATTTTGGTGCGGCTTACAGAAAAGCCTTCGACCCGGGCAAATTCAGTGATGTAATCTGCCATGCGGTTCAGAACCTGCTTGTCGTAAGCCCTTGCTTCGTAGGCGCAAAGCTGACAAAGAAAATCCATGTATTTTTGCTCGTTGGCATCCACGGTTTGAAACATTTGCGCCGGGACGCTCTGGGGATTTTGCTGCATAAAATCACCGCCTTTTGGCCTATTATATCACCGGGAATTCAAAATGTAAATCCTGGGGTGGCGATGACCGCTGTTTGCGGATAGGCGCAGCGAAGCATGCAGGCGCAAAGCCGTCCCCTTTGGGGAAGATGGCCGAGCGAAAGCGAGGACGGATGAGGTTACCTCACCCGCCTCCTGCGGAGGCACCCTCCCCAGAGGGGAGGACAGTGGGGCAGGCTTTGCATGGCGATACATAGTCTTGCGCAAAGAATAACAGCGCAGTGAAGTCACTGCGCTGTGTTTATTTAATCTGCAAATACGGTATGCTTTGTTTTCCATTGAATCAGCTTGATATTCAGCCAGAAACCATAAATGCCCAGGGTTATGATCGTCAGAAGAATCCACTTGATCCAGTTGCCAAAGAGTTGCATTGCTGTGCCGTCAAATCTAAGTCTGCGACCGTTAATAACGGTGTGCTTTGCTTCCCAGCGGTAAATCATGCAAATTGCCCACGGATAGCAAATTCCGAAAGTAAGAGCGGTAATCAAGCCACCAAGGATTTGCCAGCCGATCAACTGCAGCAGACCACCGTCAAAATAGGACTTTTCGGTTTGGACTTCCATATGTATACCTCCAGTATATTATTTGCGGGGGTTGATAATATTATATCAGGAGTCAATGTGACTGTCAACGAGATGTTCATAGTTTGTTCATAATTTTACACTTGTTAAAAGCGAAATGTAAATCCTGCGGTATAATCTCCTGCCTTTTACAGATACTAACAGCGTAATTTGTAAAATAAGGAGATAGATATATATGAAAGCAACTGGTATTGTACGCCGTGTTGACGACCTCGGGCGTATTGTGATTCCCAAGGAAATTCGGAGAACCCTTCGCATCCGCGAGGGAGACCCGCTGGAGATTTACACCGAAAAAGACGGCGGCGTGATTTTCCGCAAGTACTCTCCCATGGGGGATTTGCAGGATTTTGCCGCCCAGATGTGTGACTCCATCGGCGCGAACACCGGGCGGATTGCCGCGGTTTCTGACCGGGACGCCATCATCGCCCTGTCCGGCGCACCCAAGCGGGAGCTGCTGGATAAGCCCAATTCTGACGCCCTAAGCCGCCTGATGGAGCAGCGCAGAAACTACCGCTACGAAACCGGCGCCCAGATGCTTCACGCTGCCGACGGCGCAGAAAAGTTCCACCTGGGCGTGGCGGCGCCCATTCTCTCCCAGGGGGATTTGATGGGCTGCGTGATGCTGCTGCTGTCCGACGGGGACACCCCCATGAGCGAGCACGAGCAAAAGCTGGCCCAAACCGCTGCGGATTTTCTGGGAAAACAGCTGGAAAACTGACAAAAAAGCCCTTCGTCTGCAAAAAACACCCCCGAGGGTTGTCCCTCGGGGGTATGGTGTTTTTATCAGTCAGCGATATAGGGCAGCAGAGCGATCTGACGGGCGCGCTTGATAGCGGTGGTCAGGTCACGCTGGTGGGCAGCGCAGGTACCGGTGGTACGGCGGGGCAGGATCTTGCCGCGCTCGGACAGGTAACGGCGAAGCTTGCCGGTGTCCTTGTAATCGATGCTGGTCACCTTATCCACGCAGAATGCGCAAACCTTCTTGCGCTTGCGGGGGCGAACACGCTGTTCGTTAGCCATGAAGATTACCTCCTTCGTAGAATGTGAAAAAAGTTCAAAATAAATCAGAAGGGCAGCTGAGCGTCGTCATCTTCCAGCATCGCAAAGTCGGATGTGGGAGCGGGCGCGGTGGCGCCGTAGCCGCCGAAGCTCTGAGAAGCGGGAGCGGAGTAGCTGTTGCCGCCGTAGGAGGAATTGCCCTCGCTGGAACGCTTGCTCTCACCGAAGTAGACATTGTCTGCCACGACTTCAGCGGTGCGGCGCTTGTTGCCTTCCTTGTCGGTCCAGTCGCGCATTTCCAGTCGGCCGTCTACAACAATCATGCGACCCTTGGTGAAGTACTTGGAGATGAACTCTCCGGTCTGACGCCAGGCCACACAGTTGATGAAATCGGCTTTTCTTTCGCCGCCGTCCTTGGGAGCGAAGTCCCGGTCGACAGCTACGCAGAAGCTTGCCA
>JAFTMB010000074.1 GCA_017452605.1 Oscillospiraceae bacterium
AAAGGAAATCACCGTTACCATTGAAGAGCGGATTATTGACGACCATGTGGATACCGCCGATGAGCTCCAGCCCAGAGGCCCCGTTGTGGTGGTTATGGGTCACGTTGACCACGGCAAGACCTCCACTCTGGACGCCATCCGGAAAACTTCTGTCACCGCAGGAGAGGCCGGCGGCATTACCCAGCACATCGGTGCTTACACGGTGGATGTAAACGGCCAGTCCGTGACCTTCCTGGATACCCCCGGTCACGCCGCCTTTACTTCCATGCGCGCCCGCGGCGCTATGTGTACCGACATCGCCATTCTGGTGGTTGCCGCCGACGATGGCATCATGCCCCAGACCATTGAATCCATCAACCACGCCAAGGCCGCCAAGGTGCCTATCATCGTGGCAATCAACAAGATGGATAAGCCCACCGCAAATCCCGACAAGATTAAGCAGCAGCTGACCGAGTATGAGCTGATTCCCGAAGAGTGGGGCGGCGATACGGTTATCGTTCCCATTTCTGCCAAAACCGGCATGGGTCTTGACGATTTGCTGGAAATGGTCATCCTCACCGCTGAGGTTCAGGAGCTGAAGGCCAACCCCAACCGCCGGGCCAAGGGTACGGTTATCGAGGCCCGTCTGGATAAGACCAGAGGCCCCATCGCCACCTTGCTGGTGCAAAACGGCACGCTGAATCAGGGCGACATCCTGATTGCCGGCACTGCCGTGGGCAGAGTCCGCGTTATGACCAACGATAAGGGCCGCACTGTGAAAACTGCCGGCCCCAGCATGCCCGTGGAAATCACCGGCCTTGCCGATGTTCCCGCTCCCGGCGACGAGTTTAATGTGGTCACCGATGAGCGTATGGCAAGAGAGCTGGTTGAGCAGCGCCGTCAGGCAGAAAAGGACGCCCTTGCCAAGATGAACACCAAGGTTACTCTGGATAACCTGTTCGCCAAGATGCAGGAGGGCGCTATGAAGGAGCTGCCCTTGATTGTCAAGGCCGACGTTCAGGGCTCTGCGGAGGCTGTGAAGGCATCTCTGGAGAAGATTTCCAACGAGGAAGTCCGGGTGCGGGTCATCCACACCGGCGTTGGCGCCATCAATGAAAGCGACATTCTGCTGGCTTCCACTGCCGGGGCTATTATCGTTGGCTTCAACGTCCGGCCCGATGCCGGCGCCCAGGCCAGCGCCCAGAGAACTGCTGTGGATATGCGGTTCTACCGGGTCATTTACGATGCCATCAACGAAATCGAAGCAGCCATGAAGGGTATGCTGGCGCCTCAGTATGAGGAAGTGGTCATCGGTCACGCCGAGGTCCGCCAGACCTATAAGGTCAGCGCCATCGGCACCATCGCAGGCTGTATGGTCAAGGACGGCAAGATCACCCGGGATGCTCAGGTTCGCATTCTGCGGGATAACATTGTTATCCACGAGGGCGAGGTCGGCTCTTTGCAGCGGTTTAAAGACTCCGTCAAGGAAGTCACCGCCGGCTACGAGTGCGGCATGAGCATCGCAAGATTCAATGACATTAAGGAAGGCGACGTATTCGAATGCTTCGCCATGCAGGAAATTAAGAGATAAGCGCTTCAGCCGCACCGCCACGCGGTGCGGCTGGGTGTTTCAAGGAGGATATTATGGCTTCCAATCGAATCAACAGAATCAACGAGGAAATCCAGAAGGAGCTGGCAGATTTGCTCCGGCAGCTGAAAGACCCCCGGGTGCAAAACACCATGATTTCCATCACCCGGGTGGAAACCACTCCGGATTTGCGGTTTGCCAAGGTGTACACCAGCTTTCTGGAGGAAAACAAGGCATCCGATGCCCTGAAGGGCTTAAAATCCGCCTCTGGTTATCTGCGCCGGGAGCTGGGACGCGCCCTGCAGCTGCGCCACACTCCGGAACTTCAGTGGGCGCTGGACGATTCCATCACTTACGGCGCCAAGCTGCTGGAGCTGATCAACTCTCTGGATACCGGGGAAAAAGAGGATTGATATGAACGGCATCGTCATTGTAGACAAGCCCCAGGACTGGACAAGTCAGGATGTTGCCGCCCGGCTGCGCCGGGTGTTCAACACCCGCAGAATTGGTCACGGCGGCACCCTCGACCCCATGGCAACCGGTGTTTTGCCGGTGTTTGTAGGCCGGGGGACCCGGGCAGTCTCCTTTTTTGAACACGCCGAAAAGGTGTATGAAACGGTTCTGCGCCCCGGCATCACCACAGACACCGAGGATATTACCGGCACCGTGCTGACGCAGCAGGAGGTTTGCCTGACGAGTGAGGAAATCGAGGCAGTGCTGCCCCGTTTTCGGGGAGAAATCCTGCAAACGCCCCCTATGTATTCAGCCCTGAAGGTGGATGGAAAAAAGCTGTATGAGCTGGCCCGAAAGGGCGTGGAGGTGGAAAGAAAACCCCGCCCCATTACCATTCATGAGCTGACACTGCTCAAGGTGGCGGAGGACGGCATTCACCTGCGGGTGCATTGTTCCAAGGGAACCTATATCCGCACCCTTTGCAAGGATATTGGCTCTGCTCTGGGCTGCGGCGGCTGCATGGCGGCGCTGCGTCGGGTGCAGGCGGGAGAATATACTGCAGAGCAGGCTGTGCCCTTGGAAACACTGCTGGAATCGGAAAACCCGGAGCAGTATTTGCTGACAGTGGACTCCATGTTTGCAAGCCATCCTCAGGTGACACTGACACCCAAGCAGGAGCTTCGCTGCCGCAACGGCAACAGCTTTTCTGTGGATATGGCGCAAGGAACTTACCGCCTATACAGCCAGACCGGGGAGTTTTTGGCCCTGGCCCAGGTGGAAGACGGCGTTATGTCAACCATAAAGAGCTTTTTTGAGGTTTAATTCCTCGGCTCTCCCGAATAACCCTCTCCGCCTCAAATCAGAGATTTGAGGCACCTCTCCCCAAGGGAGAGGCAAGGAATGGAGGAAAAGTTAGATGAAAGAAAAAACGATTTTTGCCCTGGGGTTTTTTGACGGGGTGCATCTGGGCCACCAGGCGCTGCTGAAGCAGTGCGTCAGGCTGGCAGAAGAAACCGGGGCAATTCCCGCCGCGGTCACCTTTTCCGCCCATCCCCAGGCCCTGACCCGGGGAGAAAGCCCTCTGCTCATCAACACTGCGGCTGACCGGGAACGGCTGCTGCGTGGCTATGGCATGGAGAAAATCATAGTCTTGCCCTTTGACGAAGCCCTGCGGCAAATGCCCTGGCAGAACTTTTTCCGGCTGCTGACGGAAGAATACGGCGGCGCGGGGCTGGTGTGTGGCAGTGATTTTCGCTTTGGCTACCAAGGTCAGGGCAACGCACAGCTGCTGCAACAAGCTTGCGATGAGGTGTCCATTCCCTGCGTGGTAGTGCCCCAACAGGAAATTGAGGGCATCCGCGTTTCTTCCACCTATATCCGCCAGCTTTTGGAGCTTGGACAAATGGAGCGGGCAGTGGCCTTTTTGGGTCACCCCCATACTCTTTCCGGGATTGTACAGCCCGGCAGACAGCTGGGTCGCACCATTGGCATTCCCACGGCCAATCTCGTCATTCCCCAGGGAGTGGTGACGCCCAAATTCGGGGTCTACGCCTGCAAGGCAAAACTTCCAAAGGGAGAAGAATACCTGGCGGTTACCAACATCGGCTGCCGCCCCACGGTGGACGGCCGGGGCGTGACGGTGGAAGCCTGGCTTTTGGATTTTGATGGGGATTTATACGGCAGGGAGTTGACGCTGGAATTTCACGCCTTTCTCCGCGGCGAAGAAAAATTCCCGAATTTGCAGGCATTAAGTGAAGAAATCCAAAAAAATGGGGTGCAAACCGGACAATTCTTTGGAAAAAAGTGAAAATATTTCTTTACTTTTGGGAAAACTTATGATAAGATGTTCAGGCTGGCTATGGCCAGAAGAACATTTTAGCCCACAGCTCAGTTGCGGGAGAAGGCGAAAAACGCACTCCACTAGCCCCTACTTGGCTGCCGGGTAATATTTTGAAAGGTGGAAAAAACCATGATTTTGAAGGACAAGAAGACCCAGGTTATCCTGGAAAATGCAACCCACGAAGGCGACACCGGTTCTCCCGAGGTTCAGATCGCTATTCTGACCGCCCGGATCAACGAACTGACCGATCACCTGCGCGTTCACAAGCATGACAACCACTCCCGTCGTGGTCTGCTGATGATGGTTGGTAAGCGCCGCAACATGCTGGACTATCTGGCAAAGAAGGACATCAACCGCTATCGTGCAATCATCGCCAAGCTGGGTATCCGTAAGTAAGAACGCAAAAGGGCGATGGGATACCATCGCCCTTTTCAAATGAAGAAATCCCGGGAGATGCTTTAGCAGTTGAAAGGGCTGCCGAACAGTCGGCATTCGTTTCAAGTGCTAAACCTCCCGAAGCAAAAATAACAGGAGGTATCCACATGAATACTCACAGACAGTTTCCCGGACACAACGTGT
>JAFTMB010000075.1 GCA_017452605.1 Oscillospiraceae bacterium
AAATGAGTTGATTGACCAGCTGCTGCAGCTGGCTCTGGAGGCGCAGAAATGATTCGAAAAGTAGTACTATCTATCCGTGGGCGGCAGGCGTATCGGGATCAGGAGCCGGAGGACATCGAGCTGGTAACGGAAGGCACTATGGCCTTTCGTGACGGCGGCTGGTATCTAAGCTATGAGGAAAGTGAATTGACCGGCCTTGGCGGCGTTACCACCACCTTTCGGGTAGAGCCCGGTAAGGTAACCCTGACAAGAACGGGAAAGCTCCACTCTCAAATTGAATTTTCCCAGGGAATTCGCCACGATTCGCTGTATCAAATGGAGTTCGGCGCCCTGCTTATCAGCGTCTACCCTAAGCAGGTGCTGTTTGACCTGACCGAAGACGGCGGCTTTATCGACCTTGTTTATGACATTGACATCGAGCAGACCACCGGCGGAACCATTGATTATCACCTGGATATTCGCGCCATCGAAGAATAAAAAAAGACCGCAGCAAGCACAGTAGTTGCTTGCTGCGGTTTGTTCATTTAAGGACGGAACGGATTGCGGGTGGAAGAAGTGGGATCGGAAGAAGTGGGATTGGAAGAAGATGTGGAAGAAGTGGAGCCGGTGGATTCCGTGGGGTCGGAAGCGCCGGTGGACTCTGTGGGATCGGAAGGATCCGTGGTGGGAGCCTCGTAGTATTCCACAACTACCTTATCCCGCTTTTCGTATTCAGATTCGGCAATCTGGGTCTTGGAAATCAGGGTGAAGGTGTCCCGGGTGTACTTGCACAGCATGGTGCGAATGGTGGTGCCGGGAATGCCCTCTACCAGCACATCGCCTTCCTTGTAGCCGGCGGCGTTGCCGGGGAGCATGATGTTGAGCAGCGTGCCGGGGTTGGTGGTGTTGACTACTTCGTAGGTGATTTCCACACGGTAATCCCGATTATCGGTGCCAATCAAGTCAATATTCAGGAAGCCGTCGACAATGGAGGCCTGAATTTTAATGGGCAGATCGTAGGAGTTTATGAACCGCAAATCTTTCTTTCCGTAAAGCACGGTGGCATCAAAGCCTGCGTTGACATAGCTGGGAGCATATACATGGTTGTGCCGCTCCACAATGGTCATGTCTGCCAGAATCGCGGCGTTGTACAAGGTGGTGGCCACCTGGGATACGCCGCCGCCGGTAATCACCCGGTTAAACTTGCCCACCAGGGTTTCCACATCCCGGTAGCCGGCCTCGGTGGTCAGCTCGCCAAGAACAGTGTTCAGGGAGAATTCCTCGCCGGAGCGGACGATGTAGCCGTTGATGGCGTCGCAGGCCAGCTGCATGTTAAGGTTCCAATCCGCATTTTCGCTGAGGGCAGTTTGGAAGCTGGACAGCGCGTTCTGGAACAGATCGCCGGAGATGATGTCGCTGGTGATGTTGGGGGTGATGAATTTCAGGGGAATGGTAACCACGGAGTTATACTCGGCGTTTTCCACGGTGGATTTCAGGGTTTCCAGGGTAAAACCGTAGCCGTATTTCTCAGGAGTCACTACATAAGTAACCGGGTCAATGGTGGCGTCCACCGGAGCGATGCAAAGCTGAGAATAAATCTGCTCATAGTCAAGCTCGTCGGGGGCTACCATGGAGCATTCTCCAACCACCTGGAAGATGTTGATGTTATAGGCGTCCATAATCTGCTCATACAGCTTGTCGGTGACAAGACCGTATTCCGCGGTGCCCATGTGTATGTACAGTGTCTGGAAAGCGGTTTGTGTGTCAACATCGCCGGTTACATCGGTGGAGGGTCGCTCGCCCTTGATTTCCCAAGTGGTTTGGGAAAGGGTGGTGCTATAAGACATACCTAAGTTGCGAACAGCGCTTTGAATGTAGGTAGTGTCCAGACTCAGGTAGGGCAAAAGGGAGATGGTGTAGGTGCTGTTCTGGGCCTGAAGCCGGGCCTGCTCCTGCTCACTGCGGGAACCGGTGCGGCCGTAATTGTAGGCGGCCTCAACCACGGCGTTTACATCCAGTCTGGCGCCGGTGTCCTTGGGGGAAAGGGTGATGGTGGAGTCCAAAACCTGAACCACCATATCCAGATGGCTGTAAGTGTCGTCTGTTGCCTCGTGCAGAGCTGCCTTGGCCTGTTCCTTGGTCATGCCGCCAAGGTCAACGCCGGCAGCAAATACATGCTTGAAGATCAGGCCGTCGTCGGCGGGAGCTTTGAAGAGCATGGTGGAAATGATAACCACAACGGTAATCAGCAGAACCACAGCTGTGGCGCAAAGGCTGATGATGGCGATTTTCTCCTGCTGCTTTTTTGCAGCGGTGGCCGCATGGCGACGCTGAGCCGAGACACGGCGGGGAGCACCTGAGGCGTTAGTGTTTGTACCCCCGGTAACATTGCGCTTTCCGGAAGAATCAGCAGAATCCGCAGGCAGCTTAACAGGCGTTTCTGTGACCCGGCCCGTTGCGCTCAACATCTCCTGAGGCTGCTTTTCCATGGGGGTAGCATCATTACGTTCCGTACTAATGATAATCTCTCCTATCTTTCAGCGGCAAGCCGCGTATGAAATCCATTTGACAATACATTGTTATTGTACCATATTTTCAGGAAAAAGCAATCACGTTTCGTTACAATTCAGTAAAATTACTATGAATGGCAGGGACTTTCCTTACTTTTCCAGGATTTTACGGTATCTGTCCACAAAAACCTTGCTTTGCCGCAGGCTGTCCACACCGCTGCTCAGCTTTAACCGCAGGGTAGGCTGCTTGGCGGTGGCAACAAACTGCACCCGCTGCTTGTAATCGGCTTCGGCGCAAAGGGCGCTGACAGCCTCGAAGTTGAAATTCGTGAGGGTAAACAGCACATCGCCTGCCTTTTGGCGGATGTCCTGAATGCCGGATTTCCGGGCGTTGGCCCGAAGCAGGGCAATGTCAATGAGATTCAGCACGCCCTTGGGAGGATCGCCATAGCGGTCGATGATCTCATCCAGCAAATCGTCGGCATCCTCCTGGCTGCGGATGGCGGCCATACGCCGGTAAAGATCCATTCGCTCCTCGCCGCGGCTGACATAGTCCTTATCCACATTGGCGGCAACATTGAGGTCGGCGGTGCAATCCGGCTCCCTGGGTTTTTCGCCCCGTTCTTCCAACACCGCTTCATCCAACAGCTTCAGGTACATATCATAGCCCACGCTCATCATGTGGCCGGACTGCTCAGCGCCCAGCAAGTTGCCTGCGCCCCGGATTTCCAAATCCCGCATGGCGATTTTGAAGCCGGAGCCGAATTCTGCAAAGTCCCGGATGGCGGACAGCCGCTTTTCAGCCACTTCCGTCAAGTTTTTACTGGGCTTGTAGGTGAAATAGGCGTAGGCATGGCGGGTAGACCGACCTACACGGCCCCGGAGCTGGTGCAGCTGGGAAAGGCCGAAGCGGTCGGCGTTTTCAATAATCAGGGTATTGACGTTAGGAATGTCCAGACCTGTTTCAATAATGGTGGTACACACCAGAACCTGGATTTCTCCCTCTGCCATGGCCTGCATCACATCCCCAAGGGCATCCTCGCCCATCTGGCCGTGAGCCACAGCCACACTTAAGCCGGGAATACGCCGCTTCAGCGCGCCGGCGCACTGGTCGATGGTTTCCACCCGGTTGTGCAGATAGTACACCTGCCCGCCCCGTTCCACCTCCCGGCGGATGGCATCGTCAATGATGGAGTTGTTGTGCTCCATGACGAAGGTTTGCACCGGATAGCGGTCGGCAGGCGGCTCCTCAATGGTGGACATATCCCGAATGCCGGAAAGGGCCATATTAAGGGTTCTGGGAATGGGGGTGGCGGAAAGGGTCAAAACATCCACGCCCTTGGACATTTCTTTCAGCCGCTCTTTATGGCTGACGCCAAAGCGCTGCTCCTCGTCCACAATTAAAAGACCTAAATCCTTAAACTCCACTGCCTTTTGCAGCAGCTTGTGGGTGCCGATAATCAGATCTACGCCGCCGCTGCGCAGTTTTTGCAGGGTTCTTTTCTGCTCCGTGGGGGTGCGGAATCGGCTTAAAACGTCAATATTCACCGGAAATCCCCGAAAACGGGCAACAGCGGTCTGATAATGCTGCTGGGCAAGGACGGTGGTGGGCACCAAGATGGCGGCCTGCTTGCCGTCCATAATGGCTTTCATCACCGCCCGGAGGGCAACCTCCGTCTTGCCAAAGCCCACATCGCCGCACAGCAGGCGGTCCATAGGGGTGGGGGATTCCATGTCGTGCTTGATTTCCGAGATGCAACGGAGCTGGTCATCGGTTTCGGGGTAGGGGAAATTATCCTCAAATTCCCTCTGCCAGGGAGAGTCTGCGGAGAAAACATAGCCCTCCTGCCGCTTTCTGGCGGCATACAGCTGAATCAGCTCCCCGGCCATATCCTTGGCGGCCTTTCTGGCTTTTGTCTTGGTTTTTTGCCAGGCGTCCGAGCCGATTTTGTTCAGCCGCACGTTGGCGTCTTCCCCGCCGCCGATGTATTTGCTCACCATGTCCAGCTGGGTGGCGGGGACAAACAGAGTGTCAGAGCCCTGATAGGCGATTTTTACATAGTCCTTTACCGCACCGTCCACCCGGATCTGCTCCATGGCAACGAATCGGCCGATGCCGTAGTTTTCATGGACAACCAAGTCGCCGGGGGTCAAATCCGTAAAGGAATTCAGCTTCTGCCGGTTTGTGGCGGATTTTTTGGCCTTGCGCCGGGGTTCTGCCTTGGCGGTGAGCTGACCCTCTGTCAGTACTGCCAGCCGGGAGTTGGGATACTCCATGCCAAAGGGGAGCGAACCCTCGGTCAGGTAAATCTGCCCGGAGCCGGGCATGGCGGTAAAGGGAATGGACAAAGAGCACTGGATGCCCTTGTTATTTAGCATTTCCTGGAGGATTTCCGCTCTGTGCCGGGTGCCGCAAAGCACCACGGAGGCAAACTCCATTTTTTGATAGTGCTGCAAATCCGTAGCGGCAGTGTCAAGGCTGCCGCCATAGCTGGGAAGCTGCTTGGCAGTCATGGGAAGCAGCTGCTTGGGCGGACATTCCTCAGGATAGGAGCTGCCGCTGAAAGCATCGAAATAAACGGCGCAGCGACCCTTGAGCTTGTAGGAAAAATCCTCCCACTGCAGCACATAATCGCAAAGCTCACCGGCAAGCAGGCCGCCCTGGAGCAGGCTGTCAAGCTGCATTCCCATTTCCTCTGTGCGGCTTCTTGCGGTTCGTTTGATACTGCCCTGGTCGCAAATAATGAATGTGGCGTTTTGGGGGATATAATCCATCGCCGTGGAAAATTCCGGATAAACAAGGGCCATATATCGGTCAGATGCCGGATTTTGCATCCCATTTTCATACTTTTCCAAATCTTTTTCCAGGGTACGGATCAAAGCTTCGTTGATGTTTTTTCTTCTTCTTTGCCGGGCGATCAAACGCCGCAAATCCTCGCAAAGGCCCTCAAGACCCTCCGGGTGCAGACGGGGCTGGGTTTCGCCTACGGGGAGAATGACCACATGGTCGGTGTTTTCGGTTCTGCGCTGGGTGTCCGGGTCAAAATAGCCCATGGCGTCCAGCTCTTCTCCAAAGAATTCTGCCCGGAAGGGACGGTCAGCAGCGGGGGAGAAGACATCCAAGATGTCGCCGCGGAGGGCGAACTGTCCCGGACCCTCTACCATGGTGCAGCGGCTGTAACCGGCATTGGTCAGCTGCTGAAGAAGCTGATCTAAGGCGTATTCCTTGCCGGTTTCCAGAGAAAAGGCGCTCTTAAGAAGGGCTTTGGGAGACATGGTGCGCTGGGAAAGGGATTCCCAGGATAGGATTTGCAGTTTGGTGCGGCCGCCGGAAAGGTCATAAAGCTGACGCAGCCGCTTTTGCTCCCATGCCCGGGAGACTACGGCGGTATCGTGCAATGTCAGCTCTCTTCCGGGGAGGATGGGGTAGGTTTCGCCTAAGAATGAGCGCAGCTCCTCCTGCAGGCGTCTGGCGGCAAGGTCATCCTGACAGATGACCACCATAGGGCCTTCGCAGTCTGTGCGCAGGGCAGAAATCATGTGGCTGCGGTTAATTTGACCGATTCCCGTAACAGCCGCTGCCTCGCCCTTGGCAATCGCTTGCAGCAGGCTACGGTATTCCGGAACGGTTTTCAATGCAGAAAGGAGCAATTCCATAGATTTTTCCTCCACGACAGAATGCGGAAAGGGGGAATTAGACCCCCTTTCCGTGGTGATTCGACATAAGGTTACGGCGTTGAGCCGTTATAGCGGTTGGCGGCTTCGTAGACGCCATGTTCCATGATGCAAAGGGCAGCGTCGGCAGCCCGCTCCAGAGCAGAAGACAAGGCTTTTTCGTCCGAAGCAGACATTCCGGACAGCACCCAATCCGCCAAATCCTGGTGCTCGTTAGGCTTTGCGCCCACGCCGATTTTTACCCGGGGAAAATTCTGGCTGCCGAGCTCCTGAATAATGGATTTTATGCCATTATGACCGCCGGCAGAGCCCTCACCCCGAATGCGCAGACGTCCGGGGGGAAGAGAAATATCGTCAAACAAAACGATGATTCTCTCGGGTGGAATCTGGAAATAGCCGCTCAGCTGAACAACAGATCTGCCGGATGCGTTCATAAAGGTTTGCGGCTTCAGCAGGTAAAGCTTTTTCCCTTCGTAATTCAGCTGGGTGTAAAGGCCCTGGAACTTCAGCTTGTCGGCTTTGCAGCCAAGCTTTTGGCAAATCACATCAAGCGCCCGCCAGCCGGCGTTGTGCCGGGTGCGCTCATATTCCTTGCCGGGGTTTCCCAGACCGACAATCAGCCAGCTTTCCTGTTTTTTACCAAACACGGCTTAGAACAGGTCGGCGATGGATGTGCCGCCGTGAACGTGCTCGATGGCCCGGGCGAAAATGGGCGCCACATCCAGTTGCTTAATCTTGCCGCTGGCGGTGTTGCCGGTGACGGGCACGGTGTTGTGGAATACGATTTCCTTAATGGGGCTTGCCTCGATCCGGTCAAATGCAGAGCCGGACAGAACACCGTGAGTGGCGCAGGCATAAACCTCCTTGGCGCCGCCAACCTCTACCAATGCCTGGGCGGCATTGCACAGAGAACCGGCGGTATCTACCATGTCATCGTACAAAATGCAGGTTTTGCCCTTGACATCGCCGATGACGTTCATAACTTCACATTCGTTGGCCTTCTGGCGGCGCTTATCCACGATGGCAAGACCCATGTGAACCTTGGCGGCGAAGGCGCGGGCCCGGGAAACAGAGCCTACGTCGGGGGAGACAACCACAAATTCTTCGTGGTTGTACTTGTCCTCGGGGAATTTGTTGAGATAGTACTGGACAAAGGTGGGGTTACCCAGCAGATGGTCCAGAGGAATGTCAAAGAAGCCCTGAATCTGGGCAGCATGCAGGTCCATGGTCAGAATACGGTCGGCGCCCGCAGCGGTGAGCATGTTGGCTACCAGCTTGGCAGAGATGGGGTCACGGCTCTTGGCCTTACGGTCCTGACGGGCGTAGCCAAAGTAAGGAATGACGGCAGTGATGCGGCCGGCAGATGCCCGGCGGCAAGCGTCAATCATAATCAGCAGTTCCATCAAGTGGTCGTTTACAGGCTTGCAGGTAGAGTTGATCAGAAATACGTCTGCGCCGCGGACGGTTTCGTTCAAAGAAACGGAAACTTCGCCGTCAGCAAAGGTTTTAACATCGCTCTTGCCCAGAGTAATGCCAAGTTTCTCGCAGATGGTTTGGGCAAACTGGGGGTTGGAGTTGCCGCTGAAGACCATAATGTTATCGCCGTAAGCTATCATCTGGAATACCTCACTTTTTATCTTTATGCCGTAATTTCCTTTTAGAACATACCGCTTCCATTATAGCATTGACCCAGCACAAATTGCAACACCCAATCAAGGAAAAATACGCCTAAAAATTTCCAAAAATATCAGGCCGCTTCAGCAAAAGCACCAAGACCTCTGCTTTTCAAACAGAGCGGGCGGGAAATTGCCCTATCCCGAAATTTTGTTTGAATTTGTACTTGTGAAGCGGCGGGAAATGTGGTATACTAATGGGAAGACAAAAGAAATGGGGGGGGGAGACCCAATGAATGACAAGATTGTGATTCGGGGCGCAAGAGAGAATAACCTGAAAAATGTGTCCCTTACCATACCCAGAGATAAGCTGATTGTGTTTACCGGCCTTTCCGGCTCAGGTAAATCCAGTCTGGCTTTCGACACGATTTACGCCGAGGGTCAGCGCCGGTATGTGGAGAGCTTAAGCTCCTATGCCCGGCAGTTTTTGGGACAGATGGATAAGCCGGATGTGGATGCCATTGACGGCCTTTCTCCCGCCATTTCCATTGACCAGAAAACAACCTCCAAGAACCCTCGCTCCACCGTGGGTACGGTGACGGAGATTTATGACTATCTGCGGCTTTTGTGGGCAAGAGCGGGCATTCCTCACTGTCCCAAGTGCGGCAAGGAAATTTCCCGCCAGACCATCGACCAAATTGTGGACCGGGTGGAAGCGCTGGGAGAGGGCCGGCGGTTTATCGTTTTGTCGCCGGTGGTTCGAGGCAAAAAGGGTGAACACCAAAAGGTGTTTGAGGATGCCCGGAAGCAGGGCTTTGCCCGGGTTCGGGTGGACGGCATTTTGTATGACCTGACGGAAGAGATTGCCCTTGAGAAAAATAAAAAGCACACCATTGAGCTGGTGGTAGACCGACTGGTGCTGAAAGAGGGTCTGCGGCGCAGACTTACTGACTCCATCGAAACCGCCTGCGCCCATTCGGAAGGCTTGGTGGTGATTCAGCTGGCAGACAGCGGCGAAGAGCTGAGCTTTTCCCAGAACTACGCCTGCGAGGATTGCGGCGTCAGCCTGACAGAGTTGGAGCCGAGAATGTTCTCTTTCAACAATCCCGCCGGCGCGTGTCCCCACTGTACCGGCTTGGGCTTTCAGCTGGTGGCTGACCCGGATTTGGTGATTCCCGACAAGAGCAAGTCCATTCTCGACGGAGCCATTCAGGTTTCCGGCTGGTCCAGCGCCCGGACAGATTCGGTGTTTCGGATGTATTTTGAGGCGTTGGCTCAGAAATACCGCTTCTCTTTGAATGTGCCCGTCAGCGAGCTTTCAGAGGAAGCGCTGCAGGTTATCCTGTACGGAACGGGAACGGAAAAGCTGCGGATGACCTACAACCGCGGTAACGGCATGGGTGTTCTGGAGCAGCCTTTTGAGGGTATTATGAACAATGTTGCCCGCCGGTATCGGGAAACCCAGTCCGACGCGGCCAGAAAAGAGCTGGAAGAGTGCATGGCCACCGCGCCCTGCCCCCACTGCGGCGGAGAGCGTCTTTCCGATATTGCCCGGGCAGTGACCGTGGGCGGCATTGGTATCATGGACTTGTGCGACATGAGCGTGGAAAAAGAGCTGGCGTTTATGAACGCTCTTCAGCTGGAAGGCAGCGCCGCCATGGTGGCAGAGCCGATTCTCAGGGAGATTCGTTTCCGGCTGCAGTTTTTAATGGATGTGGGACTTTCCTATCTGACCTTAAGCCGGGCGGCAGGAACACTATCCGGCGGCGAAAGCCAGCGGATTCGTCTGGCGACCCAAATCGGCTCATCGCTGATGGGGGTTCTATACATTTTGGACGAACCCTCCATTGGCCTTCACCAGCGGGATAACGATAAGCTGCTGGCAACCTTAAAACACCTGCGGGATATTGGAAACACCCTGATTGTGGTGGAGCATGATGAAGACACCATGCGGGAAGCGGATTTTATTGTGGATGTAGGCCCCGGCGCAGGCAGCCACGGCGGCGAAATCGTGGTGGCGGGCAGCCTGCAGGATGTTATAGATTGTCCCCGCTCCGTTACCGGACAGTATTTGTCCGGGGTAAAGAAAATACCCGTACCCACCGCCCGGCGGCAGGGTAACGGTAACTTCCTTACAATCCGGGGCGCAACGGAAAATAACCTGAAGAATGTGGATGTTTCCATTCCCTTGGGCACCCTCACCTGCGTAACAGGCGTGTCCGGCTCGGGAAAATCCAGCCTGGTGGATGAGGTTTTGAATAAGACACTCCTCGGAAAACTGAACCATGCCCGGGTGCGGCCCGGCGCTTGCCGGTGCGTGGAGGGTATGGAGCATCTGGACAAGGTCATCGACATTGACCAAAGCCCCATCGGCAGAACGCCCCGCTCCAATCCGGCTACCTATACGGGGCTGTTTAACGATATTCGGGATTTGTTCGCATCCACCAACGATGCAAAACTGCGTGGCTACGGCCCGGGCCGGTTCAGCTTCAATGTCAAGGGCGGCCGATGCGAGGCCTGCTGCGGTGACGGCTGGAAGAAGATTGAAATGCATTTTCTGGCAGATGTGTATGTTCCCTGCGAAGTCTGCCGTGGCGCCCGGTATAACCGGGAAACCCTGGAAGTGCAGTATAAGGGTAAGAATATTTCTCAGGTTCTGGATATGACGGCGGAGGAGGCAGTGGCGTTCTTTGACAACCTGCCGAAAATCCGAAGAAAAGCTCAGACCATGGTAGAGGTCGGCCTTGGCTATGTGAAGCTGGGACAGTCCAGCACTACCTTGTCCGGCGGTGAGGCCCAGCGGGTGAAGCTGGCTACGGAGCTGGCAAGAGTATCCACCGGACGCACCATTTATGTGCTGGATGAACCTACTACCGGCCTGCACGCGGCGGATGTCCACAAGTTGATTGAGGTTTTGCAGCAGCTGGTGGAAGCGGGAAACACCGTTTTGGTGATTGAGCATAATCTGGATGTGATTAAAACCGCGGACTATATTATCGACCTCGGCCCCGAGGGGGGCGATGGTGGCGGCATGGTGGTTGCCAGCGGCACGCCGGAAGAAGTGGCAAAAGAGGAAAAGAGCTACACCGGACAGTATCTAAAGCGGTATCTAGAAAAAGACTGACCCGAAAAACGGGTCAGTCAAGGTTAATTGACGGATTCAAAAAGCTCCGGGGGCAGATGCTCGGAAAGCTCCAGCAGACGGCGGTCTCTGCCGCCTGCGTAGTCCACGGAAATGATGGATGCCCGAACCATGGGGTCAGAATTCTGACGGATTTGCATGGTCATGGTAATGCGGGTGCCCATGCCCTCCGGCTGGTCAATCAGCACTGTACCGCCGTGAGCGGTGGCGGCGGAGCGAATTAAAACGATGCCAAGACCGATGCCGAATCGGCCATCTTCAATGCCGGGCGTCCGCTGGAAATGGTTATACACATTTCCCTTGAGATGTCCGGGAATGCCTGCCCCGCTGTCCTGCACGGTCAGGTACAGCATCTTTCCCTTGCGGGTAAGCTTGGCATCAATGCTGCCGCCTTTCGGGGTGAACTTCAGGGCGTTGGAGAGGATGTTGCCCACAGCCCGCTCCAGCTTTTCCGCATCCACAAGACAGAAAGTAGGCTCCGGCAGGTTTTCAAAGGTAAGGCTGACGCCGGTATGGGCGATCAGGGCCTTGTTGGCGGCAAACAGCTCCTCCATCAAATCCCGAATGTCCCGGATTTCCAGCTTGGGAGAGGTTTCCTGGCTGTACCGGTAAGCGTCAGACATATTGCTGACAATGCGCAGCATTTGGTAAAGACCCTTATTGATCTTGGCGACCTGATCCCGGGAATAATCGGTGTTGGATTCATCAGACAAGGGGAACAGTCGGTCAGCCACGTTCATGACATTGGACAATGGGTTGCGCAGAACCTGGGCGGCCAGCGCCATGGCCTGCAGCTCGCTAACATCGTCCTCTTGCTCCAAAAGGAACAAATCGTAGTCTATGTTGCGGCTGACAGATGCGCCGCAGGGAACGCCGGAAAGATTTAAACTCAAATACAGACAGCCATTCGTTAGTTGCTGATACTCTTCCCGGCCGGTGCCGAGGATAGGGGCAATCTCCATCCCCACGGAAATGCCATGCTGCACGGCAGCGGCGTTGGCGTCGGTCACTACGCCCCGGGCAACCAAGAAGGCTGCGTTGGGTATTTCATGCAGCAAGTCGCTGCCAATTTGTGTCATTTGCATGATTCTCCTCCTTGGGTTTATCATGTGCAGAATTTTGAAAAATTGCCACAGCGGGATTCGACAAAATCCTACCTAGGTTTATTCTATCAAAAATGAAAAAAATAGCAAGGGTAAAGGGCATAAGAGGTGAAAAAAATGTCAATCCACGAAGGTCATCGTCATCGTTTAAAGAATCGTTTCCATCAGGAAGGCCTGGACGGTTTTGAAGAAATCCAGGTTTTGGAGCTTTTACTGTTTTACTGCATTCCCAGGCAGGACACCAATCCCATCGCCCACGCGCTTTTGGACCGGTTCGGCAATCTTGCTCAGGTAATGGAAGCCAGCGTGGACGAACTGAAAAAGGTGCCCGGTGTGGGTGAGAATGCGGCGGTGTTTCTGTCGTTGATTCATGCTTTTGACCGTCGTTACCAGAAAAGCAAAATGGAGAACAATCAAATCCTCACCACCATTGATGAATGCGCCCGGTATCTTATGTCCAACTTTAAGAACCAGCGTAACGAAACTGTGTTTTTACTGTGCCTTGATGCCAAGTGTAAGCTTTTGTGCTGCAAGAAGGTGGGAGAGGGCAGCGTGAATTCCGCGGCTGTGCCTGTTCGCCGGATTGTAGAGATTGCCCTGGGCAGCAATGCCACATCTGTGGTGCTGGCCCACAATCATCCCAGCGGACTTGCCATTCCTTCGGACGAAGACAGACTTACCACTGCCCGGGTGGCTAAGGCGTTGGAATCGGTGGAAATCCGGCTGATTGACCATATCATTGTGGCAGACGACGATTATGTATCCCTTGCTCAATCCGGTCTTTACACGCCGGACAGCAGTTACAGCTTGGTATAAAGGAGGCGGCTATGGACCATTTTCAGCTAGTTTCCGATTATAAGCCCTCCGGCGACCAGCCAGCTGCCATTGAGGGGCTTGTAAACGGTGTCAACTGGGGCTTGCGGGAGCAGACCCTTTTGGGCGTCACCGGCTCTGGCAAGACCTTTACCATGGCGTCCGTCATTGAAAAATTGAACCGTCCAACCCTAGTGCTTGCCCACAACAAAACCCTGGCCGCTCAGCTTTGCAGCGAGTTTCGGGAGTTTTTTCCCAACAACGCGGTGGAGTATTTTATCTCCTACTATGACTACTACCAGCCGGAAGCATACATCGCCCACACCGATACCTACATCGAAAAGGATGCCTCCGTCAACGAGGAAATCGACCGCCTGCGCCACAGCGCCACCTCGGCTCTGTTTGAGCGGCGGGATGTGATTGTGGTCAGCTCCGTCAGCTGCCTTTACGGTCTGGGTGACCCCATTGACTATAAAAGCATGGTCATTTCCCTGCGGGTAGGGCAGGAAAGACCCATAGACGACATTTTGCGAAAGCTGACAGAAATCCGGTACGAGCGAAATGATTTGGATTTTTCCAGAAACAAGTTCCGCTTGCGGGGGGACACTCTGGAAATTTATCCTGCCTACTGGTCAGGCAGAGCCATTCGCATTGAGTTTTTTGGCGAGGAAATCGACCGTATTTCGGAAATCAATGCCGTCACCGGCGTGGCGGAGCGGTTTGTGGACCATGTGGCGATTTATCCCGCCAGCCATTATGTGGCATCCAGAGAAAAGCTCCAGCGGGCCATGCTGGAAATCCAGCGGGAGTGCGACGAGCAGGTGGCCTGGTTTCGCGCCCACGATAAGCTGATTGAAGCCCAGAGAATCGCTCAGCGCACCGCTTACGATTTGGAAATGCTGACGGAAATCGGCTTCTGCAACGGCATTGAAAACTATTCCCGGGTGATTCAGGGCAGAGCCCCCGGAACGCCGCCGACCACGCTGTTGGATTATTTTCCGGAGGATTTTCTGCTGTTTGTGGACGAGAGCCATGTAACCCTGCCCCAGTGCCGGGCCATGTATGCAGGCGACCGCAGCAGAAAGGATGCGCTGGTCAATTACGGCTTCCGCCTGCCCTCGGCTTACGATAACCGGCCCTTGAATTTTGAGGAGTTTGACAGCAAGCTCAATCAGGTGATTTATGTGTCGGCCACTCCGGCGGAGTATGAAAAGACTCGCTCTGGGCAGACAGTGGAGCAGGTGATTCGTCCTACCGGCCTTTTAGACCCGGAAGTGGAGGTAAGACCCATTGATGGACAGATTGATGACCTCATTGGGGAGATAAATGCAAGAACGGCGAAAAACGAGCGGGTGCTGGTAACCACCCTGACCAAGAAAATGGCAGAGGATTTAACGGCGTACCTGCAAAAGGCGGGGATCAAGGTTCGGTATATGCACTCGGACATCGGCGCCATGGAGCGCATGGAGATTATCCGGGATTTGCGTATGGCAAAATTCGATGTACTGGTTGGCATTAACCTTCTGCGGGAGGGACTGGATCTGCCGGAAGTGAGCCTGGTTGCGATTTTGGACGCGGACAAGGAAGGCTTCCTGCGCAGTGAAACCAGTCTGGTGCAGACCATCGGCCGAGCCGCCCGAAACGCTGAGGGCAAGGTCATCATGTATGCCGACCAGATAACCCCCTCCATGCAGGCGGCTATGGACGAAACCGCCCGCCGTCGCAGCATTCAGAATGCTTACAACGAATTAAACGGCATCGTGCCGAAGACGATCATCAAGTCCGTGCGGGATTTGATTGAAATCTCTTCTCCCACCGCAGAGCGGAAGGGAAGAACCGGCGTGAAGATGACCAAGGCGGAAAAGGAACGGGAGATTGCCCGCCTGGAAAAGCAGATGAAGGAAGCGGCCAGAATGATGGAATACGAATACGCCGCAGTGCTGCGTGACCAGATCATTGAGCTGCGCGGCAACGGAAAGTAAAAAAATCCCTCCGGATTGCTCCGGAGGGATTTCGTTATGATTGGAGATTACTGCTCCTTGCGGGCAGCCAGCTCAGCATTCATCTTTTCCAGGGTCTTCTTATCCAGGTTGTAGATCAGAGCCAGGCCAACAAACTGCAGCACGGCGCTGAACATGTAAAGACCGGCAACCAGCCAGCACATATTCTTTGCTGTGTCAGCGTTCTGTCCGATAGTACCAAGCTTGGACACATAACCAAGAGCGCCCATGACCAGAAGGACTACGGAGGGGCCTACGCCCTGCGCCAGCTTACGGAAGAAGGAGTGCAGAGAGTAAACAGTGCCTTCCTCACGCTTGCCGAACTTCCATTCGTTGTAGTCGATGGCATCGCCCATCATAGCCCAGGAGACACAGGTGTAAACGCCCATGCCGATGCCGAAGACAACCAGACCGATCATGTAGACAGGCAGAGCGATGGACTTGTCTACCATGGGGAACACCAGCATGACAGCGCCGCCGATCATGGAAATGATGGTGCCGAATACGGAAGCTTCCTTCTTGCCGTACTTCTTAACAATCTTGGTGATGAAGGGCATAAACAGGAACATGGGCAGGAAGCCGATGATCTGAACAACACCGGACAGCTCAGCCATGCCAAAATAGGTAGCGAACATGATGGCGTTGGCGGTTGCAGCAGACTGCATACCCAGGAACATACCCATGGCGGCAACAGTAGCGCCAACAGCGGGACGGTTCTTCATGAAGTTGCCGAAAGCGGTCAGAACGTTGAACTTCTCGCCGGCCTCGTTGGTCTTAACGGAGTTCTCATCTACACGGATAGTGATATTCTTGATCATGAACATGAAGGCAATGAAACCCAGAACGCCCATCAGCAAAGCAGCCCAGAACACGCGGTCGCCCAAAAGGATCTGGGCCTTTTCGCCAGTCAGGGGGCTGAGCATGACATCACCAATCTTGTAAGCTTCGCCAGTAAGGGGATTGTTATGGAATTCGCCTTCCATGTTGGGGATAGCGCCGGTGCCATCATACAAAACCTTCTGCCAGATGATCATGGGCAGTACGATGCCGGGAACCATGCCGCCGACCATGGAGCCGACAGACCGCCAGGTGGAAAGCTGCGCGCGCTCGCCTACATCTTCGGTGACCAGGCTCAGCATGGAGCCGTAGGGAACGTTGGCTACGGTGTAGCAGGCATCCCAGATAACATATCCCAGGATGAAGAGGACAGCCTTAAGCACAACAGGAGCGTTGGGGAAGGGCAGGAATACAGCGGCACCGCCTACCAGCAGACCGCAGGCGCCTACAAAGATATACTGCTTAAACTTGCCGCGCTTGTAGTTGCGCTTGTCGTTATCGATCATGGTGCCGATCAGCGGATCGTTGACGGCGTCCCAAATCTGAACCAGCAGCAGCAAGATGGACAGCAGACCGGTTTCCAGCATCATATAAACGAGCCAGAAGGTCTGGACAGTGCCCTTCAGGGCGAAACTCATGTTACAGCCAAAGTCACCGGCGGCATAGGCGATCTTGTCGCGCATACCGAACTTGCGGTAACCCTTGGCATCTAACGTTACGGGTTTTTTAGCCATAAGAATCCTCCTTAGTTTGTGGGAATTGCCCATTTTGTTACATCCTATATTATAAATCATGAACGAATTGTAAAGCAGGGGGCAAAAGGGCGTTTCTGTGACACTATGCGATGATTTATCCCAGTGCCTTTTGGATAAATTCAACAAACATATTGAAAATATTTGGGAAAGTGTTATAATAATAAAAAAGATCAACCGAAGGAGGGGAATTTGTGTATAAGCTCTGCAAAACAGAACAGTCTGCCCAGCGTCAGCGCCAGCTGGAAAACGGGCTGCTGCGGATGATGGCCTCCCGGCGGTATGAAGAGATCACCGTCAGCGACCTGTGTGAAAATCTGCAAATTCCCCGCAAGTCCTTTTATCGTTACTTTTCCAGCAAAGACGGCGCCCTTTATGCGCTGATCGACCACACCCTGATGGAGTACGAGGGCTTTGCGATTCCATTTAACAACAGATCCGGCCGCACCTTAAAATCGGATATGCTGCGGTATTTCCTCTTTTGGGTGGAGCATAAGAGCCTGCTGGACGCGCTGGAGCGGGGCGGCATGAGCGGTGTTTTGGTGGAAAGAGCGGTTTCCCATTCCTTATCCGAATCGGTTATGCCCAAGCGGTTTCTGCAAGGGGATTCTCTGGAAATCTGCCGCCAGGTTACCATGTTCGCCGTTTGCGGCCTGATGTCCATGGTGCTGACATGGCATCATGACGGATTTCAGCAAAGCGCGGAATGGATGGCGGATATTGCCTGCCGCTTGCTGGGTAAGCCGCTGTTTCCCGGAGCAGAGGCGTTATTTTAAGAAAAAAGGCCGCCGGCAACGCCGGTGGCCTTAACTGTTTTAAGGATGAAAAAGGATTATCCCCGAATCAAAGCGCCTACAATGAAAATGATAATCAGCAGCGCAGCGGACATGAGGAAAATATAGGGCAAGAAAGCCTCTTTGATGATTTCCATCTGGGTTTTGCGCCGGCGGCGGGGTCGATTGTTTGACAGATTGGGCTGCTGGTCCATGTTCTGATTCCTGCCTTTCGCATTTGTAGAAACATTATACTATGGATGGTCATATTTTGTCAAACTGTGTTATTGCTTTTTTTCTTCTCATTCTGTATAATGACAAAAAAGAGAAAGGAAGAGGATACTATGGCAAAGAAGAAATGGGGAGACCGGAAAGATGGTATTTGGCTGAAAGATATTCCCGCCATGAACCGCATTATGCCTCCGCTGATGCCCAACCGGGCAGATAACGAGGCCCATATCAGCGTGGATATTGACATCCGTCCCATTGAAACATATCTGGAAAAGCTGAACCGGGGCCGCACAGAGGATAAGTATACCTTTTTCCACATCATCAGCGCGGCCATTGGCAAAGCTTTTGTGCTGCGGCCGAAGATGAACCGGTTTGTCTGCAATAACAAGATGTATCAGCGCAAGGATATTTCTGTTGCCTTTACGGTGAAGAAGCGGTTTAATGACCACGCTGAGGAAGCCCTCGCTTTCTTTACATACGATGAAAAGGAAACCCTGGAAAGCTATCATGAGAAGATCATGAAGGTCATTCACCAGACCAAGAGCTACGAGGAAAAGGACACCTCCACCGGCGCGATGGATGTTGTGGCCAAGCTGCCCCAGTGGCTGATCAACGCCATTGTGAAATTTGTGCTTTGGCTGGATAAGCACGGCTGGGCGCCGGAATTTTTGATCGGCAGCGACCCGAACCATGCCGCCATTTTCTTAAGCAACCTGGGCTCTATCGGTCTGCCCGGCGGTTATCACCATCTGGTAAACTGGGGCACCAACTCCTGCTTTGTGGTTGTGGGTAAAAAGTACATGAAGATGGATTACGACAAAGAGGGCAACGCTGATTTGCACGAGGTGATTCCCCTGGGAATTACTCTGGACGAGCGGATCGCGGACGGTTACTACTATTCCGGCACTGTTGCGCTGGTCAAGGAGCTTTTGGCCCATCCCCAGCTGCTGGAGCTGCCTGCGGATTCCCCGGTGGAATACGCCATCAAGAAGTAAAAGCTTTCTTGACAAAGAGGGAAATCAGGAATATAATTCTAGCTGCGGCGATATCCGCAGCTATATGGGCTCGTAGCGCAGCTGGGAGCGCACCACATTCGCATTGTGGGGGTCGGGAGTTCGAATCTCCTCGAGTCCACCAAA
>JAFTMB010000076.1 GCA_017452605.1 Oscillospiraceae bacterium
CTTCCAGATGACCGGCCGCGACCGCAGCCGTATGGTCATCATGGCTGAAATGCTCACCGCCTACTCCTTCGGCATCGACACCATGCTGGCTCTGACCGGCGACCACCCCGTAGTGGGCGACTGCCGGGATGCCAAGCCCGTTTACGATCTGGACTCCGTCGGCATTCTGAAGATGCTGTCCCTGATGGAAGAAACCGGCTGTGACTGCGGCGGCAACGAGCTGGCCGGCGGCGCTCCCAAGTTCTACAAGGGCGCTTCTGTCACTCCCGTTTACGAGCCCGTCTTCCTGCAGATCAACAAGCTGCGCCAGAAGGTTGAAGCAGGCGCTATGTACGTGCAGACCCAGGGCATTTTCGACCTGAACACCTTCAAGCGCTTCCTGGAGCAGGTTGACAAGGCCGGCATCAAGACCCACATCATGGCAGGCATCATTCCTCTGAAGTCTGCAGGCATGGCTAAGTACATGAACGAAAATGTTCCCGGCATCGACGTGCCTCAGGACATGATCGACCGTCTGGCCGCTGCCGCTGCCGAGGGCAAGGAAAAGGGCGTCAAGGGCCTGCCCGGCAAGCTGGGCATTGAGATGGCTGCTGAAATGGTTGCCAAGATCAAGGAAGAAAAGCTGTGCGACGGCGTACATATTATGGCTATCGGCGCAGAAAAGAATGTCCCCACCATTTTGGACAAGGCCGGCATCGCTATCTAAGCTACATAATAAAAAGCTCACCTTTTCGGTGAGCTTTTTTATTTTTCTTCTTTTTGTTCTTGATGTTCCAAAGCATATTTACAGCACTGCAAAACAAGAAGATTGAAAGAAATATCATTCTCCGCAGCAGTTTTGTTCAATTGCTCGAAAAGAGACTCCGTAAACCGAATGGTTCTGGAAATATTAGCAGATTTAAATTCTCTGTCAATTTTAAACATAATATCAACTCCCACTACAATATTATGCTGAAAAATCACCTCATTTATATAACCACTTATGGTTGCGCTTTTGATAAAAATAAAATATAATACCCCTTTGAAGGGGTGAAAAAATGGAAATATATGTGATAATTGCGGGTTGCAGAACCTATTCAAATTACGAAGAAGCAAAAGACTATATTATTTCTTGTCTTATAGAATACGACTCTACAGATCAAATTACGATTCTTTCGGGAGGGTGCAAAGGAGCAGATCTTTTGGGAGAACGATTTGCAAAAGAAAACGGTTTTCCCATCAAGCGATATCTACCCGATTGGAAAAAATACGGAAAAGCAGCCGGACCTATAAGAAACAAACAAATGGTGGATGTATGCCACAGAGTAATTTGCTTTTGGGATGGAAAAAGCAAGGGAACCGAATCCTTGATCCAATATGCAAGAAAATCAGAGAAAAAAGTAGATATTAAACTGATTCACCAAAGCCCATAAAAACGACTTGCAATAACCCTTATCCGCCGATAATACCGTGTTTTCGGATAATATAACCATTCTCAAAGCACACAACTCACTATGATGCCTTCACAATTCCTGTGTAAAGCGTCATTTTCTGATTCAGATAAAAAACGAGAGAGACAACTCCTTTGCGAAGTGTCTCTCTCAGGCGAGCATTTTTTTACCGTCTTTCAAACCGCCTTGCGTAGCCGCACTTGCGGCACAGTTCCTCCGTCGCCTCCGCCCGGCAAAAGCCGTCGAACATTGCCTTGGCGCGAGGAGAACTCAGGATTTCCTCCATGTCCTGCTTCAGAAGATTGCCCAGAGGAATATCTCCCTCATGGTCTAAGCAGCAAGGAACGACTGTGCCGTCGCACAGTACGCCAATCTGGTCTTTCAGTCCGTAGCAAAATACCTGCCGGCTGCCCTCCTGGGCGGACAAATCCGGCCAATCAAACTTATCGCCGTATTCCAGATAGGTTCTCTCCGCCAGACGGATGCCGTGCCGCTCCGTCGCCCAGGGCTCAGGATAATATTCCCGCAGAACTTGCAGAATTTCCCCGTTCTTTTCCTCTGCGCCGCCCTGATTCCACAGCCTATATACTACCAGCTTCTTCCCTGCCGACGCCGCACCGAATTCCAAGCAACGGCGAAGATAGGTGTCAAAGGGCGTGTCCAAATCGTTGGCCTCAAAGGCATGAAGGGAAATGTTTACCTTGTGCAGCGCGGGCGATGCCAGCAGCATCTCCCCTGCCCGGTGCAGCAGTGTTCCGTTGGTGGTGATTATCACACGAAAGCCCTGCTCCCACGCAAGGGCCAGATACCGCTCCAAATTGGGGTGGCACAGAGGCTCTCCCATGAGATGAAAATATAAGTAATCGGTGTAGGGTCTGAGCTTTTCCGTCAGAATGCGAAACTCCCTTTCCTCCATCCGCTTTGCAGGCCGTTTTGTGCCCGGACAGAAGCTGCAGCGCAGATTGCACACGTTGGAAATCTCCAGATACACCTTGCGAAACCGCTTCACTTGCCGCCACCCCCCCTTCTTTTTTATGAGTATAGCACATCCGGCGGCAAAAATAAAGTGACCGGGTACTCCCGGTCACTTTTTCGCTTACTGCAGACCCTGCTCGTAAGCCTCGATCATCTTCTTGACCATCTGGCCGCCGACGGAGCCGGCCTCGCGGGAGGTCAGGTGACCGTTGTAGCCGTTGGTCAGGTTAACGCCGACCTCAGAAGCTGCCTGCATCTTGAACTTGTCCATAGCTTCACGTGCCTGGGGAACATTGATCTGGTTGTTGTTCTTCATGATAATCTCTCTCCTTTTGCTTGATAGCGGTTTTTTCTCTTTCCGCAAAGTTATCTTTGCCGAAAACGGAAGAAAAACACGTGTTTCTTTTCGGAAAAACGCGCAAATTTTGGAAATCAGATTACCTGCACCCCTCCCGTCGGCGCGTAGCAGTAGTTTATGCGGAAATCTTGATTTCTGCGTAGCGCGGAAGTATAATCAATTTGACAAACTTGAATTTGATTTGCTACAGGTCGTCAAAACAAAAATGAAAAGGAGTAACAGTATGAAAAGAATAGTATCTGCATTATTTGTTATTTCGCTTATATTCACCTTGAGTGGTTGTAATGGTTACAATCAAATAATGCGCGAGCATCTACGTGACGAAAACAATTATCATACTGTTGATGCAACATTCATATCCTATACCGAATCCGATGATAATCTAATCCTTTATGTAAATACAGAGGATAAAACCGCTTTTGATGCTTCTGAAAAGAATAATGAAAAAATTGCATTAAAAGTTATCGGTAAAAACTGTGATATTCTTATTGGTTTTTTTAGAAATAAGGATATAGACCAAGGGGACAGCATCACCCTAAGATGTTCTACATGGATTTATATGGATGGATATTTCTATTATGTTGCAGAAGTTAAAGCAGAAGACAAACAATATTTGTCTTTCGAGGACGGTTTAGCCAATATTATTGCATATATGGAAGATAATAAGTCTTTATTCTAATTTAAGATATTGTAACAAAACGAAACAACCACACCGCCAAATTCCAATATGTCGAACTGATAAATAACAGCCGCCGACCATCAGGTCGGCGGCTGTGCTGTTTTCGCTAGCGGACATCCGCTGTTTCGCCAGTTCCCCAACTATCCACGCAGATCTGTCGGCGGCGGACCTCCAGCAAAAGCGCAATCACCTCCCGGTCATGCTCTTTGCTCGCGTTCTCTTTCCCGAGCCTTTGCTTCAGCGCCTCATCGCTGTACTGCAAAAGGTCTCCTGCCCTCATGCTCGCCAGGCTCACCTGATAGAACCCATTGGGATAATAGACCTTAAACCAGGCAAGGGTGGCCGCTATTTTTCCGCATTGAGCAGCGTGGGCTTTGGGAAACAGATAGCGAATTTTCCCCAGAGATTCCACATACCACACAGGCACGCCTGCGCGCAGCAGCTTTTGCGCCCTTTTGCGATTTTCCGGGGTATCCTCACAGAACTTTCCCTTGCGGACGCTTTCCATCACAGCTTGCGCCGTTTTGGAATCTACGCCGTATTTTCCCAGTGTCAGGAAAATATCGTCCCGGGTAGCAATCAAGTCCGGAAAGGCGTGGCTCTGCAGGAGGATTTCCCCGTTATCCTCCCACGCGCCCGTTCCGCAAATCATGCCACAAAGCCGAATCAGGTCACTAAACCGCATATCCTTACAATGCTGCAGGATTTCCTTGCTGCGGTCGGTGGAGAATCCCGGAATGCCGCAGGTGTCCAGATTTTGAAACAGCTGATAGATATTCGGGTCGCTGTAATCGACATCCTCCGGCTTTGTTTTGGTAAGCCGGTGCAGCCGGCGAATCCGGTCGTAATCGTCATAAGGCAGAAGAATCACCCGAAGCATTTCAGGCGTTAATTCATACCCCGGCAAAACCGTTTGTTTGCGGACGCCGCACACTGGGGATTCCAATTCGGTGACGGGCGTGACATCCTCAAATTTCATGCCCTCCGGCAGCAGCATGAAGCACACGGGATTGTTCCATTCGCAGGCGCAGGCAATCCGCTCCTCTCCCAGAAATTCCACCAGAAAAGAAACTGCCTTTTCCCAAGAAGACGCGGACACATTTATGTCCACAGTATCAACTTGTTTTCCTTGGGCAAGCTCTGAGCAGGCTTCATAAGGAATATTATGCCCATCGCAAACCAGCGCCCCGCCGCAGATCGGGCAGGTTTTTGCCACCAAATCATAACCGGAATCTCCCCGAACGAAATCCACATAGCCGCAGCTGGGGCAGCGGTCATGGGCAGGGAGCGGATTGATGTCCGTAATTCCCAAAAGAAAGCTGGTCAGCGTAGAACCCAGCGCGCCCCGCAGGGCGAGCTTTCCGCCGGTTTCCCCCAAATGGGCAGCCAGGTGGTGCAGCAGTATATAAACCGAGCTGAGGTTATTCCCGTCCAGCAGGGCAAATTCCGCGTCCAACCGCTCCACAACAGGAGCCGGCGGCGTCGGGCCGTATAAGGTTTGGATTTTTTCCTTGCAAAGATGCTGCGCCGCTGCATAGGCGCCGGGAATCGTGAAAGGAGCATAAGCGTCTTTGGTCATAGCAGAAACCTCCTGAAGTTTTGTACCATGATTATAGCGTGGGCTATGCCCCAAAAAAGCCCTGTCCATTTTTGACGGAACGGTTGTGCTATACTGTTGGCAAACCATTTGAAAGAGGCGACAATATGTGTAAAAGAATTCTGTCTGCAACGTTTTCAGTGAAAGAAAAAACAGCAACCATGACCTTTTCCCCCGGAATCAACATCCTTTCCGGGGAAGATGCCGAAGATATTCTTGTGTCCTTAGCGGGCATCTTCGGCGGCGAGCCCACAAAATCCTTCAAAGCGGTACTGCTTTGGAAGGAGGGCGTAATGCTTTCCTTGACAGGATTGGCCGGAGAGGAAGAAGAGCATGGTCACGTTTTCTTGAAAACCATCAAAACCGGGGAAAACAATGCAGGCCGGGTGATTTTGGCATTTCACAAGGAGCGTTTCATGAATTTCTATAGCAAACCCCATCTTTTCGATGGCAGGCAATTGCCCGCAGGCACCTCCGGCGCCAGCGATCTGCTGCTGGAAAAGCTCCGTGACACCCTTGCCATTGAAAATAACCGACCGCTATTTATCTGCAATTTTCTGGAGCGGCTGGATGCAGGGGTCAAGCTGCAGCCCATTTTGGATTCTTTGACCGCCACCGGGCGGCAAGTATTCATCGCAGATCCTCTTGACATACTGCGCTGTAAAAACCGATAAATGAACCCGCCCCGGTGCGTACGCACCAGGGCGGAGTTTGTCATATATCATAACTTACTTTTATAAGTTCGGGGAATTTTTCAAAGTTTGGGGTGTTGTTAATTACATATCCTCTTCCTGTAATTTCGTAACCAATCGTTTTAGAAGCTTCGTCAAAGCAATACATTATAGAAGTCGCCCAAAAGGCATCACAATCCCACAAATTCACGGATTCTCGCAATTTCTTTATCGCCAATTCTTTTAAGTCAGAAAGCTTTTTAATTATTGTGTTCGGCTCCATGATAAGATGGCTTTCCAAACCAGAGCGGCCGTTAAGTACACTCTGATAAAAAGCATTTTCATCCGATTTGACAAACTTACCTTTATCATTTACCGCTGACACAACGAACAAGGGTGTACCGATGGTGCAGTCGCCATCCTCATTGATATGAATTTCTCCGAGAAGATCATCGTCGGGAGTAAAATAAGCTTTCTTATCAAAAGAATAATACACAAACGCGCTAAAAACGGGGCCTATCGCCTTGGCATTGTTCGGAAAATCGCTTAATAAAACAAAATTATTCATATGATTAAGTTCCTTTATGTGTATTTGAGGTATCTCGCTGGGGAATGACTTATGATATCTGTGCTTTCCTCGTGTTTCTCAATCGCTTGTGTCACCCTAATAACAAGCTTATCCCCCGGCGCATACGCGCGGGGGCGGAGTTCGTTGCAAGGCCTGTTTATTTTTGACGGTGGTCGTCACACACATGGATGATTTCATCCATTAGAGAGATGACTTCTTGTGCTTTTTGGATATCTTCCGTTCTTTCTTTTCTGATTTTTCTTGCCTCCCGAACCAAGGTTTCCAGGGCTTTGTTTGCGTTATGTACGGACTTTTTGTCGCCGGAATCCAAAAGCGCCAGGGCATCCACAAGCATTTGCTGGCAACGAAGGGAGCTGTCTGCATAGTCAAGCTCGCGGCATTCTTCCCATTCCAGGGAAATCTCTTCGTCGTCAATCGCGCTTTCTGCTTCCGCTGCATCCTCAAGGCCGTAATCTTCCATAATTCTGAGGAGCAGGTCTTTTTTCTTTTCTTCCAGCAAAGCTAATTGCTTTTTTGCAGTTTCCAAACCGGTCATTGAAATACCTCCTGTAAAGTGCTTGTTTCAAAAATCCTAATGGTTGGTTAATCAGGGATTATAAACATGAAAATCCTGGATGATTTGGTCCACGCGCTTTTTGGTGAATTCTAGTTTTTGCTCTACGGAAATCTGTTTGAATTTTTCCTTGCACCATTTGAATTGCTCAGCAGTACTTTTGGCATCCACACAGTCTTTTTCCCAGGCATCTTTCCATTCCTTTTTTGCGGATTCGATGGTCTTCTCAATGCCGATATTTTGCCCATATAGGGCTTCTGCAGCCAGATGTAACTGGATGTCCGGCCAGATATAGAATTCTGCCTGCAAAGGACACAATCCCTTGAAGGGGTGATCTCCCACGAAGTAATTACGGATTAATGCGACAATTTGGTCATAAGTATAAAACTTGCGGATTTCCGGCTCCTTGTCTTCGCCTTTATTTACGATTCTAGTATACATTTTCATACCGTCATATTTCTTGGGCAAGTTGGGGATGTCTTCTGCGACATTCTGTAAAGCGCTCCAGGAATCAACGCAGCCCTTCGTTATATCCCCAACATTCCGACAGAACCACTCCAGTGTAAAAGAATCAAGGGCCATGTGGCAGGGAATAAACCAATCTTCTTTGATATAAGCGCCGTCCAAACAGTAAATATGCTTAAAGGTCATATTCACCACCTTCTGGGCCTTTCCATAGGTGATATACTTCGGTTCATAACGCTGCGTATTCAAAAATTCCTTTACTGTTTCACAGGCGGTCTTGTGGAATTCATCAAACGCTTTTTGCCATTCTTCTGGATCGGCAAGGCAGGGTCTGTCAAACCAATCCTTTAGCTGCTTACTGAATTTCTTACCTTTATAGGAATATGAGAACAGAGCCTCGGGCATTTGACCGAATTCTACGCATTCTTCATGATTAACATTCCAATCGGGCATTCGTTTCATGGTGCGCGGTGTAATATCACGAAAGGCAAGCTTCAACGCATCCAGCAATGCTTCCTCGTTAATTGTGTCTTTTTTAATGAGTGGATTGACCGAGCATTTCTTTCCCAAACCTTCCCTGAAGGTTTTGACCGTTTCTAACTGGCGGTTTTTTCTTTCTTCCATATTTACAGTTTCTACCATAGTATCTCCTTCTCTGCTTGCTTTATTGAACGGCTGCCAGAAGTGCTTCCCACACCTTGACCATGGCGTAGGTGTCCAGCTTGCAGTATTCCAATAAATTCTTTCTTGCGACGGCCTGCTCCTCCGGGGGCAAATCCTGAATCCTGGGGAACAAATCCATGGCTTCGCTGCCGTTGTGGACGCCCTCCAGATTGTGATAATCCAGCGCTGGGTCATCCGGGAACAGCGCCGGCAGGACGCTCTTAATGGAGAAGCTGCCGCCCATGGCGCGATTGTAGTAGTAGCCGGCCTGGAACGGAGTGAGCAAATCCTGAATGTTATCGCGGATATTCAGCAAATGGGGCGCAAGGTCCGGGAACAGCTGCGCCAGCTCCTTGATGCGTCCGCATTCAAAGCCCCGGTTGTAGGCGGTGACGCAGGTAAACATGGGAATATCCCGGCACAGACTTTCCGCAATGGCTCTGCGGGGATCTGCCCCGGACTCCGCCAGAAATTCCTTGTGCTTCAGCTCCCCGCCGGGCTTTTCAATATAGTGCAGCGAATACTGGAAAGGAATCTGCTGATAGGGCTTCGTGCCAGGAAATTGGGGCACTGCCAGCTGCATGGTTTCAAAATCCAAAAAGTAAATGGGGTAGGAGAGGGTGTTCAGGAAATCCTGAATGCCACCTTTGTCGATATAATTGCCGCAATCGGAAAGCCGGAACTGAATCTGCCGCAGCTGGGCATCGCTCAGGCTGGGTACCGCCATGGCATCGGCGTAGGAAATAATGCCCTTGCGGTAGAAGTCGAATTTCTTTTTCTTGGGCAGGCGGTACAGATCAAACACGGAATGCTCAGGCAAATGCCGGGAGCAGTAGGCCCAGAAAGGGCAATGATAAGGCTCTTCGCACCGCTCGGCAATGTCATAATCAGGCTCTTCTTTTTTCGCCAGAGTTTCCTCTGCCCGCTTGATTTGCCCCTCCACCAGGGGAGCTTCCAGCGCGACACCATTGGACATGTCAATAATCTTAAACAACTGCCCAATATCCAGCTCTTCTCCCCGGACATAGTCGGAATTAATGCACACCAGATATGTACCGGTGACGGTGATGCCGCAGTGCTCCAGCACATACTTCTGGTAAGCAATATCAATGCCGTAAATTTCCGCTTCATGGGTGGCGCTTTTCACTTCGTAAATGGCGTAACCGCCATTTTCCCGGCGGAGAATATCCACCGCGCAGTAATTTCCCTCGTAGGAGAAAGAGGCTTCGCAAATCACCGGGTGGTTTTCCGCAACCAGCTGCCGGGTATATTCAATCATTTTGGAAAGGTCCAGACGGCCGTCCTCTTTGCAGGCGGTGACCTCGGTGAAATCACCAAACAGACCCATAGCTAGGTCGCCCACCTCGTTGCCGGTTTCCATACGGGCATCCAGGGCGGCGTTATCCTCAGACAGCTCCGGCTTATAGGTCTGCAGCCACAGCCGCTTGGGACACTGAGAAAAAGCGCAGTATTTGGATTTGGAAAGCATAATAAGCCCACCTTTCTCTTTTTGGGAGTTACTTGCTGATATAATAGCCGTCGTTACATTTTTCTATATCGAGGCCCAATACTCCCAGCAGCTCCAAATTCCTGACCACAGCCTTGCGGTCCATCTTTACGCCGTACTTTGCCTGTATAGCGTGAATAATTTCTGCTTTGGTTTGGGGAGTGTGGTCCAGTGTTGCCAGAATCAGCAGAGGATTCGCGCTGGGGGTGTATTTGATATCATTTTTTGGGGGATGTGGTTCTTCGCTATAATAATACCCATCTGAACTGTGTTTTACAGGATATCCCAAATCCTGCAGCAATTGGAGGTGACGGCCCACGGTCTTACGGTCAATGACAGTATCCCACGCTTCAGAAATTGTTCGAACAATTTGGCCTTGAGTCTGTGGCTTTTTTTGCACTGCCCACCACACCAGCAACGGATAGGCGCTGGTGCCGTAATTGATATGCTTAGTAATGCGAATCTCTACTGCGTTGACCCGGTCATGGCTGATGGATTTGGGGTTCTCATAATTGAAGGCGATTACATAGGGCTCGATTTCCTTCCCTTCGTACACATGGCCTACAGACAGGTACGGGCACTCTCCCCGCATATATCCCCACCGGAAGCCATCGTAAGAATCGAACTCCAGCAGGCAATGATCCGGAATATCGTAGTGTTCAGGAATCACTGCCTCCGATTCCGGCATTGTCAGATCAGAAAGGAACTTCTCCAAAAAATCTGCGCTGCTGCCGCAATCCTCCCCCTCTTCTTTGCGCAGAGCTTGAATGTAGCCACTCAGATCTACCGCATCTGTCAGGACCTTTGCCATTGCCCGACGCGCGTCATCCAGTGTGGGGTATACTTCAAAATGCTTCTTATGACCGGGGATATACTGCCAACGGCAAATCCATTCTGTTTTCATACGCAAATCCTCCTGTTTTTTTCATTGTAGCACACTACTTACATTTGTTCAAATTATTTTGGGGCATCCTGCTGAAAGCAGTGATACAGCACAAATTCCTCCGCAAAACGCTTGGCTTGCTCTTCCTGTACGATTGCCGGGGCGTTCAACCGAATCAGCTTGCAGTAGCTTTTGGCACGGTTGATGAGCTGGATGGGATCACAGCGCTTCATCGGCAGCCGAGCCAGCGCGTTTTCTTCAAACCAGTCCACATACTGATCTGCCAAATCCCACTCTTCCTCGGTCAGCTCCATATCTGCAGCCGTCTTTTCCCAGATTTCCCCCAGTTTTTCCATGTCCAGGTTGTGCTTAGGGAAGGGCTTCAGGTAGGTATTCCAAATTTCCAGCTGCTCTTTCGTCAGATGCCGGGTTTCCGTCTTCAGCTTTTCATACTGATGGGAAAGCTCCGTCAGCTGGGCAACCAGTGTGCCGCACTGCCGGGCCAACAAGTGCGCGGTTTCCTCGTTCCAATCCACGGGATAGTCGAAGCGGTCTTCTGCGGGGCCGACGGTCAATTCGCCGTCCCGGCTTTCGTCAAACAGAGAAAGGACATACTGTCTGATGGTGCTTTGAATCATAATCATTACCTCCAAAAGTGTAGTAAAATGGGCGGCCGATGGTGCGGCCGGGGTTTATGTGACCATGATAGCAAACCCCCTGGGCGAAAAATGCCCAGGGGGTTGTTGCACTTTGGAGCATGTTTTTCCGGCCTTACTTGCAGCCTGCGTATTTGGCTGTGATCCGCATCAGGTCTGCAAAGGCTTTCTTCTCGTCAGCCTCATTTATTCCCGCGGAATTGGGATGCATTTTCACTTTATTCACCGCGTTTTGATAGCGCACATTGGCCTGGTGCAGCTCTGCTCTCTCCCAGGGGTACATGGTTCCGTCAGATTTAGGCATGGTATTTCCTCCTTGATATTTTCATTTTGCCATCGGGCATGCTGATTGTAACACAGGCCTTGCGACAAAAATGGAACGGGCGCGCCTTTCGGCACGCCCGTTATGTACGGCGGATCGTTCCCTATCCGCCTGATTCGCGTCACACCGCTGCGCTTTCGGCGACACACTTGACGAAAATGTACAGCTTTTCTTCTGTCGTCACAGCGTAGGAGGCTGCGCGTTTTCGTCCGAGGCTAGTATGTCCCGGCATTTTGGATTTATGCCAAATGCGCCGCAATCATTTTGCTTAGCTCTTGCGCCGGGGTTACTTTTCCAGATGGACATTCAAATGAGGATAAGTCATTTCAATGCCTCTTGCGTCAAAAATTTCCTTGATTTTATGGGTAATGGCAAAATGTACATCCCAATAGGCATCTGTATTCGTCCAGACCCGCACCACATAATTGACCGCGCTGTCGCCGTAATCGGTAACCGACACAAAGGGCGCAGGCTCTGCAAGCACACCTTCCACAGCTGCCGCTTCTCTCAACGCATCCTCCACTGCCGCTACCGGCGCATCATAGGAGGCGCTGATGGCAATATCCACCCGCCGGCTGCCGGTGACCGTATAGTTGGTAATCTGGGCCGCCACCACCGCGCTGTTGGGAATGGATACAATCTTATTGTCCGGGGTAATCAGCTTGGTGTAGGCGATGCCCACCTCCTGAACTGTACCGGACTGGCCGGCAATTTCCACAAAGTCGCCGGAGCCAAAGGGATGGGTATACAGCAGCGTAAAGCCGCCGATGACATTGGCCAGCATATTCTGCAGCGCCAGAGACACCGCCAATGTAGCCACCGAAGCCAGAGCCACAATGCCGGTTACGTCAATCCCCAGGCTGGATGCCAGAATCAGCGCCAGCAGAACCCACATTACTGTCTTTGCCAGAGTTTTAATCAGACTGTGGGCAGCTTTTTCCAGGTGGGATTTTTCCAGGGCTTTTTCCACAATCTTCATCACAAGCCGGATGATGAGAATACCCACCACCGCAATGACAACGGTTTTCAGCACGGTACTGATCAGCCCCGTACCCTGCTGCACCAACCAGGTTTGAATTTGTGTCCACATAAAAATCATCTCCTTTATTTAGGTAATTCTATTATATCAGCTCTGGGCCCTGCGTCAAGATTGTCTTGTCAAAACTTTCTCTTTCATCTTTCCGCCTTTCCTGCTATAATAAAGAAAATAATCACATTTTCTCTTTGCGGGAGGATTCATCATGTATAACATTTTAATATGCGATGACCAGCCGGATATTGTAAACGCTTTGAAAATTTATCTCGCGCCGGAGGGGTATCGCCTGTTTACGGCAAGCAACGGCCAGCAGGCTGTGGATGTGGTGAAAAAAGAGGACATCCATTTGATTTTGATGGACATTATGATGCCCAAGCTGGACGGCATTGCCGCCACCGCCAAAATCCGGGAGTTTTCCAATGTTCCCATTGTATTTCTTACCGCTAAATCGGAGACTCAGGACATGGTTGTGGGCCTGAATTCGGGCGCTGACGACTACATCACCAAGCCTTTTGTGCCTGCTGAGGTGCTGGCCCGGGTTCGTTCCCATTTGCGCCGGTACGCCCAGCTGGGTAATCAAGCAAAAGACAGCGATGTGCTGACCATGGGCAGCATCTGCCTGGACGACCGAACGAAAACCGTCACCGTTGAGGATTCCCCGGTGAACTTAACCCCCACGGAATACGGCATTTTGCGTCTGCTGATGCACAACCCCGGCAAGGTGTATTCCACCAAGGATTTGTATGAAGCCGTGTGGCAGGAGGTTGCCCTGGGCAGCGAAGGCGCTGTGGCCGTACATATCCGCCACCTGCGGGAGAAAATTGAAATCAATCCCTCCGAGCCCCGCTACCTGAAGGTGGTATGGGGGCAAGGCTACAAAATGGAAGGAGGGGACATGGCATGAAGCAGGGTATCGCGCTGAAATTTTTGGTTCTGGTTTTTACCGCCCTTTCCCTGGTTGTTTCCATCGGCTGTGGCGCCGGCATTGTGGCGCTGGAGTCAGCGGGCCTTTATGTCAATGACCTGGACTCCCTGCAGAACCAGGAATTTGATTCCATTGCCAAATCCGTAGCGGAAAGCTATGCCCAGCAATACGCGGCGACCAATCTGGGAAATCTTCCCTATGTTCTGCGCAAGAGCATGTACCCCGACCCTTTTGAGCGCAGCGACGCGCGGCACTGGAAGCTTTCCCTTTATCAGGAAGAAGCCTTGTTGAAAGACGCCGGAAGCACCGAGGGTTACACTGTGGTCAAGCAGTACCGCTTTGCGCCGCTGTATCCCATGGTTTCTCTGTATGGCCCCAACGACGGCCCTGCGTCGGAGCCGGAAGCTTCCGACCCCGCCAGCCCTACCAGCCCGCCGAAAAAACCCTCCAACCCCAATTCCATGTACCAGGAAGTCGTTGTTCCTGAGGATTACCTTTTCTACGAACAGGATACCCAGTGGAACGGCGCCGGCTTTACCACCTATTATCTTTATTACTATCAGGCACCCGAGTACGAGGTGACTGTCTATATGCATCCTGATGTGCTGGACAACAGCTCCTTGTATTTGCTTACCACCATTTTCCCCTATCGCCACGAATTCATCGCCGTGCTGATTTTGGCGGTACTTTTGTTCTTTGTTGGCTTTGTATATCTTTGCTACACCGCTGGCCGCCGGCCGGACGGCACATACCGCCTGGCAGGTCTGAACGCCCTGCCGCTGGATGTGTATTTGCTTGGCGGCGGAGGCCTGGTTTGGCTTGCCTCTTTGGTGCTGAACACCGCGCTTAACTGGGTGGAAAACGAAGGCCCTCACCCAGGCAAACTGAGTCTTGTGGGCATAAATCTTTGGGTCATCGTCATTATGTGTCTGGGCTTTGTGTGCGCCGTTGCCGCCCAGCTGCGGCAACCCTCCCTTTACTGGTGGCGCCACAGCCTTAGCGGCCGTTTGTGCAAGCAGCTTGGCAGGTTCTTCCGGTTTGTAAAAAAAGGAATCTCCGCGTTTTTTGCTCTGATTCCCGTGGTGTGGAAGTGGATGTTGACCGCCCTTATTATGGCGGTCAGCCTAATTGTGTCCTTCCTCTGGGCATGGAACAAACCCTGGGCAATCACCGTATTCTTTGTGGTAGTTGCGGTGTGCAGCGTGGTGACCATTTACAGCGGCTACGCCTTCGGTTCTCTGATTTCCGGCGTCCGCCGGATGAATCAGGGCGATTTGCGCCACAAAATCTCCACCCGGTTTATGTTTGGCAACTTCTACAATCTGGCTCAGGAGCTAAACTCCTTATCGGAAACCGCCATGGTGGCTGCAGAAAACGAAACCCGCTCCGAACGGATGAAATCCGAGCTGATTACCAATGTTTCCCACGACATTAAAACGCCCTTAACTTCCATCATCAACTTTGTAGACCTGCTGCAAAAGCCCCACTCCCCGGAGCAGGGAGAGGAATACTTAGAGGTGCTTTCCCGGCAGTCGGCCAGAATGAAAAAACTGATTGACGACCTGATGGAATTAAGCAAGGCAAGCTCCGGCAATACCACTGTGGATATTCAGATCATCGACCCGGTGGAAACGGTCAATCAGGCTTTGGGCGAATTCTCCGACAAGCTAAGCGCCGCCGGGCTGGAAACCGTGTTCCGGCACAGCCCGGAAAGCCTTTTGATGGAGGCGGACGGCAAGCTTACCTGGCGGGTGCTGAGCAATCTCCTGAGCAACGCCGTGAAATATGCCATGCCCCAAACCCGGCTGTATGTTGACCTGACCTGCCAGGAAGATACTGTGCTGCTTTCCGTGAAAAACATCTCCCGCCAGGAGCTGAATCTTTCCGCCGGAGAGCTTTTGGACCGGTTCGTCCGTTCTGACCTTTCCCGCAACAGCGAGGGCAGCGGTCTGGGACTGAACATCGCCAAAAACCTGATGGAATTGCAGCACGGCGCAATGGAGCTCACCTTAGACGGCGACCTGTTTAAAGTCACCTTGTCTTTCCCCAGAGCAAAGGATTGATTTGTTTACAATTTCGTCGTTTTTTGTTTTCAATTTCTTTATTGGCCGTTCAAATCCTAACCTTATGATAAACCCATGAATGGTGGCGCAAGGCCGTGATTCGCCTCCATTCTCTTCGCAAATCTCTTTTCTACCTCTCTTCTTTCCAAACTCTTTTGCGGAACGGTCTGCTGCTTTTTGCAGCAGACCGTTTTCCTGCAAGAACTTGACATTTTTCTCCTCTTTGGGTATGATAACAAAAAAATAGGACAGTTCGTGACCATCCTGTCGGTAAACAAAACTAGGGGATTGATGGGCGCAGTGCGCCCATTTTTTTGTCTGAAAGGAATTTATCCATGAAATATAACGCCCGCTACTTAACCCGCGCCGCCCTGATCGCCGCCTTATACACCAGTCTTTGCTACCTGCAAAACGCCCTGATTCCCGGCTCTGCCAACTGGGCCATTCAGTTCCGGGCAGCAGAAGCCATGTGCGTGCTGGCGTTTTTTACCCCCGCCGCCATTCCCGGCCTGACCATCGGCTGCTTTGCCTATAATGTTTCCTTTGCCGGGGCGCTGCCTCTGGACTTTCTCGTCGGCTCTGCCGCAACCTTCCTTTCTGTTGCCGCCCTGCGCTTGGCCCAAAAATGGCGCATCGGCAATTATCCCCTGCTGTCCATGCTAATGCCCGCCATTTTCAACGGCATTCTCATCGGCTGGGAGCTGAGCGTTTATGTAGGCGGCGGTTTTCTTTTAAACTGCGTGTATGTCTTCATCGGCGAAGCAGCTGTACTGCTGAGTCTGGGCACGGCCCTTTACTACGCAATCAAGGGAAGAAAACTGGCCCAGCTGCTATATGGTTGAAAACCGGGGAAAAAGTGGTATACTAGGCGTATAAGGAGTGATACTGTGATTCATTTCCAGCGCATTGACCTGACCCGAAAGGAAGATTATCTTCGCCTGCTTCGCCCCCGGCTGGACCGGGGCTGCGCCTACTCCCTTGCCAACCTCATTCTTTGGGGACGGCAGCGGGTCGCCTTTTTAGATAACTACCTTGTGATTTTTTCCCAATTCGGAAAAAGCAGCATTTATCCCTTTCCCACCGGCACAGGCGATGTCAAGCCGGTGCTGGACGCCATCATTTGCGACGCCAAAGAGCGGGGCATTGTGTGCCGCATCACCGGCCTGAGCGCGGAAGACTGTATGCTCCTTGAGGAGCTGTACCCGGGTAAGCTGCGGTTTTATCCGGACCGGGACGGCTGCGACTATGTCTATAAAATCGAAGATCTGGCGGAATTGAAGGGCAGAAAATATCAAAAAAAGCGAAACCATGTCAACCGGTTCTGGCAAAATCACCCCAACTGCAAAGCTGAAATCTTGACAGCGGAAAATCTGCCCCTTGCCCAAAAAATGCTGGATGCCTGGTTTGCCCAGCAGGATGCCGCCGACGACTATCACCTGGAGCAGCTGGCGCTGCAGCGAGCCTTCGACCATCTTGAGGAACTGGATTTTGAGGGTATGCTGCTGACTCAAAACGGACAAGCCATCGCCTTTACCCTGGGCTCTGCACTGTCCGACACCGTCTTTGACATCCACTTTGAAAAGGCCCTGGATGGCTTTGACGGCAGCTACGCCGCCATCAATCAGTCCTTTGCCCGGTATCTTTGGGAGAAATATCCCCATCTGGAACACTTAAACCGGGAAGACGATATGGGTTTGCCCGGCCTGCGCAAGGCCAAGCTTTCCTATCAGCCGGACCATTTGATTGTAAAATTCTGGGCGCGATTATGGGAGGACGAGGATGAAGATTGATTACCCCACCCAAGCCCAGCTGCCTGCGCTGCGGCAGCTGTGGAAGGAAGCCTTCCGGGACACAGAGGAATACCTTAACCTGTTTTTCTCCACCGCCTTTTCCCCTGACAGATGTCTGTGCGCCCAGCTGGACGGACGGCCGGTAGCTGCGTTATACTGGATGGATTGCCGGCATTTAGGTAAGCCCGTCGCCTATCTGTACGCCGTTGCCACCTCGAATGCCTTTCGCCGTCGGGGTATCTGCCGGGAGCTGATGGATTACACCCGGACGCATTTGCAGCATTTGGGCTACGCCGGCCTGATTTTGGTGCCCGGAAATGAGAGGCTGCGCTTTATGTATCAGCGCATGGGCTTTCAGGACGCCACCACCCTTTCCGAAATCAAGGAAAAAGTGGGCGCGCCTGCGCTGCCCCTGCAACGGATTACCCCACAGGAATACGCCAACCTGCGAAAAGAAAAGCTGCCCAGGCTAAGCGTATTGCAGGAGGGTGACTGCCTTTCCCTGATGGCAGGCGCTTATACCTTGTATTCCGGGCCGGGTATATTGCTGGCAACAGAGGAGTCATCCAAACAGCTGCGCTGCGTGGAATTCTTGGGCGACACCGCCGCCATTCCCGGGGTGCTTGCCGCCCTGAAAAAAGAAAGCGGCACATTCTGTGTCCCGGGAGACCAGCATCCTTTTGCCATGTGGCTTCCCCTGACCCAGCTGCAGCCGCCAGAATATTTTGCTTTTGCCTTTGACTGATAAAACGCTCCGGCACATAAGTGCCGGAGCGTCATTTTTTACATGGTGTAATTGTCGAAATAACCCTGCACCAGAATAATGGGCGTGCCCTTATCGCCGGAGCCGCTGGTCAAATCGCAAAGAGAGCCAATCAAGTCCGTCAGTCGGCGGGGGGTAGTTCCCTGAGATTCCATCGTGCCGGTCAGGTCGCCCTTTTCCCGGATACGCTTCTCAATGGCCTTTTTCAGCTCTTCGCCCTTCAAATCGGCAAAGTCATTGTCCGCCAGGTACTTCAGCTTCAGCTCGTTGGGGGTTCCATCCAGACCGGGGGTGTTGGCTACAGAAACGCTGGGGTCAGCCAGCTCCCATATCTTGCCCACCGGGTCTTTGAACGCGCCGTCACCATAGACCATGACCTCAATGTGCTTGCCGGTGGCATCCAAAAACCGTTTTTGAATGTCCATCACCAGATTGGTACAATCTCTGGGGAACAGCTTAATCTTATCTTCTGTGGATTTATTGGAGCCCAGCAGACCGAACCGCTCGTTGCAGCCGCTGCCGTCCACGCTCTGGTTGAGAATATCGTCCAGGCCGCACACAACCTCCGCACCGGCGTCCTTCAAAATCCGCTTGGTGCGAACCCGGGTATGGATGTCGCAGGTGAGCACCCGCTTGGTGTAATTCAGAATTACACGGGGGTCGTTGGCAAAAATCACTTCTGCCTCTGCACCGCACTCTCTGATAAGTTCTTTGTAATACGCCACATAGTCCACCATGGTGAAGGGGTGGCGGTTTTCTCCGAACAGTTCCCGGTACTTCTCCTCCGTCAGCACATCGCTGTAAGGATTGATGCCGGCAGCATCCAGCTTATCCAGAGAAACCAGCTCATTACCCACCTCGTCGGAAGGATAGCTGAGCATCAGCACCACTTTCTTGGCGCCCATGGCGATGCCCCGCAGGCAAATGGCAAAACGGTTTCTGGACAAAATGGGGAAAATGACGCCAACGGTCTGCCCGCCCAGCTTATTTTTTACATCCTTGGCAATGGCATCTATGCTGGCATAGTTACCCTGGGCGCGAGCCACAACAGACTCTGTAATGCCCACCACATCCCGGTCAGCCAGGCAGAAGCCCTCGCTCTTGGCAGCCTCCAAAACACTGTCAACAACAATGCTGGCCAGGTCGTCGCCTTCCCGAATAATGGGGCAGCGGATACCTCTGGATGTTGTTCCTACTTTTCTTTCCATATTCTGTAACCTCATTTCCTAACGCTGCCTTGGCAGTCTCGAAAGAATTCACGCATTTATTATACTCTTTTTTTCCATATTTTCAACAGATTTTTTTGTCATGGGAATCTTTCATGTGTTCCTCGGCGCGGAAGCCCCAGGGAAGCAGCTGGCTGAGGGTTTGCTCCTGGTAAGTTCCCTCCGGGCCTACCATGTACACCTTGAAATCCGGGCCGCAGAATTCCCCCATCACCTGCCGGCAAATGCCGCAGGGCGGGAACAGGCCAGTGACGGTTCCGTCCTTTCCGCCGCAGATGGCAATGGCGGTAAATTCCCGGTGTCCGTCGGAAACAGCCTTGAAAAAGGCGGTGCGCTCGGCGCAGTTGGTGGCACCGTAGGAGGCGTTTTCAATGTTGCAGCCCTGGTACACCGTACCGTCGGCGCACAAAAGGGCGGCGCCCACCTTGTAGCCGGAGTAGGGAGCGTAGGCCTTTTCCATAGCCTCCAGAGAAAGAGCAATCAGTTGCTTTTCATTCATACGATCCCCTCCCAAAAGCTTTCACCGGGTGTATCCAGATGAACGCCCAGCAGCTGGGCGACGGTGGCGGCGATGTCTGCAAAGCTGGTTCTTGTGCCCAGATTGTTGGTTTTCACCTGCTTGCCCAGAATCAGCAGCGGCACATATTCCCGGGTGTGGTCGGTGGTTTTTTCGTAGGCGGGGTCGCAGCCGTGGTCGGCGGTAATCATCACAATGTCTTCCTCGCCCATTTTTTCCATGAAGGACGGCAGCCATGCGTCAAAGGCGTTTAAGGCCTGGGCATAGCCCTCCGGGTCCCGGCGGTGACCGAAATTCATGTCGAAGTCCACTAAGTTCACAAAGCAAAGGCCGTGAAAAGGCACATCCGCGTAATGCAGGGCATGGGCCATGCCGTCGGCATTGCTTTTGTTGTAGACATGCTCCGTTGTGCCCCGACCGGCAAAAATATCATAAATTTTGCCCACGGCAATGCTGTCCATACCGGCATCGCACAGAGCATCCAGCAAGGTTTTTTTCGGCGGCTCCAAAGAAAAATCGTGGCGGTTGGCTGTCCGCTTGAAATTGCCGGGTTCTCCCACAAAGGGGCGGGCAATCACACGGCCCACGCCATGCTTGCCCTGAAGCTGCTGGCGGGCGATGCGGCAGTATTCGTAAAGCTGCTCGGGAGGCACAATGTCCTCATGGGCGGCAATCTGAAACACAGAGTCTGCCGAAGTGTACACAATCAAATCCCCGGTTTCCATGTGCTGCTTGCCGTACTTTTCAATCACCGCCGTGCCGGACCAGGGAGCATTGGCAAGAATCCCTCTGCCGGTGGCAGCGCAGAACGGCTCTGTCACTTCCTTGGGAAAGCCCTGGGGATAGGTGGGCAGCGGGTCAGGGGATACGATGCCTGCAATCTCCCAGTGACCGATGGTGGTGTCCTTGCCCATGGAGGCCTCCTGCAGCCGGGCATAGCTTCCCGCGGGGTTTTCTTCCCCGGGAAGATAGTCCACACCGTCGATGTTACCAAGGCCAGCCTTAAGCATATTGGGAATGTTCAGCTTTCCCGTGGCGGCGCAGGATTTTAAGGTGTTGACATTTACATCCCCAAAATCCGCCGCGTCCGGCATCTGGCCGATGCCGCAGGAATCCAGAACGAAAAGAAAAACGCGTTTCATAGATTTTCCCTCCTTGGGAATTACTTGCCCTCCATGGCAACCGCCACATCCAGCGCCACCTTCATCATGGTGGTAAAGGAATTCTGGCGTTCCTCGGAGGTGGTTTCCACGCCCTTGAGGACATGGTCGGAGATGGTGCAGATGCACAGGGCGCGCTTGCCGTACCGGGCAGCATTCATATAAAGGGCGGCAGCTTCCATCTCCAAAGCCATAACGCCCATCTTCTTCAGGCCGTACACACTGTCCAGGCCCTCGGGTACGCCGGCGTGGTCGCCGTAGAACACATCGGAAGAATTCACATTGCCCACATGGTAGGTTGCGCCATGGTTTTCGCAGGCTTTTACTGCCTCGCTGAGCAGCTCGTAGCTGGAAATGGGGGCAAAGGTGCCCGGCAGGTGGAACTGGTGGGCAAAATTGGAATCGGTGCAGGCGCCCTGAGCCAGCACGATGTCGTAGACATTGATGTGGTCCTGAATAGAGCCGGCAGAGCCAACCCGGATAATATTCTCCACGCCGTAGCCGTTATACAGCTCGTGGGAGTAAATGCCGATAGCGGGCATACCCATGCCGGAGGCCATAACAGATACCTTTACGCCCTTGTAGGTGCCGGTATAGCCGTGAACGCCCCGGACATTATTCACAAGAACGGGATTTTCCAAAAAGTTTTCCGCGATAAACTTACTGCGCAGAGGGTCGCCGGGCATCAGCACGGTTTTGCCGAAGTCGCCGGGCTTGGCGGAAATATGGGGAGTAGGGGTACGAAACATAGTCAATCCTCCTGTTGTATTTTCCTTAGTAAGAGCCGTCGTTTTTCAGGCCCTTGGCAATCTTGACGATGCGGCTGGTTCCTAACCGGGATGCGCCCAGAGCGATAAACTTTTCCGCGTCCTCCAGGCTGGAAATGCCGCCTGCGGCCTTGATTTTCACATGGGGCGCAACATGCTTTGCAAACAACTCCACATCGGCAAAGGTAGCTCCTGCCTTGGAAAAGCCGGTGGATGTCTTGATATAGTCTGCCCCGGAATCGCTGACGCATTTGCAAAGGGCAATTTTTTCTTCGTCGGTCAGCAGGCAGGTTTCAATAATCACCTTCAGAAGCTTGCCCTTGCAGGCGGCCTTGATGGCGGCGATTTCCTTGGTGATTTCCTCCCACTTGCTTTCCTTGGCCCAGCCGATGTTGATAACCATATCCACTTCGTCGGCACCGTTATCCACAGCATCGCTTGCCATAAAGCACTTGGCGGCGGTGGTGGCGTAGCCATTGGGGAAGCCGATGACGGTGCAAATGGCCAGTTTTTCTCCCACATACTCCTTCGCCTGCTTTACAAAGCTGGCGGGGATGCAAACAGAGGCACAGGCATAACGCATGCCGTCGTCACAAATTGCCTTGATTTCTTCCCAGGTTGCGGTTTGGCTGAGCAGTGTGTGGTCACATTTGGCAAGAATTTCAGAAAGTTCCATAATTTTTCTCCTTTATGATTATTTTGTGTGCAGGGCGATGACCCGGTTTTCCCGGATGCCCCGGATATAACAGCGGTGGCACATGGCAATGTAGCTGTCGTTGCCGCCCAGCACCACCTGTTCGCCTTGGGTAATGATATGCCCGTCTTTATCGATACGGGCGTTGACCGTGGCTTTGGCGCCGCAGTCGCAAATGGTTTTGATTTCCTGAATGTTGTCGGCAATCTCCATCAGCCGCCGGCTTCCGGGGAAGAGCCGGGTCTGGAAATCCGTGCGCAGGCCGAAGCATATCACCGGGATGCCGTCCATGTTCACAATTTCATGGAGCTGGTCAATCTGCGCCTCGGTGAAAAACTGGCATTCGTCGGCGATAATCACATCGCAGCCGCTTGCCTTTTTCCTCTCGTATGCCTGCAAAATGTCCTGCTCTGGGGAGATTACCTCCACCTTTGCCTCCAGACCGATCCGGCTTCTTAAGATCTCCGCGCCGTCGCGCACATCGGCGCTGGGTTTCATCAGCCACACCTGCAGGCCGTTTTCCTCATAATTATATTTGGTAATCAGCGCCTGGGCAGTTTTGCTGGAGCCCATCGCGCCATACTTAAAATAAAGCTTAGCCATTTTCTCCCCTCCATCTTTTTTATTCTACCAGAAAAACTGCACCTTTTCAAGATATATCCCAGGTTTTTCACCCAAAACCCAAAGCAATACCCCCGTTTGCTTTTCGGCAAACGGGGGTAACTGTTTAGCTGTTTTGCAGCTGCTGCTTGGTGTACTGCAGGGTATACAGATGATAGTATTTTCCCTTTTGCTTCAGCAGCTCCTGATGGTTGCCCTGCTCCACGATTTCACCCTTGCTCAGCAGGATAATGTTATCCGCGTGCTGAATGGTGGAAAGCCGGTGGGCCACGATGAGCATGGTGCCGATATTTTTCATCTTCTCCAGGGAATCCTGAATGAGGATTTCCGTTTCGGTGTCGATGTTGGCAGTGGCTTCATCGAGAATCATAACGCTGGGCTTGTGGATAATGGTTCTGGCAAAGCTGAGCAGCTGCCGCTGACCGGCAGAGAAGTTGTTGCCCCGCTCCCGCACCACTTCATCCAGGCCGTTTTCCAGCTTGTTAATGAAGCTGTCGGCGTTGACATAGCGGCACACCTCCATCACTTGCTCGTCGGAAATGCCCTCGCTGTGGAGCAAAATGTTGCTGCGAATGTCGCCTGCGAACAGGAACACATCCTGAAGCATCTGGCCGAAATGGCGGCGCAGGGAGGCGATTTTGATTTTCTTAATGTCGATGCCGTCAATGAGAATCTGGCCCTTTTGGATGTCGTAATTCCGGCAAATCAGGCTGAGGATTGTGGTCTTGCCGGAGCCGGTAGAGCCTACGAAGGCCACGGTCTGCTTGGGGCTAACATGGAAGGAAACCCCCTTAAGCACCCATTCATCCGGCTTGTAGGCAAACCAAACATCCTTAAATTCGATTTCGCCCCGGATGGTTTCCAGCTCAATGGCGTCCTCTTCATCCACAACCTGGGGAACCATATCCAAAATGGTGAACACCTTTTCCGCGCCTGCAAAGGAGCGCTGGAGCATATCAAACTGCTCCGCCAAGGTCTGGATGGGATTAAAGAACCGGGAAACATAGCCGTAGAAAATAACCACAACTTCACTGCTGATGGTCTGGCCCATAAAGCTTATGTTTTCCAAATATCCCTTGGCGCCCAGATAGAACAGGCACATAACCGAGGAGATATACAGCATGTAAACCATAGGCCGGAAAATACCGAACACAAACAGCCGGTTATACTTGGCCTTTTGCAGATTTTTGCTGCGCACCAGGAAGTTTTCCATCTTGTTATCTTCCTGATTAAACACCTGGGTCACCTTCATGCCGGAAAGGTTTTCCGACAGATAGGTGTTGATGTCGGTGGTAGTGTTGCTGACCCGGCGGTGAGCCCGGCGGGAGAACCGGCGGAACACCACGGTAAACAGCACAACAAAGGGCACAAAGCACAGAACCATCAGTGTCAGGGCGTAGTTCACCGTAAGCATAGCGCCTACAATACCCACAACCACCAGAGCGTTCTTTGCCAGAGTCACCAAAATGTTGGTAAACAGATAGCTGATGTTATTGGGGTCGTTGGTAACGCGGGTCACCAGCTTGCCCACCGGGATGTTGTTCAGCTGCTCATGGCTCAGCTTTTCGATGTGGGTAAAGGTGTCCAGACGAATCTGGGAGAGGATTTTCTGGCCGGTCTTCTGGAGAATCATGGCCTGGAAATAGGTGCAGATCAGGCTGACAATCAGGATGCCGGCGTACACCGCCACAATGCTCAACAGGTAGCTGTAAGCAAAGTCTTCTTTTATGATTTCCTGAATGTGACCCATAAGCAGGGGGGAAATCAAATCGTAGGCGATGGAAAACAGCATGATAAAGAACACGCCCACAAAGCTCTTCCAGTAAGGCTTTGCGTACTGAAGCAACCGGCGGATGATGACAGAGTCGGCCATTTTCCGTTCCCGGTCATCTTCTTCCGTACCTCGCTTTATCAGGGCAATATAGGCAATCAGAAAAATCAAGGCAAATGTGCCGATGATGCCGCCCACAATCAAAATGGGTAAATACTCACGCATGGCTCTGCCCCTCCTCTTCCAATTTTTGCAGGTCTACCATCTTCCGGTAGTCCTTGCAGGTTTGATACAAGCTGTCGTGGGTGCCCACGGCAACCAGCTTGCCATCGTCAATAAAGAGGATCTTATCCATTCTTTCAATGGTGGAAATCCGGTGGGCAATCAGCAGGGTGGTTTTTCCCGCGCGGGTCTTGCGCAGGTTTTCCAGAATGGTGGTTTCCGTCTTGGTATCCACCGCGCTGACGCTGTCATCGAGAATCAGAATGGGCGCATTTTTCATCAGCGCCCGGGCGATGGAAATTCTCTGCTTCTGACCGCCGGACACCGTCACGCCACGCTCGCCCAGCACTGTGCCGTAGCCCCGCTGGAATTCCTGAATATTGCTGTGAATATCCGCCAGCCGGGCCGCCTGAATAATGGCGGGGCTGTTGCCGTCTTCCGTGCCGAAGGAAATGTTGTTTTCAATGGTGTCAGAGAAGAGGAAATTGTCCTGGGGCACATAGGCGCAGTTGGCGCGGACGGAGTGGATGGAAACATCGTTGACATCCTGCCCGTCGATAAACAGCGTGCCGTCGTCTACATTGTAGGTTCTTAAAATCAAGTCCACCAGGGTAGTCTTGCCGGAGCCGGTCTTACCCACCACGCCCACATTTTCACCGGCGCGGATGGTAAACGACACATCTTCCAGACAGTCAAATTCGCCGTCGGGATAGCGGAAGGAAAGGTTGCGGAATTCAATGTCACCCCGGACATTTTCCAGCTCCTTCACCCCCGGGCGATCCTTCACATCCACCTTGGCATTCAAAAGGCCGCTGATACGAATCAAAGATGCCTTGCCCCGGCTGGTCATATCAATCAGCTCGGAAACCGCCATAACAGGCCAGATGATGGAGTTGAAATAGCCGATAAACTCCAGAAGCTGACCGGCGGTAAAGGTATCGTTGTACACTAAGTAGCCGCCGTAGCCTAAGATGATGCAGATAACGCTTTCGACGAACATGGTAACCAGAACCCGGAAAATGACAGACGCTCTGGTGTGGTCTTCGTTTGCCTTTTCGTTTTCCACATTCAGCTTCTTAAAGGCCCAAAGCTCTTTTGCTTCCTTTACAAAAGCCTTAATGACGGCGATGCCGGAAAAGCTCTCTTGGGAGAAGTCCGACAGCTTGGAAAAGGCCGCCTGACGAATATCCCATTTCCGCTCCAGCTGTCTGCCGACCACCGTCGCCGCGCCCATCAAAAGCGCCATGGGAATCATGGAAAGGATGGTGAGCAGGTGGTTCATCTGCCACATATCGTAAATGGCCAGAATGCCCAGCACCACGGCGTCAAACAGCATCAAAATGCCCCAGCCGAAGCACTCCTGCACCGTGTCCAAATCGTTGGTGAACAGGCTCATCAGGTCGCCAACCTTGTTGACCTGATAGTACTGGCGGCTTAAGCAGCGGGCATGGTCAAACATCCGGTTGCGCAGGTCGGCTTCCATCTTGATGGCAGAGCCCAAAAAGCAAATACGCCACACAAACCGGCCAAACACCATGGCCAGAATGATGCCCACCATGGGCATACATATTTCATCGAGCACAATGTCCATGGTCATGGGAACGGACTGCCCGTTCACGATCACCTGACCGTAGCTCATACCGTCAATCACCATGCGGTACAGCTTGGGAATCTCCAGCTGGAGATAGTCCACCATGGTCAAAGACAGCAGGCCCAAAATCAGCCAACCGGCATACTTCAGATAGTACCGGTTAATATGCTTTCCGAATATCATGTCTTATCCCTTCTCTTTTTTTCAGCAGTTCCACACATTATAACATAAGCCGCCGGAGATTGCAATCACCGGAGTCTGCAAAATCGCCACTGCGGCCGCTGAATTTACTATATTTTTACAATTTTGGGATGGTAATGGTCAGCACTATCTGGCTGTCTGTTTCCCGGCGCTCGGAAACGGCGGAAATGCCGGACATCTGGATTTTCTGCAGGGACTGGTGCAGGTTATTGAGAAAGCTTCCCACATTCACTTTTTCCGGCTTGTCCTGCTTATCCGACAGCAGGTCTTCTATGTATTTTTCTGTCCGGGAAACGCTCATGTTCAGCCGGATAATCGTCCCCAGCGCCGCCATTTTTTCCGGCTCTGAGGGAATTTTCAGCAGCGCCCGGGCGTGGCGCTCCGTCAGGCCGTTTTCCCGCAGCAGATGCAGCACATTGTCGCTGTGGCGGAGAATCCGCAGCTTGTTGGCAATGGCGCTCTGGCTTTTCCCCAAAAGCCTTGCCACCTGCTCCTGGCTCATTGAACCCTTGTCCATCAGCCGGGCAATGCCCTGGGCCTCCTCAATGAAATCCAAATCCTGCCGCTGCAGATTTTCAATCATGGCCGCCATGGAGGACTCCTTTTCGTCCATGTTCATCACAATGCAGGGAATGTCCGTCACTCCAGCCTGCACCGCCGCCCGCAGCCGCCGCTCCCCGGCAATCAGCTCATACCGGTTACCCACCCGGCGCACAGACAGGGGCTGTAAAATGCCGTGGGTGGCGATGGACTGGGCCAGCTCCATCAGCGCATCTTCCTTAAAGATTTTCCTTGGCTGGGCGGGATTGGGGCGGATGCTTGTCGCAGGCAGAAAAATCACCCGCCCGGTTTCCATATAGGTTTTCAGCTTCTGGCATTGCATTGCCATTCCTCCTTTGTTGGTTGTGTAGAGCCATTGTAATTCCCCGGAAATGGGAAACCTAGGGAAATACGCCCGGCATTCGTATAATCGCACCCTTTCTTTCGGTATTTTTCTACCAAAATTTTTCATTCCGGGTCTTTACATTTCCTTTTTTGTCGTGTATGATATGGACGAACAGAGTAGGAGACGGCGCGTTAAGTGCCACCGGGACGGGGAGTTGCCCGGAGGACGAAGGATTTTTCCACGATGGCGTCTTCGCACCCGCTGTTGCATATAGGAAAACCTCCTTTATGTAGCAACGATACTCGGTCGGGCGAATGGTCGGCTGTATCCAAAGTTGCCTGCCCAATGGGTGTTGAACGAAAAAATGCTCCCCAGCGGCTTGCCGCATGGGGATTTTTTGTTTGTTCGGCAGCCGGGGCGGAGTCACAGCTGGCGTTTGCTGCAGTAAAAAGGAGGTATTTTTTATGAAAACCAATCAAAAATCCACTGCCCTGTATCCCCATCCCTTCTCCGCCGCTTACTGGAAAGACGCTGCCGCCGAACTTAAGAGCATTGAAATGCTGGCCGTCACCGCATTGATGATTGCCATGCGTGTAGCGCTGAAGCCTCTGGCAATTCCCCTCGGACCCCAGCTGAGCATCCAGACCGCCATGCTGGCCACCGCCCTGGGCGCCATGATTTTCGGACCCGTGATGGCCATTCCCGCCGCCATTATTTCCGACACCATCGGCTTTATCCTCTGGCCCACCGGCGATTACTTCCTACCCTTCGTGCTTACGGAAATCGCCAGCACCATGATTTACGCTCTGTGCCTTTACCGGGCAAAGCCCTCCGCCACCCGGGTGATTATCGCCCGGTTCCTGATTTGCTTTGTGGTCAATGTGGTGCTGCAGCAGTTCATCTTCGCCTGGCAGTACACCTACATGGGTAACCCCGAAAAAGCCAAGGATTCCATCATGGGCATTATGACCACCGCCCGGTTGTTCAAGAATCTGTTCTTCTTCCCCATTGAATCCATTGTGCTGTCTTTGTTTTTGAAGCTTCTGCTTCCCGTCACCTCCCGTGCCCGGCTGACCTACGGCGGCAACAAGGGCCTGGACTTTAGCAAGGCGCAGGTTGCCATTCTGGCCGTGCTGCTGGTGGTGGGTATCGGCAGCTCCGTTGGCTACCTTGACTACTATTACAACAACAACTCCGTCACCAAGGACTACACCGCGGAGGAAGTGGTTGAAATGAACCACAAGCTCCACGACATCATCGTTTCCAAGGACGATTCCGTGGACGAAGACAACACCGTAGCGGTGATTGAGTACGCCTCCAAGCCCTTCTTCGGCGAGGAAACCACCTACACCGTAGCATTGTATCAGGCAAAGGAGGGCAACTCCATCACCGAAAAAATGTGGAGCTACAAAAAGACTCCCGCCTCCAAGGATGAAACCCTGGAGCGTATCGCCACAGTCACCGTTGTCACTCAGAACAAAACCGACGAGGTTTTGTCCTTTGAAAGCGTACCGGTAGCATAATTTTTATGGGAGGGGCAATGCCCCTCCCATTTGATTGACAGACGATAAATTTTTCGGTATAATCAAAGAAAAAACCC
>JAFTMB010000006.1 GCA_017452605.1 Oscillospiraceae bacterium
GCTCTGCGGATGGCATCGAACTGCCGGGGGTTGGTCAAAACAGAGCCGTCGCAGGGGGTGTTGTTTTCAAACATGGTATCCACCAAATCAGAAAGCAAATCAAGCCCCGTTCCGTTTTTTAAGCTGGTTTTGATGATGTGCATAAAGGGCAGGTCGCTGGGGACAACAACGCTTCCCAAATCTCCCTTGTTAATCAGTGCGATGGCGTTTTCCTTGTCCGCGCACAGGGCGATGACCTGCTTGTCCTCTTCGCTTAGGGGCTTTGAGCCGTCACAAACATAAATCACCAGGTCGGCGTTTTCCACAGCCTGCCGGGAGCGCTCCACGCCCATGGCTTCAATCTTATCCTCCGTTTCCCGGATTCCCGCGGTGTCAATCAATCTCAGCCGGGTGCGACCTAAGATAACCGTTTCTTCCACAGTGTCCCGGGTGGTGCCTGCAATTTCTGTAACAATCACCCGCTCGTAGCCTGCAAGGGCGTTCAGAAGACTGGATTTACCCACGTTGGGCTTTCCTACGATGGCAGCAGCTACGCCATTTCTTAAAATCCGGCCTTGGTTGTAGGTGCTGAGCAAGGCGTACAACGCCTTTGCGTCGGCTTTCAGGCTTTGCTCATATTGGTCAAGACCAAAATCTGTAATATCCTCATCGGGATAATCCAAAACAGCATGGAAATGGCTGCACAGATTCACCAGATTGTCGTAAATGGGCGCCAGTTTTTTCTGTAAAATGCCGCCCACCTGTCCGGCGGCGTTGGCGGCTGCGTCAGCGGTTTCCGCTTCAATCAGGTCAATGACGGCCTCCGCCTGGGTCAAACCCAGCTTGCCGTTCAAAAACGCCCGCTTGGTAAATTCTCCCCGCTTGGCAGGCAGCGCGCCCGCCTGATACAGCGCCTCCAATGCACCGGCCAATACGGCGGGAGAACCGTGGCAGTGAAATTCCACTGTATCTTCTCCGGTGTAGCTGTGAGGCGCCCGGGAACAAACCGCCATGCATTGGTCAATGACCCGACCGTCCGCGCCCTTCAAATTGCCCAGCAGCAGCTTTCTGTCGGGGCTTGCTTGCAGGGTACTTCCATTATTCAATGTAAAGACAGCGTCCGCAACGCCGATACAGCCATCGCCGGATAGACGAATGATGCCGATGGCGCAAATCTGGCTGCCGGTAGATACTGCGGCAATAACGTGGGACATGGCTTTCGCTCCTTCTTCTGTTACATTATATTACAATATACTATAACACCCCGGCAGGAAAAATGCAATTGCCGGGAATAAATCAAATTTACCGGGGAAAACTGGGTAAGAGGTGTATACTATGGAAAAACCTACGCCCCGGCCCGATCCCATGTATCCCGGGGAATTAAACGATGAGAATATTGCCGCCATCTTTCACGAAGCAGGGGATTTCAACAGGCGGAAGATTACCTGCAGCGGGAAAGATGTGTTTACCTATGCCATTGACGGCTTAACCTCCGGCGGCGACATTTCCGAATATGTGATGAAACCCCTTATGGAGCAGCTGCGGGGGCAGACCATGGAGGAACTGTACCGTAACGCGCTGAACTGCGTTGTCAATTCCGTTGCGGTGGTTTGTGAGGATCTGGACAGCGTTGCTTATATGCTGGTAAACGGATTTTGCGTGGTACTGTTTCCCGGGGCAGGGGCGATTGCCTTTGAAACCAAGACGGGGGAGAAACGGGGGATTGCCCCGCCGGATCTGGAGCATTCCGTCAAAGGGCCGAAGGATGCCTTCGTGGAAACTGTCCGAACCAATACAAGCCTGATTCGCAGGCATCTCAGGTCACCGGATTTGCGTCTTTACGAAACAAAGGTAGGCAGGCGCTCGCTGACCAATGTGACAGTGGTGTGGATTCACGGGCTGACAAATGAGAAGCTGGTGCAGAGAATGAAAAAGAGGCTCTCATCTATTGATATTGACGGCATGATTATGCCCTCGGCTGTGGAAGAATATATCACCGGCTCAAGAACCACACCTTTTCCCCTGATTCAGTATACAGAGCGTACCGATAAATTCTGCTACGGTTTGCTCCGGGGCAGGGTGGGGCTTTTTGTTGATGGGATTCCCATCGGTTATCTGACCCCGGTGGACTTGGGGTATTTAATGGACTCCCCGGAAGATTACAGCCGGGATTATATTACCGCCTCCTGCGTGCGCGTGCTTCGTTACGCAGCGTTTCTGATCGGTTTGCTGCTACCCGGGGTATTTATTGCCATGACTATGTTTCACATGGACTGGATTCCTCAAATGCTTCGCAGCATGATTGAGGAGAGTAACGGTGTTACACCCTACGATTCCATGTGGGAAGTGCTGGGGCTTCTGATTGCCTTTGAGCTGCTTCAGGAATCGGGGGTGCATCTTCCACAAAGCATCGGCCAGTCCGTTTCCATTATCGGCGGCATTGTGGTAGGCACTGCAGCAGTGGAGGCTGGGCTCATTGCCCCCATGGCGCTGATCACTGTCAGCATCACCGGCGTTTGTGGATTTGTCCTGCCAAACAGAGATTTGGCAGGGGCAGTTCGTCTTTGCAGATTTGTGATTGCGGTGCTTGCATCCTTTCTTGGTGTATTGGGAATCGTCATCGGCGTGACAGCACTTGTCCTTCACCTGGTAAGACTAAAAAGCTTTGGTGTGCCCTATCTGGTTCCTTATGAACCGGCGCTGCTGCGTAAGAAAATGTGGAAGGTAAAAAGAAGAGACCATAAACTAAACCCCCTGGATGAAAGAAATCAGAAATAGCATTTGTGCGATTTGCGCAGAAAACAGCAATTGCTCTCGTGAAACCCTACGATATTTAGGGTTTGCGGGAGCATTTTAACACTAATTATGGGAGGGTGAAAAAAGTCAAAAAAAGGGAATGGAATCTATTGACAAATTACCATTCCTTTGTTATCATAAGCAAGCTTTCAACAGATAATTCTTCTATCTGGCAATTGAAAATAATTTTTGTGAAAAGTGAAAAAAGTTCTTGACAAAGATTGTGCGATGTGCTAGTATTAACAAGCTGACCGTCTGGCGGGAAGCGCTGTACCTTGTAAATTGAATAATGTGAGACAAACTAAGAC
>JAFTMB010000077.1 GCA_017452605.1 Oscillospiraceae bacterium
AGCACGTGACTCTGTACTCCCTGTTCGAAGATCCCATGACCTCCTGCGGATGCTTCGAGTGTATCTGCGGCGTGGAGCCCTGCTCCATGTGCGTGGTTATCACCTGCCGTGAGCATGCAGGCATCACGCCTCTGGGTATGAGCTTCTCCGACATGGCTTCCATGACCGGCGGCGGTGTTCAGACCCCCGGCTTTATGGGTCACGGCAAGCAGTTCATCTTCTCCAAGAAGTTCATCGCAGCCGAAGGCGGCCCCGGCCGTATCGTCTGGATGCCCAAGGAGCTGAAGGAGCAGGTTCGCGAGCGTTTGGACGCCACTGCTTTGGAGCTGTACGGCGTAGAGAACTTCACCGACATGGTCGCCGACGAGACCATCTGCACCGAGGATCCCGAGCAGCTGCTGGAGTTCCTGGGCACTGTTGGCCACCCTGTTCTGGGTATGGAACCCTTCGATATGTAATTTACTTACCAATAAAAGCCGCCGTTTTTACGGCGGCTTTTTTGGCGGCAGGGGTTGTTAAATGCGGGAATATGGTGTACAATAATGGGCAAGAAATATTAGCGGGAGGAAGCCATGGCCTTTGAAAAAGACCAAGAGAATAAGCGCAGGTATTGGCAGCGGGGATATTTTTCCCGCAGAGTCAAAATCCTGCTGGTTTTGATGGCGGTTGCGGTTGCCCTTGGCGTCGTACTGGGCGTGGCTTTGGGCCGCGGCTGGTTTACCCTGCCCACGTGGGAAGACCTGTTTCCTGAAAAGGAGCCAACAGAGCCTACGCAAGAAACGGTTCTGCCGGATACAGTGATTCACTTCGTGGCAGGCGGCGATGTCAACGCCAGCCAGAGTGTGATTTCCGCAGGTGTGACCCAGGGTGGCTACGATTTTTCCGATATGCTGCTGGATGTCACCCCGGTGTTGGCGGCGGCGGATTTAACAGCTGTAAATTTTGAAGGCAATCTGGTTGGCGCGCCCTACGGCGAAGCCAATTTCTCCGCTCCCCAGGAGCTGCTCAGCAATCTGCGCAACGCAGGCGTGGACATTTTGCAGACAGCCAACTCCAAATCTGTGGAAAACGGCCTGCTGGGTCTGCAATCCACACTCTCCGCCATCAAAAAGGCAGGCCTGCAAAGTCTGGGAACTTATGCAGACAGCCAGCAGTTCCAAAAATCCGGCGGCTATATCATTCGGGAAGTCAAGGGCGTGCGGATTGCGTTGGTGGCTTTTACCAAGGGTATGGACGGCAGGGGTCTGCCTGCCGGCAGCGAGGACTGCGTCAATCTGCTCTACACGGACTACAGCAGCACCTATCAAAAGGTGGACACGGAGGGCATTACTCAGGTTATGAATGCGGTGGCGGCCCAAAAGCCGGATATCACCATCGCCATGCTCCACTGGGGCAGCGAGCTGAACGCCCAAATCAGCAAGACCCAGACCCAAATCGTCAAGCTGTTTGCCCAGCTGGGGGCGGACGCAGTGGTGGGAACTCACTCCCACTATGTGCAAACCATGGGCTTTGACAAGGCAACGGGCATGTTTGTCGCCTATTCTCTGGGAGATTTGCTGGGTGACGGCAAAAATGCCGGCACAGACTATTCTGTTTTGCTGGATTTGGAAATCACCAAAAACGCCAAAACCGGAGAAGCCTCCATCACCGGCTTTGACGCCATTCCTATTTTCCGGGTGGAGGACGAAACCGGGGTGCGGATGCTGCGAATCCGGGAGGCAGTGCAGGCTTATGAAGACCGGTATATCGGCGCGGTGTCGGAGGAGCTGTACCTTGCCATGACCGACGCGCTGACCAAAGTGGAAAGCAGAATTGAAAAATAAACCCAAAAGCGGCTGCTTAGCAGCCGCTTTTGTTGCGCGCAGGGAGAAAGTGATGTATAATGTTTTTGTAACGAATATCCCGGGGAGGAAAACCCATGATTTTTCTGGAAACTGAGCGGTTGCGTCTGCGAAATGTTGTGCCCGGCGATGCCGGAGAGATGTTTGATTACAGAAATAATGAAATTTGCTCCCGCTACCAACGGGGACAGACAAAGGACCTGCCGGGAATTGAGCAGATGATTTGCCGCCGTGGGGAGGATACCCTGTCCTTGCAACAGCCGTGCCTGATTGGAGTGGCGCTGAAAGCTACGGATGGTCTGATTGGCGAAATTGTGGTCATGCCCAATGATGAGACTATTTCCCTGGGTTACACATTTTCCTACAAGCATCATCGCCAGGGCTACGCCTATGAAGCGCTTTCCGCGCTAATCCTTAAGCTGCGGGAAATGGCGCCGGATTGGGAATTCATCAGCTTTACCCACCCGGAAAACCGGGCGAGCATGGGTCTGCTGACCAAGCTGGGGTATCGGAATTTAGGCTATATTCCGTCCATGGAATCCCAGGCCTTTGGCAAATGGGTAAAAGAAAGCACAATCGAGGAAATCGCCCGGCTGCAGCCGGAAAAAGGAGTGTAGCGGCATGAAAAAATGGTTCGGCTGGAGCGCGGCGGCCCTGGTTTTGATGGTTGGCGGCCCTTTTTTGGCGGTGACGCTGGCGGGCTGGGATGCCATGGGGGTTTGTTTTATCCTGTTTTTTGCCGCTAACCCCTTGTTTTGCGCAGTCTGCGGCGCTTTTGCAGGCAGGGATATGAAAAAGCTGTGGTCGCTTCCCGTCGTCGCGGCGGCGCTGTTTTTGGCGGGAGTGTGGCTGTGCTTTGAAATGGGCGAACCGGATTTTCTGTGGTACAGCGGCATTTATCTCGCCATCGGCCTGATTTTTATGCTCATAAGCGCTTTAATAAAAAGCAAAATAAAGCGTAATGAGTAAAATGAACGCACCGATAAACTTGAATTTGACGGTCAATTTTCACTCTACCATAGGTTTATTTCTCCTCACTAAACCAATGGTAGGTGTGTTTTGTGCGAAATAGCGGTTACACTGTATGCGAAAGGAGGCAGCCTATGAACCAAATTAAAATCGGAAGATTTATTGCCGAGTGCAGAAAGAAATCAAACTTAACACAAATGCAGTTGGCAGAAAAACTGGGTATCACCGATAAAGCAATATCCAAGTGGGAACGGGGCGTG
>JAFTMB010000078.1 GCA_017452605.1 Oscillospiraceae bacterium
CGAGATCGCCATGCCCCGCTACGCCCAGCGGGATGACCGCCTGGCTTCCATGACCGACGAGTCCGTTGACCGTTACTACACCTGCATCCTGTGCCAGTCCTTCGCTCCTGCCCACTGCTGCGTGGTCACCCCCGAGCGTCTGGGTCTGTGCGGTGCCGTTAGCTGGCTGGATGCCAAGGCCACCAACGAGCTGGATCCCAACGGTCCCTGCCAGCCCATTTTGAAGGAAGGCTGCACCGATGAGCGTACCGGCCGGTTCGCATCTGTGGATAAGGCCATCGCTGACGCTACTCATGGCGCTGTGGAAACCGTTACCTTGTACTCCATTTTGGAAGACCCCATGACCTCCTGCGGCTGCTTCGAGTGTATCTGCGGCATTGAGCCCGTTTCCAACGGTGTGATTGTTGTCAACCGGGAATACAAGGGCATGACCCCCGCGGGTATGACCTTCGGCGAGCTGGCAAGCTGCACCGGCGGCGGTGTCCAGACTCCCGGCTACATGGGCCATGGCCGTCACTTCATTTCCTCCAAGAAGTTCGTTGTCGCCGAGGGCGGTATCCAGAGAATTGTGTGGATGCCCAAGGAACTGAAGGACGATGTGGGCGAGCGGCTGAACAAGACCGCCAAGGAGCTCTATGGCATTGATAACTTCACCGACATGGTGGCTGACGAAACCGTCACCTGCGACTGTGAAGAGCTGATGAGCTGGCTGACCGAGAAGAACCATCCCGTTCTGGGCCTGGAGCCTCTGATGTAACGATTGCTTTTTACCCCGCCGCGCATTGCGCGGCGGGGTATTTCCATGCTCCACAGATGTAGACAAAAGTGGGAAGCTGTGATATAATACACCCAAAATTGAGAAGAAAAAGCGAGGATTTGGTATGCCAAAGGTAATCTTCCAAATTGAAGGGGCAGCCCCCGTGGAAATGGAATGTAACATTGGAGATAATTTGCTGGAACTGGCCCGCCGGGGTAATGTAGCCATCGACGCGCCCTGCTCCGGCAACGGCTCCTGCGGCAAGTGCCGGGTAAAGCTCTTAGAGGGTCAGGTGGAAACCATTCCCTCCCGGCATATTTCCGAGGAGGAATTTGAGGCGGGCTGGCGGCTTTCCTGCAACAGCAAGGTGCTGGGGGATTGCACGGTGTTCGTGCCGGATATTGCCAGCGCTTATCAGTCCCGCATGAAGACGGCAGACCTTTCCTCCGAGCAGGAACTGGCGATTTTTGAAAATGCCCAGCGGGAGCTTAAAAACGCCGGCATTTCCTTTACCAACAATTTCCGGTCGCTGGCGCTGAGCATGTCTGCACCCACCGAGGATGACACCATGCCCGACAATGAGAGGCTTACCTGGGCCGTTCAGGAGGCAGCCGGAGTTCAGAATGTGCACATTCCCTACGGCGTCATGGTGCGGCTGGCCCAGGTGCTGCGGGAAAATGAGTTTACTGTGTGTGTCAAGGGTGAGCTGGCAGGAGATACCTTCCGGTGTATGGAGATTTCCGCCCCCGAGGATACCGCCATTGTCGGCTGCGCCATTGACATTGGTACCACCACCGTTTCCGCGGTTTTGGTGGATTTGACCTCCGGCAAGCTGCTGGCAAAGGGCTCTTCCGGCAACGGACAGATTCGCTACGGCGCGGATGTCATCAACCGTATCATTCAGCAGGATAAGCCCGGCGGCAAGAAAAAGCTGCAGGATGCCATCGTAAAAGAGACATTAAATCCCATTATTGCCAATCTGTGCAAGCATGCCGGCGTTTCCGCCCGGGCCCTTTTGCGCCTGAGCATCGGCGCCAACACTACCATGAACCATCTTCTGGTGGGCGTGGATGCCCAGCCGGTGCGTATGGACCCCTACATCCCCAGCTTCTTCAGCTGGGACGGCTTGACTGCCGGGGATTTGCGCCTGCCTGCCAATCCCAATGCCCAGGTGGTGATTGCCCCCAACATCGGCTCTTATGTAGGCGGCGATATTACCGCAGGCACCCTGTCCGCCGGATTCTGGAACAAGGAGGAAATGAGCCTGTTTATCGACCTGGGCACCAATGGAGAAATTGTATTCGGCAACCAGGAGTTTTTGATGAGCTGCGCCTGCTCCGCAGGCCCTGCCTTTGAGGGCGGCGACATTTCCTGCGGTATGCGGGCAACCGACGGCGCGGTGGAAGCCTGCACCATTGACAAGGCCACCATGGAGCCCACCCTTTCCATCATCGGAGAAGAGGGCCAAAAATGCGTGGGCATCTGCGGCAGCGGCATTATCGACATTATTTCGGAGCTGTACCGCTGCGGTATTATCAACGCCAAGGGCCTGTTTGTCCGGGAGGGCAAGCGGGTTGCCCGGGATCAGCATGGCATGGGCCGCTATATTCTGGCGTTCCCCGGGGAAACGGAAACCGGCCGGGAAGTTTCGATCAACGAAGTGGATATGGACAATTTCATCCGGGCCAAGGGCGCCATTTTCTCCGCCATTGACACGCTGCTTCAAAGCGTGGATATGACGGTGGATTGCATTGACAAGGTGTATGTTGCCGGCGGTATCGGCTCGGGAATCAACATGAAAAACGCGGTCAATATCGGCATGCTGCCGGATGTGGAGCTGGAGAAATTCCACTACATCGGAAATTCCTCTCTGTCCGGCGCCTACGCCATGGCTATGAGCGACGATGCCGTAGCGAAGTGCCACGAAATCGGCGCGAATATGACCTACCTGGAGTTGTCTACTTACCCCGGATACATGGATAGCTTTGTGGCAGCCTGCTTCATTCCCCACACCGACAGCCGGCTGTTCCCCAACAGTGTGCAGGAGATTTGATATGGTGGTAGAAAATAACAAAGAGGAAGTGCCCTTTTCCTATTACGAGGGCTTGTTCCGGGGTTTGGACCCCGCGGAAGCTGTCCAAAGACTTCCGGATGTGAAGTGGGACGGCAAGGAATTTTATGTAAACCTTTTAGGCCGGGAATATGCCATTTCCCACCCGGATTACGCCATTTCCGCCGTTGATGGCGGCCCGGTTCCTCCCTTAAGCTGCCAAACCTTTTTGCTGCGCTACCTGCTGGAGGCAAAGGCAGTCATTTCCACCGGGGCGTGGAAAACCTTCCGGGAAATGCCCTGGGGAGAGATGTACATCAAGCCCTACACCGGCCGTGTGCTGACCCGGGCAGCCTTTACCTTTGGCACCCGTGTGCCTGCATTTACAGCAGCCTGCGAGAAAATGGGAGCGAAAAAGGTAGGCCATGGGGATGCGGGCTACGAATTCTCCTTCATCGGCGGCTATCAAATGCAGATTTTGGTCTGGGAAGGGGATGAGGAGTTTCCTCCCAACGCCCAGGTGCTGTATTCAGATAATTTTGCCGAAGGCTTTGCCGCAGAAGACCGGGTAGTGGCGGGAGATATTCTCATTTCCACCATCAAAGCCAATATGTAATGCAAACGCCCCGGTTTTGCCGGGGCGTTTCTCAGCTTTTGGGAATAAACAGCACCTTGCCGCTGTGGTCAAGGGTTAGAAGCAAAGTGGTTTTTTGGGTGGCGTGGTGTTTGGAAAGCTCCTTTTGCAGCCAGCGTTCATCCCTGCCCATCAGCTTCAGGTTCTCCCGGTAAAGATAGCCGTCGGCAATCAGGGTGTAGGGCAGGTGTTGAGGCTGGGGAGAAAGACCGGCGGTCTGGGCATCTGCCGGGCGAAATTCCGGATACTCGAACACGGAAAGCTCCCCGTTGGTTTCCAAAATGGCGTATTGCACCGTGTCTACCGACAGCACATCCTTGCCCCGGAGCAGCTCCGTCAGCTCATCCAGGCTGACCCGGGTGGCGGCCAGGTTTTTGCGGAGGATTTTCCCGTTTTCAATGAGAATCACCGGCTTGCCGTATAATATTCTTCGCAGCTTTACCGAGTGAAGACACACGATAGACAGCAAAACCTCCAGAGAAATCACAATGGCCAGGGGAATAAGCCCTGCGTAAATGGGCATTTCCAGGTCTTCCATGGGGATGGTGGCTAAGTTTGCGGTGAGCATGGTAACCACAAATTCCGACGCTTCCATTTCTCCAATTTGCCGCTTTCCCGTCAGCCGTACGGCTACCAGCAGCGCGATATAGAAAATAATTGTCCGGATGCCGGACACCAGCATACGCTTCACCCCTTTTTCTATTCCAGTTTTTCCGAAACAAGGGGATTTTAGTAAAAAAAGCCTCTGAATAGAAAAGGAAAAACAAGGGTATTCTGTTAAGAAAATGAATTCCGGGAGGAAAATATGAAAATTGCAATTTGGATTTTGCTGGCGGCGGTGCTGCTGACAGCCTGCGCCCCCCAGACCCCGGTTCCCACTCAGACGGAGTCCGGCACCCGGGAAACCCAGAACCCCACCCGCCAGACCCAGGCGCTGCCCTGGATGACTCCCCAGACCAGCGGCGGAGAGATTCTGCTGAAGGTTTGGCAGAGCTATCCTGCGGAGAATCAGTTTTCCATTTTCGGCGGGTCTATGGAAAATCCGGCGGAGGATATTCCCGGGGATTTGAATATGGCCAAGCCCCAGGAGCTTGCGGATCGGTTTTTGTTTCCCGAGGAGCATTTGGAGGCGGTAAAAAGCGGAGCGTCTATGGTGCATTTGATGAACGGCACCATTTTTACCGGCGCAATTGTGGAGCTTTCTCAGGACGCGGCGTACCAGGAAACGGCGAAGCAGTGGGAGGAGAACATCCAGAAAAATTTCTGGATTTGCGGCCACCCGGACAAGCTGCTCATCGCCCGGGTGGACAGTCACCTTGTGATGGCCTACGGCCTGGAAGACCCGGTGGAGGTGTTCCGGGAAATGCTGCAGCAGAGTTATTCCCAGACCCAGGTGCTGGTATACGAAGCAATCAGAGCGTGAAAAAAGGGAGGCAACGCCTCCCTTTTTTGTTTAGAAAAAGCTGGTTACGAAAATTTCGATGCCGATGAAAATCAGCAAAATGCCGCCGAAGATGCCGGCTTTTCCTGCTAGCTTCGTGCCCATTTTCTTGCCGATGGCAATGCCTGCAAAGCAAATCAGGAAGGTAACGGCGGCAATCAGCCCGGCGGCAAGGGCGGCGGAAAGAAAATCGTAGTGGGCAATGGTAAAGCCTACGGAAAGAGCGTCAATGGAGGTAGCCACGCCCTGCATCAGCAAGGCGGATACAGTGAGCTTTTGGCGGCAGTCTTCACATTCGCCGCATTTAATGGCGTCAAGCAGCATTTTTACGCCGATGTAGCCAAGAAGACCCAGGGAAATCCAGGGGATCAGGGTTTCTATGGCGCGGAAATACTGGACAACGGTGTGGATGCAGACCCAGCCGAGCAATGGCATCAACCCCTGAAACAGGCCAAATACACCCGCCACAATTCCCATTTTACCCGGGCGCATCTTCACTTCATGCAGGCCGTTGGCTAGAGATACGGAAAAGGCGTCCATAGCCAGTCCCACGCCCAGAAAAAGGGCGTTGAAAAAGAACATAAAATCCAGCTTCATAGAATCCTCCGAAAGGGTGCGTTATCTCAGGTTTTTTAGTTACGCAGTGGGGTTAATTTACCATACTTGGTTCAAAGAGTCAATCATTTTCGGAGGCAAGGAGAGGGGGCCAAAGCCGAAAAGGCAGAAACAGAGGAACTGGAAGGAAAAGGAAAGGGAGATTTTCCGAAAACGGCAAAAAAATATCGGTTAATTTTTACCGATATGCCCCCTAAGCCCTTGAAAACAAATCGACAGTATGGTACAATGCTTAGAAGATGGTTAGACTGTAAAGCTATATCCATTTCACAAGGAAACGGATGCAGCTGCGCAGCGATCATAAGGCTCAAAACAGAAGGGATGGCGTTTGAATGAATTACCGCATTGAACATGACTCCATGGGTGAGCTGCAGGTGCCCGCAGACAAGCTTTGGGGCGCGCAAACCCAGAGAAGCTGTCAGAATTTCCGGATTGGCGTTGGCCTGGAAACCATGCCCCGGGAGATTACCCACGCTTTTGGTATTTTGAAGAAAGCAGCGGCGCTGGCCAACATCCAGTGCAAGCCGGAAAAGATGACCGAGGCAAAGTGCAAGGCCATTTGCGCTGCCTGCGATGAGGTGATCTCCGGCCAGCTTAACGACCATTTCCCCCTGGTGGTTTGGCAGACCGGCTCCGGCACCCAATCCAACATGAATGCCAACGAAGTCATTGCAAACCGTGGCAATGCAATAGCAGGGGAGAAGCTGCTCCATCCCAATGATGATATTAATATGTCCCAGTCCTCCAACGATACTTTCCCCACCGCTATTCATATCGCGGCGGTGCTGGCTCTGGAGGACAAGGTAGTGCCCGCCGCGCAGAAGCTGATTGAAACCTTCAAGCGGCTGGAAAAGGAAAACGAAGGCGTTGTAAAGTCCGGCCGTACCCATTTGCAGGATGCTACGCCCATCGCCTTCAGCCAGGAAATTTCCGGCTGGCGCTCCAGCCTGGAGAGAGATGTGGAGCTGATTGGCCTGAGCCTGAAGCCTTTGAAAGAGCTGGCGCTGGGCGGCACCGCCGTCGGCACCGGCTTAAATGCCCCCAAGGGCTTTGATGTGGCGGTTGCCAAGGCGGTCAGCGATCTGACCGGTAAGGAGTTCCGCACTGCAGGCAACAAATTCCACGCACTGACCAGCAAGGATGAGCTTGTCTTCGCCCACGGCGCCTTAAAAGCCCTGGCGGCTGACCTGATGAAGATTGCCAACGATGTCCGCTGGCTGGCCTCCGGCCCCAGAGACGGCTTGGGTGAAATCTTCATTCCCGAAAACGAGCCCGGCTCTTCCATTATGCCCGGCAAGGTCAACCCCACCCAGTGCGAAGCGGTTACTATGGTGGCGGTTCAGGTTATGGGCAACGATGCCACCGTCGGCTTTGCCGCCTCTCAGGGCAACTTCGAACTGAATGTATTTATGCCGGTGCTGGCTTACAACTTCCTGCAGTCCGCCCGTCTGCTGGCAGAGTGCATGGTTTCCTTCCACGACAACTGCGTGGTGGGTATTCGCGCCAACCGGGAGAAGATGAAGCACAACCTGCACAATTCTCTCATGCTGGTTACGGCCCTCAACCCCTACATCGGCTATGAAAACGCGGCAAAAACCGCAAAGCTGGCTTACAAGGAAAACATCTCCCTTAAGGAGGCCTGCGTGAAGCTGGGCTTCTTAACGGAAGAGAAATTTGACGAAGTGTTCCATCCGGAGCAGATGATTTAAGGAGGCTATCCCATGGAATTCAGTTATTTTCCCGGTTGCACCTTAAAAACCAAGGGCAAGGAGCTGGATATCAGCGCCCGGGCCTGCGCCCAGGCCCTTGGCTTTACCTTGGACGAACTTAAGGACTGGCAGTGCTGCGGCGCGGTGTATCCTCAGGCGACCGACGAAATCGCCACCAGATTGTCCTCTGTCCGGGCGCTGGTTGCCGCCCGGGATAAGGGTCAGGAGCTGGTTACCCTGTGCTCCGCCTGTCACCATGTCATTAAGCGGGTCAATGGCGATCTGGCTAACCGCGAGGATATTCGCAGCAAGGTCAACGCGTACTTAAAGCTGGATACCCCTTACGAGGGCGAAACCTCCGTTTTGCACTACCTGGAGGTTCTGCGGGACAGAGTCGGCTTTGATAACATTGCCGCCGCTGTGAAAAATCCCCTGACCGGCAAGAAAATCGGCGCTTATTACGGCTGTTTGCTGCTGCGTCCCGGCAAGGAGATGCAGATGGATGACCCTGAAAATCCCACCATTTTGGAGGATTTTATCCGGGCGCTGGGTGCAGACCCGGTGTACTACGCCCAGAGAAACGAGTGCTGCGGCGGCTATCAGACCCTGGAAAACAAGCCCCAGGCCCAAAAGCGGGCCACCTCGGTGGTGGACAACGCCGCCGCCTGCGGCGCTGAAATGCTGATTACCGCTTGTCCTCTTTGCTTGTACAACCTGACACAAAATGCCGAAAACCCCCTGCCGGTGAAGTACTTCACTGAGCTTCTGGCGCAGGCATTGGGACTGGAGTGAGGGAAATAAGATGGAAACAAAAAACTTGACCCAAGAAGTCATTCGCATCTCCGGCGCAAATCCGAAGAAGTGCATGAAGTGCGGTAAATGCACCGCAACTTGCCCTGCTTTTGACCAGATGGACATTCATCCCCACCAGTTTGTGGACATGGTGATAAACGGCAGACTGGAAGAGCTCCTGAACTCCCGGGGCATTTACAACTGCTTAAGCTGCTTTGCCTGCATGGAGCGCTGCCCCCGCAGCGTAGAGCCTGCAAGGCTCATTGAAGCGGTTCGGATGGCGGTGGTTCGGCAGAAGGAAAACAATCACTTAAAGCCTGATGCCATTCCCGCTTTGCTGGATGATGAGCTGCCTCAGCAGGCCATTACCAGCGCTCTGCGCAAGTATATGAAATGAGGTGAAGGCAATTGCAAAGAATTGGTGTATTTGTATGCTGGTGCGGCTCTAACATTGCCGCAACCGTAGATGTGGAAGCCGTCGCCAATGCTCTGGCAATGGAACCCGGCGTGGTAATTTCCACCAATTATCAGTATATGTGTTCCCAGGCGGGTCAGGAAATGATCCAGAACGCCATCCGGGAGCATAAGCTTACCGGTATCGTGGTTTGCTCCTGCTCTCCCCGGATGCACGAAGCCACCTTCCGCAAGACTGCCCAGCAGGCAGGCTTGAATCCTTACATGGTGGAAATCGCCAATATCCGCGAGCAGTGCTCCTGGGTACATAAGGACAAGCTCACCGGCACGGAAAAGGCCATTATTCTCGGCCGCGCCGCCATTGCCAAGGTGCATTTGAATGCGCCGTTGACTGCCGGCCAGAGCCCCGTTACCAAGCGCGCCCTGGTCATCGGCGGCGGTATCGCCGGTATTCAGACCGCGCTGGATATTGCCGACGCTGGCTTTGAAGTGGACATCGTGGAGAAAAAGCCCACCATCGGCGGCAAGATGTCCCAAATCGACAAGACCTTCCCCACGCTCGACTGCGCTGCCTGTATTCTGACACCGAAAATGGTGGATGTGGCCCAGAACGAGAAGATTAAAATCTATTCCTACTCCGAGGTGGAAGCCGTTAAGGGCTTTGTGGGTAACTTCCATGTTACCATCCGGAAAAAGGCCCGCTATGTGGATGAAACCAAGTGCACCGGCTGCGGTCTGTGTACCGAAAAGTGCCCCCAGAAGAAGGTTCCCAATGAATTCAATCTGGGTCTGGACACTCGCCGGGCCATCTACATTCCCTTTGCCCAGGCAATTCCCAAGGTGGCAACCATCGACGCTGATTACTGCTCCATGCTCAAGTCCGGCAAGTGTGGCGTCTGCTCCAAGGTTTGTACGGCAGGCGCAATTGACTACAAGCAGACCGACCAGCTGATTGAGCAGGAGTACGGCGCAATCGTGGTAGCTACCGGCTTCAATCCCATTTCCATGGACAAGTTTGATGAGTTTGCTTACAGCAAGAGCCCCGATGTGGTCACTTCTCTGGAGTACGAGCGGCTGATGAACGCAGCCGGCCCCACCGGCGGCACTCTGCTGCGCCCCTCCGACAAGACCCATCCCCACACCATCGTGTTTGTCCAGTGCGTAGGCTCCCGCTGCGACAGCAGCGAAAAGGGCAAGAGCTATTGCTCCAAGATTTGCTGTATGTACACCGCCAAGCACGCCATGCTCACCCGGGAAAAGTACCCGGATACGGAAGTGTACGTATTCTATATCGATGTGCGTACCCCCGGCAAGAACTTTGACGAATTCTACCGCCGGGCGGTGGAGGATTACGATGTTCACTATGTCAAGGGCATGGTGGGCAAGGTGACGCCCGAAAACGGCAAATTAAAGGTTCAGGCCTCTGACCTGTTGGGCGGCCGCCAAATGCACATTGATGCGGACATGGTGGTTCTGGCCGCGGCCATTGAGCCGGACAAGAGCGCCCGCCCCCTGGCAACCATGCTCACCGCCTCTATGGACACCAACGATTTCTTCACCGAGGCGCACCCCAAGCTGCGTCCCGTGGAAAGCCCCACCGCCGGTATTTTCCTTTCCGGCGCATGCCAGGGCCCCAAGGATATTCCCGAAACCGTTGCCCAGGCCGGCGCGGCAGCAAGTAAGGTCATCGGCCTGCTTGCCAAGGATAACCTGACCTGCAACCCCTGCGTGGCAAAGTCTGACGAAATGATGTGTAACGGCTGTTCGGCCTGCGAAAAGGTCTGCCCCTATGGCGCAATCACCTATATGGACAAGGAATTCCGTGGCCCCAACCGCACCACACTGATTCGCCGCGTAGCATCTGTGAATCCTGCGGTCTGCCAGGGCTGCGGCGCTTGTACCGTCGCTTGTCCCAGCGGAGCTATGGATCTGCAGGGCTTCTCCAATAGTCAAATTATGGCGGAGGTAGATGCAATATGCAAGTAAATGAAACCTTTACTCCCACAATCGTGGCGTTTTGCTGCAACTGGTGTTCCTACGCAGGCGCCGACCTGTCCGGCACCAACCGCTTGAACTATCCTGCCAATGTAAAAATCATCCGTATTCCCTGCTCCTGCCGCTTGAACCCCATGTTCATTCTCCGGGCATTCCAGCGGGGCGCTGACGGCGTGATTCTGTGCGGCTGCCATCCCGGCGACTGCCACTACACCACCGGTAACTACTACGCCCGCCGCCGTATGACCCTGCTGTTCTCCATGCTGGACTTTTTGGGCATCGAGAAGGAGCGGACAAGAGTGGAATGGGTATCCGCGGCGGAAGGCGCAAAGTTCGCTGCAACCATGAACGAGTTTGTGGACACCGTCACCAAGCTGGGTAAAAACAAGAGATTGGAGGATTTGCGATGCGCGAAATGATTAAGGCAAAAGCCATCGAACTGCTGGAAAACGGCACTGTTAACCGTGTGCTGGGCTGGAAAGCAGGTGAGTTCTTCTATGATCTGACCCCCGGCATCTTCACCAGCCGGGAGGAAATTGAAGAAACCTTTGAATACAGTGTCTTCAGCGCAGCCAACCTTTCCAAGTACTTAATCGCCGAGAGCCGGAAAGAGGGCAAAATTGCCGTCTTTTTGAAGCCCTGCGACTCCTATTCCTTCCAGCAGCTTCTTAAGGAGCACCGCATTTGGCGGGATCGGGTGTATGTGGTTGGTATTGCCTGCGACGGTATGTGCTCCATGGATGTGATCCGTGACAAGGGCATCACCGGCGTGACCGCTGTGGAGGAAGACGGCGAAAACTTAAAACTCACCACTCTCTATGGCGACAAGACCATTGCCAAAGCTGACGCTCTGCTGGAGCGCTGCGTCCATTGCAAGAGCCGCAAGGTTGTGGTGTTCGATGAGATGATCGGTGAAAACGGCGAGGAAATTCCTGACAGCCACCGCTTTGACATGGTGGAAAAGCTGGAAGCCATGACCCCCGAGGAGCGCTTCGCTTTCTGGAGAGGAGAGCTTTCCCGGTGCATCCGCTGCAACGCCTGCCGGAATGTATGCCCCGCCTGCTCCTGCGAAAAGTGCGTGTTTGACAACGATAAGTCCGGCATCGCCCAAAAGGCAGCTGCCAGCGATTTTGAGGAAAACAACTTCCATATCATCCGGGCTTTCCACGTGGCTTCCCGCTGTACCGACTGCGGCGAATGCAGCCGTGTATGCCCCCAGAATATTCCTCTGCACCTGCTGAACCGGAAGTTCATCCGGGACATCAACGAGCTTTACGGCGAGTATCAGGCCGGCAGCGATATGGACACCAAGCCTCCGCTTATGAACTTCACCACAGACGACTGCGAGCCCTCTGTTGTGTATGAAAGGGGTGGCAAGGTATGAAAAAAGTATTCGCTGCTGATATTTACAAGGTATTTGCCAAGGTAAGCCAGAAGAGCAAGCTGTACATCCCTGCTGACGACGGCGTTTCCCAGGCCAGATTCCTGCCTTACATGGAGGGCATGACCCTGACAGAAAAGCTCAACACCGGCCGCAGCGCCAAGGATTTGTTCTTCCCTCAGGTGGAAAACCTGCTGAAATTCAAGGTCAGCGGAAAGCAGATCGAGATTGTGGACCAGAGAGATGAGGTGGAAAGCTTTGTCATCTTCGGTGTCCGCGCCTGCGATTGCCGCAGCTTCGACATTCTCGACAATGTCTTCCTGTACGACGAGCCGGCAGACACCTTCTACAAAACAAGACGCGCCAACGGCCTGGTGATTACCCTGGCCTGCAACGCCCCCGAGGAAACCTGCTTCTGCACCGCCTTTGGCATTGACCCGGCTGACCCCGCCGGCGACATTACCGCCTGGAAGATGGCAGACGCCTTCTACTTCCGTGGCAACACCGATAAGGGTAACGCTTTGCTTGCCGAATTGGAGCTGGTGGAGGCTGACGAAGAGGCTGCCCACCAGCAGCAGGAAGCTATCCGCGCCATCGCGGAAAAGCTGCCCTTTGGCAAGCTGGATTTGACCGGTTTCGACAAAGAGCATCTGATGGAAAAATTCAAAGATCCCCGTTGGGCAGAGCTTTCCGAAAGCTGCCTGGGCTGCGGCACCTGCACCTTTGTGTGCCCCACCTGCCAGTGCTACGACATTCGGGAGTTTAACAACGGCAAGGAAATTCAGCGGTTCCGCTGCTGGGACAGCTGCATGTACTCCGACTTTACCATGATGGCCCACGGCACCAACCGCCCCACCCAAAAAGAGCGGTTCCGTCAGCGGTTTATGCACAAGCTGGTATACTATCCGTCCAACTACGGCGGCGTATACGGCTGTGTCGGCTGCGGCCGGTGCCTGCAGAAGTGCCCCGTTCACACAAACATTGTGAAGGTGGCAAAAACCTTGGGAGGTGAGAACAAATGATGCATGATCCTCTGTTCCCGGTGTTGGGCGTTGTCACCGACATTCGCACCGATACACCGGATGTCAAGACCTTCCGTGTGGTGGGTGTGGACGGCAAAAAGCCCTTTATTCACATCCCCGGCCAGTGCGCCATGCTGTCTATCCCCGGGGTAGGCGAGGCCCTGTTTTCCATCACTTCTTCTCCCACGAACGAAGACTACATGGAGTTTTCCATTAAGAAGTGCGGCTGTGTCACCACTTGGCTGCACGCCATGGAGCCCGGCCAGCAGATCACCATCCGCGGTCCTTACGGCAACGGCTTCCCTGTGGATACGGATTTTGCCGGAAAGGATCTGGTGTTCGTTGCAGGCGGTATCGGCCTTGCGCCGCTGCGCTCTGTTATCAACTATGTCCGTCACTATCGCAGCCGCTACGGCAGCGTAGACATCGTCTACGGCGCCAGAAGCAAGGATGATTTGGTGGACTACGCCGAAATCATTGAGGAGTGGAGCAAGGAGGAGGGCATCAATGTCCACCTGACCATCGACAATCCTCAGGAAGGCTGGGACGGCCATGTGGGCTTTGTTCCCAACTACGTAAAGGAGCTGGGCTTCGATACCTCCAAGACCGTGGTTATGTGCGGCCCTCCCATTATGATCAAGTTTACCCTGGCAGGTCTGTTGGAGCTGGGCTTCGACAAGACCCAGGTGTACACCACCTTTGAGCTGAAGATGAAGTGCGCCCTTGGAAAATGCGGCCGCTGCAACATCGGCGACAAATACGTCTGCAAGGACGGTCCGGTTTTCCGTTTGGATCAAATGGATCAGCTGCCGGATGAGTATTAAGGAGAGATGGATATGGAACAAATGGTAACAATTTTTCTGTTTGGAAAAAAGCACGAAGTTCCCGAAAGCCTGACCATTATGGAGGCTATGGAATATTCCGGCTACAAATTGGTTCGTGGCTGCGGCTGCCGTAACGGATTCTGCGGCGCCTGCGCAACCATCTACCGCATCGCCGGTGACCGGGAGCTGAAGGCCGGCCTTGCCTGCTCTACCAAGGTAGAGAACAATATGTACATCGCGACACTGCCCTTCTTCCCGCTGATCAAGGAAGGCTACAACATCGAGGAAGTCAAGCCCACCGAGCGGATTATGATGGAGCTGTACCCCGAAATTTACGCCTGCGTCGGCTGCAATGCCTGCACCAAGACCTGTCCCCAGAGCTTGAATGTTATGCAGTACATTGCCTACGCCCAGCGGGGTGAATACGAAAAGTGCGCTGAGGAGTCCTTTGACTGCGTCATGTGCGGCATCTGCTCCTCCCGCTGCCCGGCAGGTATCTCCCATCCCCAGGTGGCCATGCTGGCCCGCCGCTTAAACGGCAAGTACCTGGCTCCCCACTGCGATCATTTGGATGAGCGTGTGGAAGAAATTCGTCGGGGTGATTTGGAAGAGCTGATCCAGAGTATTATGAACAAGCCTCTGGAGGAGATCAAGGAGCTCTACAATCACCGGGATATTGAAAAGTAAGGGAGGCGGCAATATGTATCAGGATCAACATATTTTAGACTCCATGCGTCTGGTGGAAGCCGCCAGAGCGGAAAATGTCAAGCTGAATCCCCGGCGTATGACCGCTGAGGAAAAGGAGCAGCTTCTGGCTGCGTTCCACCCCGACTTCCGGCAGGATCAGTTCTCCAAGCTGGAGATTGGCCCCAATGCAGGCGAAAAAGTTCCCCATGAGCTGGCTGCTCTGCTGCAGGGCAAGTCCCGCCTGGCAGGAAAGAATGTGGATTTGAGCAATCCCGACTATGATGTGGATGTGCTGGTCATCGGCGGCGGCGGCGCAGGCGCTTCTGCGGCTGTTGAGGCAGATGAAGCAGGCGCAAAGATCATGGTGGTCACCAAGCTTCGCATGGGCGACGCCAACACCATGATGGCAGAAGGCGGCATTCAGGCTGCGGACAAGCCCAACGATTCTCCTGCTCAGCACTTCCTGGATGCTTACGGCGGCGGTCACTTTGCCGCTCAGAAGGATCTGCTTTACAAGCTGGTAACAGAAGCTCCCGAGGCCATTCAGTGGCTGTCCAACCTGGGTGTTGAGTTTGACAAGATGCCCGACGGCACCATGGTCACCACCCACGGCGGCGGCACTTCCCGGAAGCGTATGCACGCAGCCAAGGACTACTCCGGCGCTGAGATCATGAGAACCCTGCGGGATGAGGTGCTCAACCGCAACATTCCCGTTTTGGATTACACCGCCGCGATCGAGCTGATCAAGGACGATCAGGGTCACTGCGCAGGCGCGGTGCTCATGAATATGGAAAACGGTGAGCTGTATGTGGCAAAGGCCAAGACCGTGATTCTGGCCACCGGCGGCGCAGGACGGCTGCACTATCAGGGCTTCCCCACCTCCAACCACTATGGCGCTACCGCTGACGGTCTGGTGCTGGCATACCGGGCAGGCGCGCGGCTGCTGTACCCCGATACGCTCCAGTATCACCCCACCGGCGCAGCTTTCCCTGCCCAGATTTTCGGCGCGCTGGTTACAGAAAAGGTCCGTTCTCTGGGCGCTATGCTGATTAACGCCAAGGGCGAAGCCTTTATGAATCCCCTGGAAACCCGTGACGTGTCCGCCGCATCCATTATCCGGGAATGCTCCCAGCGGGGCAACGGCGTGAAGACCCCCGCCGGCGAGGCTGTGTGGCTGGATACGCCCATGATCGAGATCAAGGGCGGCGAGGGCACCATCGAAAAGCGGATTCCCGCTATGATGCGTATGTTCGGCAAGTATGGAATTGACATCCGCAAGGAGCCCATTTTGATTTACCCCACGCTGCACTATCAAAACGGCGGCATTAAGATTTCCGACGACGGCCAGAGCGATATTGAGAACCTGTTCGTAGCCGGCGAAGCTGTTGGCGGCATCCACGGAAGAAACCGCCTGATGGGCAACAGCCTGCTGGATATTATCGTATTCGGCAGAAACGCAGGCCGCAATGCGGCGGCGAAAGCCAAGTCCGTCACTGTGGGCGCGCTGAACATCGACCATGTGGCTGAGTTTGAGGCAATCCGCCAGGGCGCTAAGCTGGAAGACGACACCGTTTCTCCCAAGCTGCTGCCCAACTACACCCGCATCAAGGAATAATCGCATAATAAAAAACCACCGACTTTCGTCGGTGGTTTTTTGTTGTTTTTATTTAAGCAAACAGCACCAAAAGCTGAGTGGCAAGAATCACAAATACCAAGGCGATGGGGTAGGTGGCGGCGTAGGCTGCAGCCACATCCTCGGTGCCGGCAATGCTAATCAGAGAACCCAGAGCGGGGGTGCTGGTCATACCGCCGGTGATGGAGCCCAAGGAGTTGAACAGGCAAAGCTTCAGCACATATTTTGCAACCACAAAGCCAATCACCATGGGAACGGTGGTCATCAGCGCGCCGTAAACAAAGAGCATTGCGCCCTCTTCCTGGATGATTCTCATGAAGTCCTTGCCGCCTTCAATGCCTGCGCCCAGCAGGAACAGGATCAGGCCCAGCTCTCTGAGAACCTTCAATGTCTTGTTGCTTACGGACATATCCATAACGCCGATGTGACCGAAGTGGCCCATAATCAGCGCCACGATCAGAGGACCTCCGGTGTTGCCCAGAGCGAAGCTGCTGCCGCCGGGCAGGGGAATGGTCACCGCGCCCAGGAGAATGCCCAGAACGATGGTCAGAGCCAGGGGCATAAGGCCGAATTCCTCGCATACAAAGCGCTTTTTGTTCAGGGTTTCGGCGTGGGGCTTTTCTTCCTTGATGCTGATCAAGGCACGCTCCTTATCCATGTCGGCCCGGAGCAGACGGGGCATCAGCTGCACAAACAGTACAACGCCGATGACACCAAAGGGATAGGCAATACCGTAACCCACGGAAACCATAGCCTCGCCGGCAGCGCCTGCGGCAGCCTTGGCTGCGGCAAAGCCGGGGGTGCTGGTCAGCGCGCCGGAAAGCAGGCCTGCGGCCAGACCGGAATCCATACCGGTAAGCTTTACGATGGCAAAACAGGTCAGGGCGCTGGAGACGATAATCACCACGCCTAAAAGCACATAGGATTTTGCGTTCATTTTCAGGTTGCGGAAGAAGTTGGGGCCTGCGATGTAGCCTACGGAGGTCACAAAGAACACCAAACCCAGATTCTGCAGAAGCTTGGGCATTTCAAGGGCGAACATGGACTCGGGCAAGGCGCTGCCCAGATGACCCACCAGCAGCGCAACCAGGAAAATAGCGGCGGAGCCCAAGCTGACCTGCTTGATGGTGATTCGTCCCAGCAGGTAACCTACGGCGATAATCAGAAAGATATTCAGCAGTAACATAGTGGCTTGACTTAGGTTGAACATTTTCATTTCCTCCTCAATGGGTCAAGACCTTGTTGCGAAAAAGCAAGGCTTTGATTTTTCATTCACCCTCCATTCTATCACGGAACGACGGAAAAGACAATACCGGAATGTGGAAGAAATTTCAAATAAAAGGGCTCAAGAAGCAGAAGAATTCCGGCAGATTCCTTTGCCTGTTGGACGGAATAAGGACGAGTTGTGGCGAATAGGCTAAATCCGGAGGTGGGATGTATGCTTGCAGCAGTGTGGCTGATGCTCAGCAGCTTGCTGTATTCCTTGCAACTAAGCTCAGGAAGCTTTCCGCGGCCTTTGACTGCCCAGGAAGAAAAGCACTATTTACAGCTGGCTGCCCAGGGAGATTTGGAGGCCAGAAATATACTGATTGAGCGGAATTTACGCCTGGTGGCCCACATTATGAAGAAGTACTACGCCCAGGCATCGGATCAGGAGGATTTGATCTCCATTGGCACCATCGGCCTGATTAAGGGGATTACCACCTTTGATTGCAGCAAAGGGGCAAGACTGGCCACCTACGCCGCCCGCTGTGTGGAAAATGAAATTCTTATGCATTTCCGGAGTCAGAAAAAGAGCAGTCAGGATGTGTCCCTTTCCGATTATATTGAAACGGGAACAGACGGCGCGGCGCTGTCGCTGATGGATGTGGTCAGCGATGACAGGGATTTACTGGAAACCATCCACACCCGGCAGCGGCTGGAGCAGGTACGCCGGGCGGTGAGCAGCGTGTTAACCGACCAGGAAAGGCAAGTGATCCAAATGCGCTACGGCCTTTGCGGCCTGCAAAGCAGCCGTCAGTGGGAGGTGGCGCAGAAATTGGGCATCAGTCGCAGCTATGTTTCCCGCATCGAAAAACGGGCCTTGGAAAAGCTGAAAGATGCTCTGGAAGAACCGGAATAAAACAGTTGAATTTAGGATAGAAACCATGTATAATTGCAGAGGAAACCCTAAGGAAAAAAGTTTACCTTTGGCGAGGATTGTATGAAAAAGAAAGTTGTTGTCGCGATCATTATTATTGCTGCGGTCGTGCTGGCTGCGGTGACCGGCTGGGGCGTATGGCGTTACCTTCAGCCGAATTTTCATGATGTTACAGTGGAATTGGGTACGAAGAATATTACCGTTGACCATTTCCTGAAGCTGAACAACCGGCAGGAATACGCCTCCTTTGTAACGGATTTGCAGGAGGTCAACTGGGCTGCTACCGGCGCAACAGAAATCACATTGCAATACGGTTTCAAGCAGGAAACGGTAAAGCTGTACATCCAGGATACGGTCGCGCCGAAAGTGGAATTTGAGAAAAACCTCACCAAAGCCATTGGTTTTGTTCCCAAGCCGGAGGATTTTATTAAGCAGGCGGAGGACTTTTCCGAACTGCGCTATGCGTTTAAGGAAAACTATGTCCAGCCGGAAAACTATGAAGATGTGAAGCTGACCGTCGTGGTGACAGACGGGGCAGGTAATGCCACAGAGCAGAAGTGTACGCTGTCCTTTTCCTGGATGAATTCCCAGGTGACCCTGGAACTGGGTCAGCAGCTGACACTGGAGCAGGTGCTGATGAACCCCGAGGATGCCCACCTGATTGACCAGGCGGAGTTGGATAAAATCAACGCAGGGGGCGTAGGCGTTTACACCATTTCCTCGGTCAGCGGAGAGAATACCCGAACCTGCACAGTGACAATTAAGGACACCACAGCGCCCCAGGTGGTGCTGAAGTCCGGCAAAACCTATCAGGGCGACAGCCTGCAGGCCCAGAGCTTCGTGGAGTCAGCAGAGGATATTTCCGGGGAACTGGCTGTGGAGTTTGTAAAAGAGCCGGATTGGAACGCGCTGGGCGCCCAGACGGTGAAGATTCAGGTGTCCGATGCCAGCGGAAACAAGACGACTCTGGAAACTCAGCTGGAAGTGGTGACAGATACCGATGGCCCCGCAATCAGCTTTAAGGGCAATATGGTGGTGGCAAAGAACAAGAAACCCGATTATCTTTCCGGTGTCACCGCCACAGATGAGCGCGACGGCGTCTGTGAGGTTACCTGCGACGCCAGCAAGGTGGATTTGACCACTGCCGGCACATATACCATTACATACACAGCCAAGGATAGATCCGGCAATGTGACAACGAAAACCCGGAAGGTGGAGGTATCTCCCAATTCCGAGGATACCCTTGCTCTGGTACGGCAGGTGGCGGCAACCCTGCCGGACGATCCCAGGGTGATCCGGAACTTTGTCCGGGAAATTACCTACACCCATACCTGGGGCGGCGACGACCCCGTATGGCAGGGTTTGACGAAAAAACACGGAAACTGCTATGTTCACGCCTTGACTCTGAAAGCGCTGCTGGAGGAAAAAGGCTACGAAACCCAGTTGATTTGGGTGGAGGGCTCCAGGGTTGGCTCTGAGGACGCAGCCAACGGCTGGAACGCCCATTACTGGCTGCTTATCAAGCTGGAAGAGGGCTGGAAGCATATTGACGGTACGCCCGGCAACACCCATACTATCTATGATGAGCCGATGAACGACGAGCAGAGATTGGAAACGCTGAAGGGAAGATCCTGGGAGCGGTCCAAGTGGCCTGCCTGCAATTAAGGTGAATAAAAGGGGCGCCTAGCGCCCCTTTTTCTTTTGTGAATAGCAGAAAGGAAAAGGGGGAATCCTTTCCTGAGGGGAAAAATGGGTATTGACAAAGGGGTGTCATCGTGATATAATACCTAAGCACTTGAGGGTGCGCCCACCATATCGCGGAGTAGAGCAGTTGGTAGCTCGTCGGGCTCATAACCCGGAGGTGTTTCCGGTTTGATCGACTTCCAAAGGTATCGGAAAAGTTAATATCGCGGGATAGAGCAGTTGGAAGCTCGTCGGGCTCATAACCCGGAGGTCGGAGGTTCGAGTCCTCCTCCCGCAACCAGAAAAGCCGCAAATTCTTGATTTTTCGAGGATTTGCGGTACTTTTTTGCCCGTTTTGTGTTTTGCTCCATTTGGCTGACACCAACCGACACCAACTTAGGTTCGTCCTTTCCACTTTTCAAAGTGGAAGGAAAAGTTGGAACTTTTGATTTGGTGTTTGCCGGGAGGCCTTGTCTTGACACCACTGTTTGACACCAACCCGTTTCTTAAGCGGTTTGGTGTCAAATTCGTTTTGGTGTCAGATTTCGGTGTCAAGAAACCGTTGACACCAACGGAGAGGTCCAGGATAAGGAATTTCCCGGTTTCCCGTTGGTGTCAAACTGCGATTTTTTCGACTTCGTAATCCTCGTCATCGTCCTCGGTGGTGTCAAAACTTGTGCCATATAAGCTGCGCATCTTTTCCATGCTGACCCTTGTGTGATCAGGAAGCGCATGGGCATACAGGTTAAGGGTGGTGGAAGCCTGGGCGTGACCCAGAATAGTAGAAAGGACTTTTACATCCATACCAGCTTCCAATGCTCTTGTGGCGAAGGTGTGACGCAGGGCGTGGAAATTGATGCCAGGAAGATCTGCAGCTTTCAAGGTGCGCTTAAAGAGATCTTCGTATGTTCTGGGGTCGTAGACCTTGCCGGAGGGCATACAGAAGATGTGCGTCTTGTCGTTGAAAGTTACGCCAAAGGCATCGAACAGCTCACGCTGCTTGTCCTTGTATTCCATCAATCCGTTCCAAAGTTCATCGAACAAAGGGATTTCTCTTTGTGAAGTAATGGACTTAGGGGAACGAATGACGATCTCGGTTGTTGCTGTGCCGGATTCTTTGCTCAGCAGTTTGCCGTCCTCGTCTACTTTCTGAAGGCGACCAACAGTGCGCTTGACCCGGATGGAGTGCTTTTTCATATTGATATCTCCCCACTGGAAACCCAGCAGTTCGCCCAAACGAACACCAGTACTGAGGGTGAAGATGACACCAAAAGCGGGGATCTCCGCAGATGCGGTTGCAGCTTTTTGGAGCTGTGTCTGTTCTTCTGCAGAGAGAATATCAATCTCCTTTTTTGTGACGGAAGGAAGTTTCACGCCACGCAAGGGGTTACGGATCAGACGATTGTTAATGACAGCCTGCTCCAGAGTGGCATTGAACATGTTGTACATGTTTTTCAAGGTCTTGGGAGAGAGTCCCTTTTTGTCCTCGTAGCCACGATACTTCTTATTAAAGAATCGCTGGATCTGCTCTGTAGTAAGCGCAGTCAGCTTGGTGTTACCAAGCTCCGGTTCCAGATGGATGCGGACATAACCTTCATAGGAAATGTATGTAGACTGTTTTACTGTGGGAAGGGCATAGGTTACTAACCATTCCTTAAGCCACATTCCGACGGTATCCTTTTTGGGAGCGATGTAGAGTCCCTTGGCAATTTCGTTTAGGATCTCATTAAGCTTGGTTCTGACCTCTTCATGGGTTGCTCCGTAGATAGCCTTGCGTTTGCCATCAACAGTATAGCGGGCCATGTAGCGGCCATCAGACCGTTTGCTGATGGAACCTTCGCCATTTGCTTTCTTCTTGCTCATTGTAAAATCCTCCTTAGAGATTTTCGAGCAAAAAGCATTGCATTTTGCAGTATTGAGTTGTCAAGCTGCACGAAGGCAGCACTCGAAGCAACTATAATCTACGGCAACTGTGGGTTCAATCAAAACCGTTAGGAGACGCTGGCGGCTTCGCCAAACTGTGCGTCCATCCATGCAATAAAATGCTTTTTGCTGATGATGATTTTCTTACCAACTCGGTATTTCGGGAAGTCGGTTCTGTTTGCTAACTCATATGCTTTGTTGCGTGAGATGCCGAGGATCGTAGAAAGCTCTGCAGGACCGAAGGTGATGGGGAGATCATCTATGCTCTTATACATGAGATGCCTCCTTCCTCAGATAGAAGCGCAGGTCCATATCGAGTACTCCTTTCTGTTGGTATTATAAGTTATAATGTGTGTAGCGTCAAAGGTATGAGGCAGCGGGATTTAGGTTGAAATAATAAACTGTCTCATAGCTTGGTGTAGTGCTTACGAATATCCAAAGAGTTTTTGGATATTCGTAAATCCTACCGGTGGGGTTGCCAAGCAAATGCTTGGCAACCCTATTGGGTGGCGGTTTTAGGCTGAGAGGCTTGCCGTTTTTCGATGGCCTTTTGTCGCTTCTGCTCAGCGAGTAGTTGCTTTCGGTTAGCTTTCCATTCGCTGCTCTTTTTGTTCTTCAGTGGGGGAATTCCCACACTTATTGCTAGAGCATGATCTACAAGGTCCATGAAGTCCTC
>JAFTMB010000079.1 GCA_017452605.1 Oscillospiraceae bacterium
CTGTGCCTGATGAAGCGGCTGCAGATGGCAGGCAATAAGCCCATCGCCCTGATTGGCGGCGGTACTGCCATGATTGGCGACCCCTCCGGCAGAACCGATATGCGTTCTATGATGACAAAAGAGGTTATTGACCATAACTGCGCCTGCTTTAAAAAGCAGATGGAGCGCTTTATCGAATTTGGCGAAGGCAAGGCCCAGATGGTTAATAACGCCGATTGGCTGCTGAATCTTAACTATGTGGATTTCATCCGGGAAATCGGCGGCTGCTTCTCCGTTAACAATATGCTTCGGGCAGAGTGCTTTAAGCAGAGAATGGAAAAGGGTCTTTCCTTCCTGGAATTCAACTACATGCCCATGCAGTCTTACGACTTTTACTACCTGTTCCAGCATTACGGCTGCAATATGCAGTTCGGCGGCAACGACCAGTGGAGCAATATGCTGGGCGGCACAGAGCTGATTCGCCGGAAGCTGGGTAAGGATGCCCACGCCATGACCATCACTCTGCTCCTCAACTCCGAGGGCAAGAAGATGGGCAAAACCGCCAAGGGTGCTGTTTGGCTTGACCCCAACAAGACTTCTCCCTTTGATTTTTATCAGTACTGGCGCAATGTGGAGGACTCCGATGTCCTCAAGTGCATCCGCATGCTGACCTTCCTGCCTTTGGAGCAGATTGACGCCATGGCAGACTGGAAGGATGCTCACCTGAACACCGCCAAGGAAATCCTTGCCTTTGAGCTGACAAAGCTGGTTCACGGCGAGGAAGAGGCCCTGAAGGCCCAGGCCGCCGCAAAGGCCCTGTTTACCGGCGGTGGCGACGATTCCAATATGCCCACCACCGAGATTGCTCTCGATGCTCTGCAGGAGGGTAAAATCGGCATTCTGACCCTGATGGTACACTGTGGCCTCGCGCCCTCCAACAAGCAGGCCCGTCAGCTGGTAGAGCAGGGCGGTGTATTCGTCAATGATGAGAAAGTGCCCAATCCTCAGTTTGTTGTTACCGAGGATATGCTTAAAGAGGGCGTAAAGATCCGCAAGGGCAAAAAGGTATTCCACAAGGCAATTTTGGCTTAATACAGTTTTATCCCGCCGGAATATCCGGCGGGATGTTTTTTATTTGAGCAACTGATTCAGCTTCTCCATATTTTTTGGGGAAAGTTTTGTCAGCGGCATTCGGCATTCGCCGCAATCGTAACCCAGACGAGCCATGGCAGCTTTAACAGGAATGGGATTTACCTCGCAGAACAAAAATTCAACCCATTTTTCAAGCCGGGATTGCAAGGCGGCAGCCGTATCAAAATCTCCGGACAATGCTGCTAATGACATACCCTGGGTTTCTATGGGCAGAACATTACTCAATACGGAAATCACGCCCTGACCGCCTAAGGAAATAACAGGCGTAATCATGTCATCATTTCCTGCCCAGACGGGAAGCCCTGGGCATAGGGAGATGATTTTCCCGATTTTTGTTATACTGGTGCTGGCTTCTTTTACGCCTGTAATATTTGGTATTTCCGCAAGCAGGGGATAGACCTCTGCAGGAATGTCCAGCCCGGTTCTGCCCGGCACATTGTAGACGATAACCGGAATGTTTACCGCATCGCAAATTGCCTTGTAATGGGCAACTATGCCCTCTGGGGTAGCTTTGTTGTAATAAGGCGTGACCACAAGCAATCCATCTGCGCCGATTTTTTCCGCCGCGGTGCTTAACTCCACAGCATGCTTCGTGGAGTTTGAGCCGGTTCCTGCGATGATTTTCATTTTTCCGCCAATATATTCTTTTGCGCATCGAAATATTTCCAGCTTCTCCCCGTCAGATAATGTAGGCGCTTCTCCGGTGGTTCCGCAAAGAACAACGGCAGTAATTCCCGCATCGAGCTGCCGCTTCAGCAGCACTTTCAGCATAGGATAATTCACTTTTCCGTCAAGAAACGGGGTAATCAGCGCGGTGCAGGCGCCGGTAAATAACGGTTTCTTCATTCAAATCCCTCCCAAAATCAGTTTATGAAAAGAAGAAATTACTGTGCGTGAACTAACGGTTGCATTATTCTGTAATATATTTTATAATAACTGTATATAGACTGTTAAAAGGGGAGAAGAACATGAAAAGATTATCTGCAATCGCACTGAGTCTTCTTATTATCGCTTTTTCTGTTTGCGCTTTCATCGCCCCCGCCAGCGCAGCTGACGCGGACAAATACGGCTACAACCAGCTGACAAATGACAGACAAAAAGCAGCATACGCTGCTCTGGAAGAGGGTGTCGGTCTGGCAAAGGCAAGTATTTCCTTTACCATTTCCATTGACAATCCCGACAGCATCGGCCCGGATATTCAGTTCGCTCTGGATATGGTTCAGAAAGACCATCCTGAGTACTTCTGGTTTGACGGTACCGGAAGCTTAAGTGTAAACAATAACCTTGCCCAGTTTATTCCCGCCGCATATAGGGTAAACGGTCAGGTGGTTACAGAGGGGTCTGCCGCGTTGACAAACGCCCAGAATCAGCTGAATCAGGTGGTTAACACCGCCCTTTCCCAGATTCCCGCCTCTGCATCCAATTATGATAAAGCTTTAATTTTACACGATTTTGTTGCAGGCAAGGTGACCTATAAGGAGGTGGGCGACCACCAAACGGCCTACGGCGCTCTTGTAGCTAATCAAGCGGTTTGCGCAGGCTACGCCAAGGCATATCAGCTTTTACTGAACAAGGCGGGCATCAGGTGTACATACATTAGAGGTAAGTCCTATGACCCCAACGGCTCTTTGGTCAATCACGCATGGAATCTTCTGTGGCTGGATGGAAAGTGCGTTTACACTGATGTCACTTGGGATGACCAGGGCGAGAATTTATTCCATGAGTATTTTAACATCAGCAAAGCCGAAATCAGTGATACCCACTTTACCAATGAATCCCTGCCTGCCTCCTGCGGACATGAAGACATGACATATTTCAGGAAAACCACCGGTGCAGGCATTTGTGATATGCGCACTGATATGACCGCGCAGCAGATTGCCCCTTATTTCAAGCTTACTCAGCAGGGCAGCGGAACAGCCACCTATGTTTGCACCGTTCATTATCACGGCGCCAATTTTGCCAATTGGTTCCAGAGCCAATATGTAGAGCTTGGCAAGGCCCTTGGTTTTAATGGCTTTAACTGTAATTATTCTGAGCTTGGCAAGGAGCATCAGATTACATTCTCTGGTAATCATTCCGGTCAGCCCACCACCGGAACAACACCTCAGAACACCCAGCCTGCTTCTCAGCCCACTCCTCAGCCCACCCAGTCGACCCAGGCAACTCAGCCTCGGCCAACTACGCCCAATAACAATCAGCAACCCACCCAGGCCACCCAGTCGACCCAATCCACTAACCCCACCCAAGCAACCCAGCCTTCTGCAGGCCAGACCCAGCCCAGTGAATCCCAGGGCGCGGTTCAGCCTACCCAGACCACCACGCCAGGCGGAACTACCAACCCCGTAGAATCCACTGGCAGCTCCTTACAGACAGACGCCACTCAAAACCAGACTCCCTCCGGCAACCCGGATGAATCCATGGAGCAAACCCAGGGCGCAACCAAGCAAACCCAAGCCTCGGGAGGCTCCGTAAGTCACGACGGAAAAGAGGCTCCTCCGGTTATCTTATTTGTTGTGATTGGCATTGCTGTTGTTGGCGCAGGCGGATTTGCGGCTGTGTATTTCATCAAGAAAAAGAAAGCTTAAATATGAAATCCTCACAGTTTATGCTGTGAGGATTTTCTTTGTTGCAAATTGGGGGATTTTAGAGTATACTGTTTATCACGAATTAGGTTGCCTAGATGGAGGATACGCATTGAACACGCATGATTTTTGGTATGACCTGCCGGAAAGACTCATTGCCCAAACACCCCTTCAGCAGCGGGATACCTCCCGTTTGCTGGTGCTGGACAAACAGTCCGGAGCAGTGGAACATAAGCATTTTTACGATATTTTAGATTATTTGCAGCCGGGAGACTGTCTTGTAATGAACGATTCCCGGGTGTTGCCCGCGCGGATTTTGGGCCATCGTCCCACTGGCGGCGCTGTGGAAGTGCTGCTTTTGCGGGATTTGGGAAACAAACGCTGGGAATGTCTTTGCAAGCCTGGCAGGAAAATGACCGTGGGCAGTGAAGCTGTATTCGGAAACGGTGAGCTGAAATGCGTTGTCCGTGATGTAAAAGAAGACGGCAACCGCATTGTAGAATTTGATTTTGAGGGTATTTTCCTGGAGGTGTTGGAGCGTCTTGGAAAAATGCCTCTGCCGCCTTATATCAAAGCGGAGCTTGCGGATCAGGAGCGGTATCAAACGGTGTATTCCAAGGAAGTCGGCTCTGCCGCCGCGCCCACTGCTGGGTTGCACTTTACCACGGAGCTGCTGGATAAAATCCGGGAAAAGGGAATCGCCACCGCTTTCGTCACCCTGCATGTGGGTCTTGGCACATTTCGGCCGGTAAAGGCTGAAAAGATCACCGACCATCACATGCACAGCGAGCTTTGCATGATTTCCCAGGAAACTGCCGATATTCTCAACGAAACCAAGAAAAACGGCGGCCGGATTATCTGCGTTGGAACCACTTCCTGCCGCACTTTGGAATCTCTTGTCAACGAGGACGGAAGCTTTTCCGCCGGAAGCAAATGGACGGAGATTTTTATTTATCCCGGGTATGAATTCAAGGCTATGCAGGGCCTCATCACCAACTTCCACCTGCCGGAAAGTACCCTTGTGATGCTGGTTTCTGCCTTTGCAGGAAGAGAAAAGGTTCTAAATGCCTATCGTCAGGCTGTAGAAGAGGAGTATCGTTTTTTCAGCTTTGGCGATGCGATGCTGATACTGTAACGGAAAGGAATAATATGATTGCGCCTATTGATGTAACAAATATCCGATTGGAAACGCCCCGGCTGATTATCAGAGCCTGGGAAGAATCCGATTTGGAGGATTTTTATGAATACGCCAGAGTCGACGGCGTAGGCCAGCGGGCAGGCTGGAAGCCCCATGAATCCATAGAAGTTTCAAAAGAAATCCTTGCAGGCTTTATTGCAGGAAAGAAAACCTTCGCTTTGCAGCTGAAAGACAGCGGCAAAGTCATCGGCTCTTTGGGTCTGGAGGCCCGGGAGGATGGGATTTCCATTCCTGAGAGTATGCAGGGCAGGGAAGTGGGCTATGTTCTCAGTAAAGACTACTGGGGCAACGGTTTCATGCCGGAAGCGGTCAACGCTGTGGCGAAATACTGCTTCGATGCCCTTTCCTACGATTATTTAACCTGCGGACATTTTCTTAATAATCAGCAGTCCCGCCGGGTGATCGAAAAATGCGGTTTTACCTATGTCACAACCGTCGACTATACAACTCGAATGGGAACCCATGAGCAAACCATGATGTATGTTCTGTATAACCCCAACAGAAAGAGGTAACTATGTTTGAACTGAAAAAGCAGGAGGGCAATGCCCGGCGTGGTGAATTTACCTGCGCCCACGGCACTGTGCAAACCCCTGTATTTATGAATGTCGGCACCCAAGGCGCGATCAAAGGCGCGCTGAGCGCCGAAGACCTGAAAAACATCGGCTGTCAGGTGGAGCTTTCCAACACCTACCATTTGCATTTAAGACCCACCGACAAAGTGGTGCGGCAAATGGGCGGCCTGCACAAGTTTATGACTTGGGACGGCCCGATTCTTACGGACTCCGGCGGATTTCAGGTGTTTTCCCTTTCTTCCTTGCGGAAAATCAAGGAAGAGGGCGTGTATTTTTCTTCCCACATTGACGGCCGGAAAATCTTTATGGGCCCGGAAGAAAGCATGCAGATTCAGTCCAATTTGGGCAGTGACATCTGCATGGCTTTTGACGAGTGTATTGAAAATCCCTCTCCCAGGGAATATGTCATAAAAAGCGTAGACCGCACATACCGCTGGCTTCAGCGGTGCAAAGCGGAGAACGCAAGGCTGAACAGCCTGCCGGACACCGTGAATAAACAGCAGATGCTCTGGGGCATCAATCAAGGCGGCACATACGCCGATATTCGCGTTGACCACATGAAGCGGATCGCCGATCTGGATTTGCCCGGCTATGCCATTGGCGGCCTCGCAGTAGGTGAAACGGCGGAAGAGATGTATGACATCATTGAAGCGGTTGAACCCCACATGCCTAAAGACAAGACCCGGTATTTGATGGGTGTGGGAACTCCCAGCAATATTATCGAAGCGGTGTATCGCGGCGTTGATTTCTTCGACTGCGTTATGCCTGCAAGAAACGCCCGCCATGCAAGGCTGTTTACATGGGAGGGCTCTATCAACCTGAAAAACGCCAAGTATCAGCTGGATGAGTCGCCCATTGACCCAAAATGTGATTGCCCGGTTTGCAGGCGTTATTCCAAGGCCTATATCCGCCATCTGTTTATTGCGGAGGAGATGCTTGCTCAGCGGCTTTGTGTGATGCACAACTTGTATTTCTAAAATAAATTGATGGAGAAAATCCGTAATGCTTTGGACGAAGGCACTTTTAGTCAGTTCCGAAATGAATATTCTGTTAAATTAAGCCAGAGAATCTAATTTCTGCTTGCTTTTTCCCGGTTCAATGGTATAATGATAACGATTTTAACACAAAGGAGAACTTTAATATGTGGAATTTCTTAGCTGAGACTTCTCAGCAGGTTACCGGCGCGGACATGACCAGCAGCATTGTGATGATGCTCGTTCTGGTTGGCGTATTTTATTTCCTGCTCATCCGCCCCGAGAATAAGCGTAAAAAAGAAGCGGAAAAGATGCGTTCTTCCATGAAGACCGGCGACAAGGTGACCACCATCGGCGGCATCACCGGCACGGTTGTCAGCGTTAAGGACGAGAAGTTTGTTCTGGAAACCGGCGCTGACCAGGTTCGCATTGAGTTTGCCAAGTGGGCTCTGTCCACCAATGAAACTGCCACCGAGGCCGCTCAGGCTGCCGCCAAGAAGGCCCAGGAAGAGAAGGCTAAGGCTAAGGCTCTCAAGAAGGCAAAGAAGAATAACGAAGAGTAAAATAAAAAGTGCTTCGGATTTATTCCGAAGCACTTTTATTATTATCAAGAATTTCTTTGGCGATATATATTTGCCGGTTTTTGCTTTGCTCAAAGGTTTTGCCCACATATTCACCGATGATGCCAATGCAGATCAGCTGCATACTGCCCAGCAGCAAAATCAGCACGATAATCGTGGCATAGCCGGGCACATCAATACCAACAAGCAGCTTTTGCAGCACCACCACAATCAGATAAATCATCGCAGCGATGGCAGTTAATCCGCCCAGATAAGTGGCAATCCGCAAGGGACGGGTAGAAAAGCCGATAATGCCCTCAATTGCATAATTCATCAGCTTTTTAAAGCTCCACTTGGTTGTGCCTGCAAGACGCTGGCAGGCGGTGTAGGGGATATAATGGGTGTTGTAGCCCACCCAGGAGAAAATGCCCTTGGAGAATCGGTGATATTCGCCCATTTTCAAAATGCTTTCGCCAACGCTGCGGCGGAAGGTGCGAAAATCGCTGGCATCGGGGTGGAGGGTAACCTCTGACAATCGGTTAATGATTCGATAAAATCCCTTTTTGAAAAACGAAAGCACCTTTCCCTCGTTGCGGCGGTCCTGATAGGCAGCCACAATGTCAATTTCCGGCTTTTCATCCAGAATGGAAACCATTTCCCGCACGATTTCCGGCCGTTGCTGCAAGTCCGCGTCAATTAAGCTGATATATTCGCCTGTGGCATGCTCAATGCCTGCATATATGCCTGCCTCTTTGCCGAAATTTCGGGAAAAAGAAACCACCTTTACAGGGCAGGCCTGGGCGGCGTAAAGCTTTTTGAGGTTGTGCAAGGTTGCATCCTTACTGCCATCGTCAATAAACACGATTTCATAGTCGTAGCCGCAGCCTTGGAATGCGGAAATCACGGCTTCCTGAAATGCAGCCACATTTTCCGCCTCGTTATAGCAGGGGACAACCAGGGAAAGTTTCATATGATCAGCTCACAATCGTAGTCAGATGTGGTGATTATATCATCCTATAGTTAAAAATGCAAGAAGTTCTCTTGTTTCCAATTTGAAGTTGACAAGACGGAAAAAATATGGTAGTTTAACCTAAGAAATGCAAAGAAGGGGAGTTTCTGCAACCCAGTGTTCCATTCAGAGAGTGTCCGGCTGGTGCAAGGGCATTGGAACGGATGCAGATTGTCGCCCCGGAGCTCGCTTTTTGAAATGATGAGTAGGAAAGCGCGGGTGCGCCCGTTATAGCTTTTAAGTGTCCGGATTTTTTATTCGGAAATTCAGGTGGTACCGCGGAAATCTTTTCGCCCTGAGCAGTTTATGCTCAGGGCTTTTTTTGTAAAGGAGTGTAGTAACATGCCCAGAGAATTGCCTAAGGTTTACGAACCCCAGCAAGTAGAAGCAAAAATCTACGATATGTGGGAAAAGGGCGGCTATTTTCATGCCGAAGCTGACGAAAGCAAAAAGCCCTTTACCATTGTCATGCCCCCACCCAATGTTACCGGTCAGCTGCACATGGGTCACGCCATGGATGCAACCTTGCAGGATACCCTGATTCGCTTTAAGCGAATGCAGGGATACAACGCCCTTTGGGTACCCGGTGTCGACCACGCCGGCATTGCCACCCAGATTAAGGTGGAGGAGGTTCTCCGCAAGGAGGGCCTGACCCGCTATGATTTGGGTCGGGAAAAGTTCCTGGAGCGTGTATGGGATTGGAAGCATCAGTACGGCAACCGTATTGTCCAGCAGCAGAAGAAGCTGGGCGCCAGCTGCGATTGGGACAGAGCCCGCTTCACCATGGATGAAGGCTGCTCCAAGGCAGTACGCGAGGTTTTCGTTTCCCTTTATGAAAAGGGCCTGATTTATAAGGGCAGCCGGATTATCAACTGGTGTCCTCACTGTGTCACTGCCCTTTCCGATGCGGAAGTGGAATATGTGGACAAGCCTGGTAAGCTGTGGCATATCCGTTACCCCCTTACCGATGGCAGCGGAGAGGTTGTTATTGCCACCACCCGTCCTGAAACCATGCTGGGCGATACTGGCATCTGCGTCAACCCCCTGGATGAGCGGTATCAGAGCATTGTTGGAAAGACCGTCACACTGCCTCTGATGAACAAGCAAATCCCCGTGGTTGCCGACGATTACGCCGAGATGGAATTCGGCACCGGCTGCGTAAAGATGACCCCCGCCCACGACCCCAACGACTTTGAAGTGGGTCTGCGTCACAATCTGGAAGTCATTCGGGTGCTGGACGATAACGGCAAGGTCAATGAGCTGGGCGGCAAATACGAGGGTCTTGACCGCTATGAAGCCAGAAAGCAAATTGTTGCGGACCTCCAGGAGCAGGGCTATCTGGTTAAGATTGAGGATTACTCTCATAATGTGGGCACCTGTTATCGCTGCCACAATGATGTTGAACCTATCATTTCTGCCCAGTGGTTCGTAAAGATGAAGTCCCTGGCAGAGGAAGCCATCCGGTGCGTCAAGGAAGGACAGACCAAGTTTGTTCCCGAGCGGTTCACCAAGAACTACATGAACTGGATGGAAAACATCCGTGACTGGTGCATTTCCCGTCAGCTGTGGTGGGGTCATCAGATTCCTGTTTGGTACTGCGCCGATTGCGGCCACATGACCTGCAGCCGGGAAGATGCTGTAGCTTGCGAAAAGTGCGGCAGTGCCAACATCGAACGGGATCCCGATGTACTTGACACCTGGTTCAGCTCCGCTTTGTGGCCCTTTGAGGTTCTTGGCTGGCCGGATAAAACCAAGGATTTGGATCATTTCTATCCCACTGATGTGCTGGTTACCGGATATGACATCATCACCTTCTGGGTTTCCAGAATGATCGTTTCCGGCCTGGAGCACACTGACACAGCGCCTTTCCACACGGTGCTGATTCACGGCCTTGTTCGTGACGACA
>JAFTMB010000080.1 GCA_017452605.1 Oscillospiraceae bacterium
GCGGAAAGCAGGGCAGGGTCTGTCACCCGCAGCAGCAGATTTCTGCCGTTTTGTCTGCCTGCCGGATAAATTTTCAAAATTTCCACAGAATATTCCCGAACGGCGCTGCCCTCCACGGTGGAAAGAATCACAGCTTTGCCGTTTTGCACCTGGGCGGCATCGGCAACCTCCATAGCCTGCCCCTGGAAAGGAACATCGGCGATGCCAAACACACCCTGCAAGGTGTTTTTCGTCAGCGACCCAATGGGGGTGCGGGATTCGATTGTCCCCATGAGCTGACCCGGGTCGCCGGACTTGCCCTTTCTCACAGACAGAATCCGGGCGGAATAGGCGCTGCCCTTTACCATGGGAAGCAGCTCGCCCTCAGAATTGTTAACGCCGTGCCCCAGTGTGCCAAAGGCTTTGGTTTCCGGGTCGTACCAGGTCACCGTTCCGATGCCGGTGATGCCTTGCCGCAGGTAAAGGCCCAGCTTCGGACCATCCCGGGTGATTTGGGGCGCTAAGGAATAGGTGCACTCCTTGCCGCTGCGGTCAATGTGAATGGTCACCGTGCCTTTGGAGTGGTTGAGAGCCTGGCGAATATCCTCGGCGCAGCGGATGGGATTGCCGTTGATCTCCAAAATCCGGTCGCCAACCTGAATGCCTGCCGCCTTACATGGATTTGCCTGGCTTTCATCAAAGGCGGCAACACTGACGCTGCCCTCCTGCAGCTCCAAACCTACCACCTTGCCTACGGGAATCAACTCCTTTGCCGCTGCGGTCACCGGAAGAAAGGCGTAACACAGCAGCAAACAAAGGATGTATTTTGTCAATTTCTTCATTTTCTTGCCCTCCATTTCGTCTGCTCTTTTAATATTCCAATGGCGTGCCTATCGTAACCGCTGAAAAAGTCGAAAAAACAGGGAGGAAATGGATATTTTCGTCGCAATTATAATAAGGTATCAGAATGTTCTTTCTACCTATTGACAAAGTAGGTAAATGGTGGTATATTACAGGCGACAAAGAAACCCTATTTCCATGGAGGATTTTATATGTTTGTTTATGCTGATAATGCAGCCACCACCAAAATGAGCCGCACGGCCATTGACGCTATGGTGCCTTGCTTTGAAAAAATTTACGGAAATCCCTCCAGTCTGCACTCAGTTGGCCAGGAGGCGAAAGAAGTGCTGGAGGATTGCCGCAGCCGCGTGGCTGCCTGCCTTGGCTGTGAGAGCCGGGAGATTTATTTCACCTCCGGCGGCAGTGAGGCGGACAATCAGGCCATTATTTCCGCTGCCCGCATGGGTCAGAAAAAGGGAAAAACGCACATCATTTCCACAGCTTTTGAGCATCATGCAGTTTTGCACACTCTGGAAAAGCTGAAAAAAGAGGGCTTTGAAATCACCCTTTTGGACGTGAAGGAAAACCACAATGTAACCGCCCAGCAGGTAAAGGACGCCATCCGGGAGGACACCTGTCTTGTAACCGTGATGTACGCCAACAACGAAATCGGCTCGGTGCTGCCCATTGCGGAAATCGGCAAGGTTTGCAAAGAGGCGGGGGTTGTGTTCCACACCGACGCTGTGCAGGCGGTTGGCCATTTGCATATTGATGTCAAAAAGGAAAACATTGATATGCTCAGCCTGTCTGCCCATAAGTTCCACGGCCCCAAGGGCGTGGGCGCGCTGTACTGCCGCCGGGGATTGCCCCTTGTCAATGTGATTGAGGGCGGCGCTCAGGAGCGGGGTAAGCGGGCAGGTACGGAAAACTTAGCTGCTATCTGCGGCATGACAGCCGCTTTGGAAGAAGCCTGCACCAATATCGACAGCAACAGCAAGAAGGTCGCTGCCCTGCGGGACAAGTTGATTGCCGGCCTGGGTCAAATTCCCCATAGCGCCCTCAACGGCGATGCAGAAAACCGTCTGCCCGGCAATGTCAGCTTCTGCTTTGAGGGCATCGAGGGCGAAAGCCTGCTTTTGATGCTGGATATGCAGGGTATCAGCGCCTCCTCCGGTTCGGCCTGCACCTCCGGCTCTTTAGACCCCAGCCATGTGCTGCTGGCCATTGGCAGAGTCCATGATGTGGCCCACGGCTCTTTGCGGCTGAGCCTGTGCGAGGAAAACACCGAAGAGGAAGTGGATCACATTTTGAAAGTCGTGCCCCAGGTGGTGCAGACGTTGAGAAACATGAGTCCTGTCTGGCGTGATTTGCAGACGGGAAAACGAACCTATATTCTGTAAAAGGAGAATTACCATGGCACTTTACAGCGAAAAAGTTATGGACCATTTCACCCACCCCAGAAATGTGGGTGTGATTGAAGATGCCGACGGCGTAGGCGAGGTCGGCAACGCCAAATGCGGCGACATTATGAAGATCTACCTGAAAATTGAAAACGACATTATTGTGGATGTGAAGTTTGAAACCTTTGGCTGCGGCAGCGCCATCGCGTCTTCCTCCATGGCAACGGAAATGATTATGGGCAAGTCCATTCACGAGGCAATGGAGCTGACCAACAAGGCAGTTGCCGAGGCCCTGGACGGTCTGCCTGCCCACAAGATGCACTGCTCCGTGCTGGCAGAAGAGGCTATCAAAAACGCCCTGAAGGACTACTTCGACCGCAACAACATCCCCTACGACAAAAAGCAGTTTCCCGATTGCGAACACTGCCACCACTGTGAGTAAGCTATGATTGTATCAACGAAGGGAAGATACGCCCTGCGGGTGATGGTGGGTCTTGCCCAGCGGGAGGATGCCTATGTGCCGCTGAAGGAAATTGCCGAGGCCGAGGGAATCTCCCAGAAATACTTAGAATCCATCATGACGGTTTTGAGCAAAGCAGGCTTTGTGGATGCCGTTCACGGCAAGGGAGGCGGCTATCGGTTAAACCGCAGCCCCAGCCAGTACACCATCGGCAGCATCCTGAAGCTGACCGAGGGCTCTCTGGCCGCCGTATCCTGCACCAGCCAGGGGCCTGCCGCCTGCTCCCGCAGCACCTGCTGCCAGACCAAGCCCATGTGGGATAGGCTGGATAAGATGATTGACGATTTCTTTGAGGGAATCACCGTGGAAGACCTGCTGAAAGAGGGAAAGCAGTAAAAAAAGACACCGGATGCCTTGGCATCCGGTGTTGTTGTTTAATTGATGACTCCAAGGGCTTTTTCAACCGCCGCCTGGGTCTGACGGCACCAGTTGTTCACATCCGTCAGGCCTGGGCCTACCAACCCCATGGTGCGCTGATGAGAAGCCTGGCATTTTTTCAGTATGCTGTCGGTAAGCTGCATATTTTCCTGCCAGCTTTCCGGGTTTTCATCCAGAGGAAGAATGGTATACATCCGGGTGCCGCTTTCACTGTAATAGCGGTAGACCCAGGTGGGAAGCACATCCGCGCTTTCCAAAAGAACCGTACCGTCGGAATACTTGGCGAAAGTCACCTGAAACAGCAGGCCGTCCTCGGTTTCCACGGGGAAGTGGCTGACCTTGAAGATGTTGGACACGGCGTTGCCCATGGAGTAGAGGCACACCGTTTTCTTGCTTTCATCCTGCTCGTTTGTTAACAGCTCAACGGGCTGGATCACATGGGCGTGGTTACCCACGATAACATCAACACCCAGGTTGCAAAGCGCTTGCGCCATTTTCTTTTGGGTGGCGTTGGGGGTGGTGTTATACTCATCGCCCCAGTGAATGTAGAGCATAATCGCCTGAGCGCCCAAATCTCTCATTTCCTGCATCTGGGCAGATAACCTTTCATAGAAGCTGTCCAGCTTACGGTAGTTGAAGGAATTGACCAGCTTGGAATCTGCCTGAGAAAGGGGAATTCCGTTTAAGGAAACTGCGCCGCTGGCGGATACGCCGGTATTATAGGTGTAGCAAACCATGCCAACGGAAATGCCGTTAATTTCTTTGACAATGTAATTAGCATCGGTTTCCTCCGCACGGGTGCCGATGTGGGAAAGATTCCGGTCGGCGATGATTTGCTGGGTGCGCAAAAATCCGGTGTGTCCGGTGTCGTAGCTGTGGTTGTTGGCGGTCAGCAGCATATCAAAGCCGGCGTTTTTCAGGGAATCCACAATGGCGTCGGGGGCGTTGAAGTTGGGGTAGCCGTTGTAGGGATAGCCGTTATCGTTGCCGCAGAGGGTGACCTCCAAATTGGCCACCGCCCAATCCACCTGGGATGCGTACTGCTGATAAAATCTGAAGATATTATCGTAGTTGTAGCCGCCGGTGGCGCTGTCGTAGCCGGATTGAATCACCAGCTTGTGAAGCAAAATGTCGCCGGTGGAGCCAATGGTGGCGGTGGATACCTTCGTCACCGGAGGGGCAGTGGGTTGGGTAGGCGGAGAGGTAGGCTGGGTGGTGGGGGAGGAGGTTTCCTGGGTTGCAGGGCCCGAATCCGAGGGAGAAGACGCCTCCGGCTGATTGGGCCGTGGCAGCAGGCAAACCAGAACCACCGATGCCGCCAGCAAAACTGCCAGCAGGGGGATCAGGATGTACAGGGCCTTGCGCATGACTTATCCCTTCTTTACCCGATTGCTGAACAGATGGTGCACATGGGCCACCTGCCTGCCATTTTGGAAGTATACCTTGGGAACCCGCCGGGAAACGCCGCAGACGAATTCGTAGTTGAAACTGCCGGCGGCGGCGGAGAGCTCTTCCATGGTAATGGTTTCGGCTCCGTCGGTGCCCACCAGGGTGACCAAATCAAACACCTGCACATCGGGAATGTCTGTAACATCCACCATCAGCTGGTCCATGCAGATGCGGCCTACAATAGGCGCCCGCTTGCCGCGAATGAGCACATAGAAGCGGCCGGAAAGGCTCTGGCGGTAGCCGTCGGCATAGCCGGTGGGAACGGTGGCGATGACAGTTTCCTTGGAGGTAACATAGGTGCCGCCGTAGCTGATAGGCTTTCCGGCAGGCAGTCGCTTGACATGGCTGACCCGGCTGACCCACTGCAAAGCAGGGCGGACGGGAAGCAGCTGGGGGTCTACAGCCTTGCTGGGGTACATACCGTAAGTAACAATGCCGGAGCGCACCATTTCATACTTTCCGGGGAAATTCATAAGGCCTGCGGAGTTATCCATGTGGCGGATGGGAACAATCAGGCCGCGCTGCTTCAGCATGGCATCAAAGCTGTCAAACAGCTCCATCTGGGCTTTCGCCTGGGATAAATCCGGGCAGTCGGCAGTGGCGAAGTGGCTGAAAAGACCCTCCACGCAGATGTTGGGCAGCCGGGAAATCTTTACGCAAAGGTCGGCGCTTTCGCTGTTGGCCTGAAAACCGATTCTTCCCATGCCGGTGTCCACAGCTAAGTGAACATAGGCGGTTTTGCCCAGCGCCTGAGCAGCCTGAGACAAAGCTTTGGCATCGTCAAAATCGTAAATGGTCATGCGGACGCTGTCTTGCACAGCGATGGGATAGGCGCTGACCGGGGTGTAGCCCAGAATCAGAATCGGCTTTTGAATGCCGGCCTGCAGCAGCTCCATAGCCTCCTGGATGGAGGAAACGCCAAAATAGTCGCACTCCGGCTCCAGAAGGGTGGAAATCTGGATGGCGCCGTGGCCGTAGGCATCCGCCTTGACCACCGCCAGCACCTTGGCCTTGGAAAGCTGCTTCACCCGGGCAAAATTATCGGCGATAATGTCCAGATCAATATTCAAACAAGTAAGATCGTATTCCATGACACGCTCCAACATACATAGTTTTTTACATTTTATCACAAGCTACCTGAAAAGTAAACACCCCGGAGGATTCTCCGGGGTGAAGAAAATTATTCCATAACGGTTCCGTCGGGGTGGAACAGAGGCAGCTTTTCCAGATAAATCAGGTCGTCCCGGTCCTGAGCATCACCCTCTGCCAGAATGGCCATTCTGCCGCAGACAACGCCGCCGGCCTTTTCAATCAGCGCTTCCAAAGCGGAAAGGCTTTCGCCGGTGGAAATTACATCGTCCACTACCAAAATCCGCTTGCCCTTCATCATGGCCGCGTCGGCGCCGTCTAAGTATAAGGTCTGCTCTTTGGCGGTGGTGATGGAATGGACACTGACGCTAAAAATATCCTTCATATAAAGCTTAGGAGCTTTCCGGGCCAGGATGTACTTTTTGTCGCCGTTTTGCCGGGCCATTTCGTGGGCCAGGGGAATACCCTTTGCTTCGGCGGTGATAATGTAGTCATATTCCGGAGCTCTGGCCAAAAGTTCCTTGGCGCAGGCGACGGTCAGCTCCTGGTCGCCGAAAATAACAAATCCGGCGATATATAAATGCTCGTTTACCGGGCAGATGGGCAAATCCCGCTCCAGACCGGCAATTGTCATACGGTGGTACATGGGGAATACACTCCTTTAATATGTTATGCTCCCATTATAGTTTTTTGTGGCGAAAATGTCAACTGTATGACGCGGCTCAGGCGGGGCAAAACAAGTTGACATTATTTCGGATTTGTGATTTAATTAGGAATAGTTTGACAAAAAGGAGTTTTAATATGCTGGATGCTTTTTTTGCCTGGTATAACGGCTTGACCGACACTTTGGTCGGTTCTCTTGCTTTGTTCGCTGTTGGTCTTGTACTGCTGACTAAGGGCGGCGACTGGTTTGTTGACAGTTCCGTTGGAATTGCCAAATTTTTTCGTGTGCCGGAAATCATCATCGGCGCAACCGTGGTTTCCATCGGCACCACTTTGCCGGAGGTAATGGTATCTGCAACCGCCGCCGTCAATCACAACGGCGCCATTGCTTACGGCAATGCCATCGGATCCATTATCTGCAACACCGCGCTGATTGCAGCGCTGACCATTGCCATCCGTCCGGCTCCCGTGAACAAAAAGGCCATCACCACCCCCATTGTGTTCTTCTTTGCCTCGGCGGCGATTTACATGGTGGCAGCCTACATTTTCGGCCGGTTCGACCGCTGGCTGGGCTTTGTTATGCTGGGCGTGTTTGCGGTGTATATGGTGCTGACCATTCGTCAGGGCTTCAAAAATCCCGTGGGTGAAAAAGAGCATGAGGAAGAAGCGGAAGGCGGAAGCCTTGTGAAGGACATTGTTGTGCTGGTTGTCAGTGCGGCGCTGATTGCTGTTGGCGCGGATATGCTGGAGGGCTCTTCCGTATCCCTTGCTACCATGGCCGGCATTCCCACCGAGGTGGTGGGCGTTACCATTGTGGCTCTGTGCACCTCCTTGCCGGAGCTGGTCACCGCCATTACCGCCCTTGCCAAGGGACATGGCGCCCTTTCTTTGGGCAATATCATTGGCGCGAACATTTTCAATCTGGTGCTGGTTTCCGGCGTTGCGGTTTCTGTATCTCCCTTTACCGTTCCCGAAGGAAGCACCATCTTCGGCCAGAACACCTCTTTGGTTCTGGAAATTCCCCTGATGGTGGGCGTTATGGCGCTGATGACGCTGCCTGCACTTATTAAGGGCAAGCTGCGCCGCTGGCAGGGCGTGACGCTGCTGGGCATTTATGTGGCGTTTGTAGTAGTGCAGGTGCTCATTGCGCTGCATATCATTTAAAAAGACAGCCGGGCAACTGTCCGGCAGGAATATGGCGTATTGCAAAA
>JAFTMB010000081.1 GCA_017452605.1 Oscillospiraceae bacterium
GCAAAATGGACATTTATCAGGATGGATCGCAGGAAAATCAGCCATAAGCTTCTCCTTAAATTTTGATTAATCTACGAATTCCGCGACACAGCGCTCGTAGGCGGCAACAGGGTCAGCAGCGGCGGTGATGGGCCGGCCAACCACAATGTAGTCAGAGCCGATTTCCTTGGCGGCTGCGGGGGTCATAACCCGCTTCTGGTCGCCCACATCGCCGTCGGCAAAGCGGACGCCGGGGGTAACGGTGAGGAAATTCTTGCCGCAGCGGTCGTGTACCTTGCCGGCCTCCAGAGGAGAGCATACGATGCCGTCAAGGCCTGCATTTTTGGCGGTTTCGGCGTAGTGCATAACCACCTGGTCAATGGGTTTGTGGATCAGAAGATCTCTTTCCATAGTCTCCTGGTCGGTGGAAGTCAGCTGGGTAACGGCAATCAGCAGGGGACGGGTACCGTCTTCCCGGGTCAAACCTTCCAGAGCGCCCTGCATCATGGCGGTGGTGCCGGCGGCGTGGAGATTGGTGATGTCCACATCCAGATTCCGCAGGACGGACATAGCCTTCTTTACGGTGTTGGGAATGTCGTGCAGCTTCAGGTCCAGGAAAATCTTGTGACCACGGGCCTTGATTTCCTTAACAATGGAAGGGCCTTCGGCATAAAAAAGCTCCATGCCGATTTTTACAAAGGGCTTGCGGCCGGTAAACTTGTCCAGAAACGCAAATACCTGCTCTGCGCTGGAAAAATCGCAGGCAACAATGACATCTTTACCCATTACAATACGCCTCCTATAATATCTGATAGATTTTCAATTCTGTATTTTGTCATGACATCCGGCAAATCCCGGATAATATCCCGGCAGATGTAGGGGTTGACCAGATTGGCAGCGCCAATCTCAACGGCGGTTGCGCCGGCAAGCATCATTTCGATGACATCCTCAGCGCTGGAAACACCGCCCATGCCCACAACGGGAATGTTCACTGCGTGGGCTACCTGGTAAACCATCCGCACGGCTACCGGAAAAATGGCGGGGCCGGAAAAACCGCCCATTTTATTGGCAATTACCGGCTTTTTTGTCCGCAGGTCAATGCGCATGCCAAGGAGGGTGTTAATCAGGCTGATGCCGTCGGCGCCCGCATCCTCGCAGGCCTTGGCGATGGAAACAATGTCGGTGACATTGGGAGAAAGCTTGATAATCACCGGCTTGGTGGTGACGGATTTTACCGCTCGGGTCACCTCAGCGGCGGCCTCGGGCTGAGTGCCAAAGCTCATGCCGCCGCCGTGGACATTGGGGCAGCTGACATTCACTTCCAGCCAGCCAACCTGCTCCTGCTTATCAAGTAACTGGCAGGTGTAGGCGTAGTCCTCCACAGAAAAGCCGGAAACATTGGCCATGACTTTCTTGTGGAAGCACTGCTTCAGCTTGGGAAGCTCCTGGGCGATCACCATTTCCACGCCGGGATTTTGCAGGCCAACGGCGTTAATCATTCCGTTGGGGCATTCTGCAATCCGGGGAGTGGGGTTTCCGAATCGGGGATCTTTGGTAGTTCCTTTGAAAGAGAATGTGCCAAGCTCGTTAATGTCATAAAGCTCTGCGAATTCATAGCCGTAGCCGAATGTACCGGAGGCGGGAATTACGGGATTGCTAAGCTCAATGCCGCAAAGATTTACTTTTAAGCTTCCCATAAGATCTCCTCCTTCTTCATCACCGGGCCATCCTTGCAGATGCGCTTGTAGCCGGTGAGGGTTTTGCAGGAACAACCCATGCAAGCGCCGAAACCGCAGCCCATCCGCTCCTCAAAGCTCATCTGGCCGGAGGTTAAGGAGGCCTTGTAAACAGCCTTCAGCATAGGCTCCGGGCCGCAGGTGTAGAAATAGGTGTAATCCATGTCTTTCAGCGCGTCGGTGACAAAGCCCTTTACGCCGTAGCTGCCGTCCACTGTGGTGACAGTGACCTGACAGCCAAGCTGCCGGAAAGCGTCTTCGTAAAAGATTTCCCGCGCTGTGTTAAAACCAAGAATCACAGAAACCTGCTTTCCCTGAGCAATCAGGTTCTTGGCAAGGTTATACATGGGGGGCACGCCAACGCCGCCGCCAATTAAAACGGGGTGGTCGCCGGAGAGGGAAAGGTCGTAGCCGTTGCCCAGACCGGTAAGAATGTCCAGCTTTCCGCCACTCATGCCGCTAAGCTTTTCTGTTCCTTTTCCCACTACCTTGTAGATGATGGTCAGGGTGCTGCCGTCATAATCGCACACGGAAATGGGACGGCGCAGGAAAAGACCGTCAAGCTGAATATTTACGAACTGACCGGGAGCGGTGATGGCGGAGGTGTCGCCGGAAAGCACCATTTTGTAAACGCTGTCTGTCAGGGCTTCGTTGCTGACAATATCAAAATAGCTTTGTTTCATGGCTGCACCTGCCTTAGGCATCGATGGTGGAGATGGTAAGGGTGGTTTCCTCCAGAACATCCAGCAGCACCTTGACAGTATCCAGCGCGGTGAACATGGTTACGTTGTATTCGGTAGCCACTTGACGGATCTGCACGCCGTCGCTCTGGTTGGCGCCGGGATCCCGGGTGTTGATGACATAGGCGATGTGGCCCTGGCGCAGGGCGTTGGGGATTTCCTCGCTGCCGTCGCTGATCTTCTTCAGACTGTGGGTGCGGATGCCGTTGGCTTTCAGGAACTTGGCAGTGCCCTCGGTTGCCTCGATGTTGAAGCCCAGGTTATAGAATCTGCGGATGAGGGGCAGAGCCTCTTCCTTGTCGTTATCGGAAATGGTGCAAAGCACCGTGCCGTAATTCTGCAGATGGGTACCGGAGGCCTGCAGAGCCTTGAACAGGGCGCGGGTCATGGTGTTATCGTAGCCGATGGCTTCGCCGGTGGACTTCATCTCGGGAGAGAGGTAAGCATCCAGACCGCGAATCTTGTTGAAGGAGAAGACGGGAGCCTTGACATACCAGCGCTGCTTTTCGGCGGGGTAGATGTCAAACAAACCCAGCTCCTTAAGGGATTTACCCAAAATGACCTCGGTGGCAATATCCGCCAGAGAATAGCCGGTGGCCTTGCTCAGGAAAGGTACAGTACGGGAGGAGCGGGGGTTGACCTCAATGATGAACACATTGTCGTCCTTGTCCACAATGAACTGGATGTTGTAAAGGCCAACGATGCCAATGCCCAGGCCCAGCTTCTTGGCGTACTGGAGAATGATTCCCTTGACCTTGTCGGAAAGAGAGAAGGGAGGATAGACGGAAATGGAGTCACCGGAGTGGACGCCGGTTCTTTCAACCAGCTCCATAATGCCGGGAACAAACACATTGATGCCGTCGCAGATAGCGTCAATTTCCACCTCGCGGCCCTGGATATACTTATCCACCAGAACAGGCTTATCCTCGTCAATTTCTACCGCGGTGCGCAGGTAGTGACGCAGCTGTTCTTCGTTGGCAACGATCTGCATGGCTCTGCCGCCCAGAACAAAGCTGGGACGAACCAGAACGGGGTAGCCGATCTGGGCAGCGGCCTCGATGCCGTCCTCAATTTTGGTAACGGCGCGGCCCTTAGCCCGGGGAATATCCAGCTCGTTTAAGAGGTTTTCAAAGGCGTTGCGGTCTTCTGCCTTGTCGATAGCGGCGCAATCGGTGC
>JAFTMB010000082.1 GCA_017452605.1 Oscillospiraceae bacterium
CTGCCAGCCTGGCGATAATCTGATCATGTTCTACATTTCTCCCTATTATCCCACCCAGCTGACTATGCTGGGCATCGTGCAGGAATTCTCTTACCCCTTGTTCGTGGTGTGCTACATAGCTTTCTTCTCCGCGCTGACCATGCTGGTATGGTTCACCGCCAACCGCGCCTGGAAGGCTGTGGACAAGAAAAAGAAGTAAAAAGAATGGACGCAAAATGCGTCCATTTTTGCTATGATGGAAAAAACACAAGGAGGAAACGGTATGCAGCGCATTTTGATCATCGGCTGCGGCGGCGCGGGAAAATCCACCCTGGCCCGGGCGCTGGGGGAAAGGACCGGCCTGCCGGTGGTGCATCTGGATCAGATCTGGTGGGCCCCGGGAAATTGGCAGCATAGGGAGAAAGAAGAATTTGATGCCCGGCTGCTGGAGGAAATGCAAAAGCCCCAATGGATCCTGGACGGCAACTTCAACCGCACCATCGAAATGCGGCTGAAAGAATGCGACACGGTGATCTATCTGGATCTGCCCCGCATGACCTGCCTGCTGAGCTGGATCAAGCGTGTGATCACCAACTGGGGGCATGCCCGTGCCGATATGGCACCGGGCTGCAAGGAATGGTTTGACCCGGAAATGGCCACCTGGATCTGGAATTTCAACAAAAAGAACCGGGAAAACTACTACCGCCTCTTAAATGAAGCGGAAGGGACGACCACCATCGTGCTGAAAAACCGCCGTATGGTGAAGCGCTTTTTGAATAGTCTGTAAATCGATTGTAGGGACCGGCCTCCCGGACGGTCCGATTCCAATGTGGAGTTGTATTAGAAGGACCGTCGAGGACGCCGGTCCCTACATAAGAACAGCACCCCGGATGGGGTGCTGTAACTATTTATGCTTTGCGGGCACGGGCCTGGAAAATTGCGGCTGAGAATAACAGCGTGATCACGGCAATGGCACCGGGGGATACATGCGTTGGAATATCTTTCAAAAAGGCCAGGGACATGAAGAAACCGGATAGTATGGTGCAAATAAAAGCTGCTTTGCGCCAATGATTGTACCTACCCGAAAGGATAAAGCCGCTCATTGCAAGCACAGCCGCGGTAAGTGTTCCCGAAATAAATGGTGCTACTCTACCATACAACCCAAAAAGATCTGAATCGAAGCAGGAAAGATAGGTTACTTTTTCTTGAACATAGCTTCTGGAAATGCCTATGGCGCTTAGGGGAAGTGCTTGCAAAAGAAAAGCGATGATACAGAAGATCATGGACATATCCCGGCAGAACTTGGGGATATTGGGAGAATTATGGCTGAATTTGGGACGAACCAGAACCTTGAGCTGAAGAAGTGCAGAGGAAAGCAGAAGCAGGATCACGGCCACGGTGCCAGCGGTTATGTAGTTTGACCAGCCGATAAGGACTATGATGGACATAAAAAATCCGGATAGCAGAGTGCAGATCAAGCAGGCATTCTGCAAACGGATGCGCTTACCCCAGAGAATGAAGCCCATCATTACCAGGACGACAATCGTCATTACTCCGGAAAAAATCGGACCGCACCTAGGAAATAATGTTTCGCGCATCAAAGTAAGATCAAAGCAGGAATGGTATCGAATATGCTCCCAATTGGGTCCGCGAAGAATGCTCACAACACTAATTGGCAATGCTTGCAGAACAAGGGCCACGGCGCACATCCCTGCAGCAATGTATTGGCATGCTTTGGGAGGGGGTGCGATTTTCCAGTAAAAAAGAATAGCGGCAAGCGCACCAAGGACGAGGGAGATCAACCAAAAATGGGGAGTCGTGAATCCGGCAACAAGTATTGGCGCATAGAGGCTCGCGGCTATCAGATAAACCAGAACCAAGACCGTTATGATCGGCCAATTTCTGCGCTTCTTGGCGGAGGGGGCGGGCTGCGTAGTGATGTTGGTGTCCGTCTGTATCCGTTCGCCGTTGACAATCTCCGTAATACTGATCCCCAGCACTTGGGACAAGGGCTGCAAATATGCAACATCTGGGAATCCCCGTCCGGTCTCCCAGCGGGAAATGGCTTTATCGGTTACACCGATGGCTTCGGCAAGCTGGGCCTGGGTCAGCCCCAGTTCCTTTCTGGTATCGGCGATTAGTTGACCGGATTTTTGCATATCCATAAAATGTACCTCCTTATGCCCCGATTATAACCGGGGTGGCAGTAATTGTCACTCTATGTATCATAGAGTGGGCTTATTCCTGCTCCTTGGGCCGCTTATATCTGCCGTGGGGCTCCCAGGCGGCTAATGGGTAGCGCTGCATGGCACCGAAGATCCGCTCTTTCAGATCGGGGTAGGTGGCGGACAGGCTGAAAATCAGCTGCTTGATCTCCTCCCGCTTAGTGGTCTTGTCCACGGGGCAGCGGTTGTGGACGATGGGCAGGCTCTGCCGGGTGGCGAAATTATCCACCGTCTTTTCGTGGATATACAGCATGGGCCGGATCTGGATCACGCCCGTGCGGTCAAGATCCGTCACCGGCTGGAAGCAGCTGATGCGGCCTTCGTACAAAAGCGACATCATAAAGGTCTCCACCGCATCGTCATAATGGTGGCCAAGCGCTACCTTGTTGCAGCCCAAGTCCAGGATGGCCTGGTTCAGAGCGCCCCGGCGCATTTTGGCGCACATGGAGCAGGGGTTCTTTTCCTTGCGGTGGTCAAAAATGATGGGGGCGATCTGCGTATTTATAATAGTATAGGGTACATCCAGCTGCTTGCATAGCGCTGCCACGCCGCTGTAATCCATGCCAAGGCCCATGTCGATGGTGACAGCCTGCACTTCATAGGGCTTGTTAAAAAATTTTCGCAGTTCGGCCAAAAGAACCAGCAGCACCAGGCTGTCCTTGCCACCGGATACACCAACGGCAATTTTGTCTCCCGGGGAAATCATATCATAATCGTCGATGCAGCGGCGCATCAGGCCCAAAAGTTTCTGCATTGCAAAAATCCTCCTAAAATAGCAAGTGAGAAAACGAGAGCATAAAAGAGAAAATGAAAGAAAATGAGAGTTTACATTGGATTTCAGAAAAATTGTAAAAATAACTGTTGACAAACAAAAATTGTTATGATATAAGAGTCTAGCGATTTAACGACATTGTACCCTATGGGCACGAAAATGTCAAAAAATAATTTAACCTAATCGGAGGAACCAATATGTCCACTACTCTTCTGAAGAAAGAGACCCTGGAGCGCAAGTGGTACGTCATTGATGCAGCCGGCAAGCCCCTGGGCCGTACCGCTGTCATCGCTGCCAACATCCTGCGCGTCAAGCACAAGGTCGACTTCACCCCCAATGTCGACTGCGGCGACAACGTCATCATCATCAACACCGACAAGGCTATCCTGACCGGCAAGAAGCTGGATCAGAAGAAGTACTATCGTGTCACCGGCTGGATCGGTAACATGAAGGAGACCAAGGCTCGTGTCATGATGGATACCCGCTCTGACTACGCTATGGAGCTGGCTGTCAAGGGCATGCTGCCCAAGAACACTCTGTGCAAGCACGCACTGTCCCGTCTGCACCTGTACAAGGGCGCCGAGCATCCCCATGCTGATCAGAAGCCCGAAGCTTGGACCCTGTAATTTGGAGGTA
>JAFTMB010000083.1 GCA_017452605.1 Oscillospiraceae bacterium
AGGCATGGTGTACATCAGGCCGTCACCAAACTGCTTGCCTTCGTCGTAATAGCCCTTGATGAAGTCAGCCAGCTGCTCATCGGTCAGGCCCAGGATTTCCTTGGTGCCATCAGCGCGCTCAACTTCCAGATCGCTGGCGATCAGCTCATCGAGAGTGACAACTGCCTTTGCGATGTTGTAAAGAGCAACGTGGTCGGGATAGCAGTAAGCAATGTTGGGCTGATTGCCAACGGTCAGCTCGGTCTTGATCTGGTCACGCACATCGTCGTAACCGCCGACCTGCTCATGCTCAACAGTGATGTTGGGATAGAGCTTGTTGAACTCAGCAACATAGATGTCCAGAACATCTCTGAGGTTGGAGCCCATGGTGTGGTAGAAGGAAATGGTGACTTCGCTGCCATCATAGCCTCCCTCGGGAATGGTGAAATTGCCGGCCAGAACATTGTTGGCATTTTGGCAACCGGTCAGGGAAACAATGCCAAATACCATGCACACCAGCAAAAGAACGCTAACGATTCTCTTTTTCATAGCTTTTTCTTTACGTCCTTCCTAAAAATAATTGATATATGTTACAGCCCTCATTTTGGGCAAATAACCGGAATTGGGATTAACCCTTGATACCGCTGCGGCTGACACCCTTCATGATATACTTTCTCAGGAAAATAAACACAAGGAACAGCGGAGCAGAAACAATGGCAACGGCAGCCATCTGTACGGGATAGTTGACGTCACCGGTGGTTGCGGTAAATGCGTTACGCAGGCCGTTGGTAATCAGGCGATGGGCATCATCGTTGGCGACCAGACGGGGCCATACATAGGAGTTCCATGCGCCCATCATCTTCAAAATCGTAATGGAAATCAAGGTGGGCAGCGCCAGAGGAACCATAACCTTCCACAGATACTTCAAATCGCCGCAGCCGTCAACCTTTGCCGCCAGATACAGCTCATTGGGAATCTGCAGGAAGTTCTGCCGAAGCAGGTAAATATAGAACACACTGACCAGGAACGGCACAATCAAAACGGTAAAGGTCTTCATCCAGCCCAGCTGGTTGATGGTTGCGTAGTTTGTGATTGTGAAAAGCTCGCCGGGAATCATCATGGTAGCAAGCAAACCGGCAAACAGCACATTCTTTCCCTTAAACTCCAAACGGGCAAAAGCGAATGCGCTCAGCACTGTAATCACCAGAGAAAGCAAGGTGGATACAATGCCGACATAAGCGGTGTTGAGGAACAGCTGACCAAGACTTGCCTCGGTGAACGCTTCAGCGTAGTTGGACCAGATGATCACTCTGGGCCAGAGAGTGGGGATGTTTTCCCGGTACTCTTCCAGACTCTTCAGAGAGGAGATGATCATCCAGTAGAAGGGAAACAGCACAATCAGCGCCATAATTCCCAAAAACAGATAGGTGCCTGCCTTAACGACAATCTTGAGAACACTCTGCTGAGCAGATACGCTCTGGAGGTTGTGCTCTTGCATGATTTTATTATTCTTTTCCATGCTGCTACCTCCTTAATAGTGCACGCGCTTCTTGCTGACCTGCATATTGATCAGGGTAACCAACAAAATAATGGCAAACAGGATCAACGCAGCAGCGCTGGCGACGCCGTAGTCGGTATCGGGCAGAACCTGATAGATGTAACCTACCATGGTGTTGAGTCTGTAAGGATCGCCTACAGGGCCCATCTTTTCTCCGAAAATACCGACGATGCTGGAGTATTCCTTGAAACCGCCAATAAAGCCGGTAATGAATACATACGCAAGCATGGGAGACAGCAGCGGAACGGTGATGCGGGTGAAGACTCTTCTGCGGGGAGTTCCGTCTACCTTGGCAGCATCGTAATACTGCTTGTTGATAGACTGCAGGCCACCCAGCAGAATCAGAATCTTAAACGGCAGCGCGTTCCACACGATGTACACCGTCATAACGGCGATGTTTGCCCAATAGCCGGAATTGGCGTTGATCCAGTTGATGGGCTCGCCGCCAAAGAACATGATTACGTTGTTAATGATACCCCAGGAGTCTGCGTTCAGTCCATCCGGCCGGAGGCCGATGATGTTGAACATGGCCGCAAACACCATGCCGATGGCGATGGAGTTGGTAACATAGGGCAGGAAGAAAATGGTCTGCAAAAACTTTTGCAGGGGCTTAATGGAATTCAGCGCGACCGCGATCAGCAGAGCCAGAATTGTGGAAATCGGCACAGTCAGAACAGTCAGCAGCAGGGTGTTGACCAGACAGGTCTTAAACTCGCGGAAGCCCAGAACCTTTGTGAAGTTGCCGATACCCACATTGTAGGTAGCGCCCCAGGTAGCTTCCAGCGCGTTATACCCTTCCAAGAAAGCCAGACGGACGGTATTGATAATGGGCCATACGGTGAACACCAGCAGCAAGATGATAGCCGGCGACAGGTACAGCCAGGCTTTCCACTGTTGTTTGCTATCAACCATATTAGTTCACCTCGAAATAGATTCGCTCCTCATTTTCCTTGTTGAAAATGAATACCTTATGGACCTTCAGAGAGAAGGTAATGTCTTCCTTGGAAAGATCCACCTTGTTATCCGCATTGATAATGGAGCGGATAATGGAGTTGAGGGATGCGTCGTTGGAAGAAACGATGCTCACATCGCGGCCCATGACCTCAACGTTCTTCAGCTTGCAGTGCAGCTGGCCGTTTTCGTTGAGCTCAAAGCCTTCGGGACGGATGCCAATATACACTTCCTGATCGGCTACGCCGGGAACGCTGAGAACTGCATCCTCGCCGATGTACAGCTTTTCGCCGGCAACACGGCCCTCAAACACGTTGATGGGAGGTGTGCCCAGGAACTTGGCAACAAACAGGTTCACGGGATTGTCGTAAACATCCTGGGGAGCGCCGATCTGCTGCACGACACCCAGCTTCATAACCACAATCATATCGGAAATGGACATAGCCTCTTCCTGGTCGTGGGTAACGAAAATGGTGGTGATGCCGGTTTCCTTCTGAATACGGCGGATTTCCTCACGGGTCTGCAGACGCAGGCGGGCATCCAGGTTACTCAGAGGCTCGTCCAGCAGCAGAACGCGGGGCATTTTTACCAGCGCGCGGGCGATGGCGACACGCTGCTGCTGACCGCCGGAAAGCTCGCTGGGCTTACGCTCCATCAGATCGTCGATCTGCACCAGCTTGGCAGCGCTCACAGCCCGCTCCAGCATCTCTTCCTTGGTCATCTTGTCCTTGCCCTTCAGGTTCTGCAGGGGGAACAAAATGTTCTGCTTGACGCTCATGTGGGGATACAGCGCATAGTTCTGGAACACCAGACCTACGCCTCTTGCCTCGGTGGGCAGCTCAGTGACATCGTCGTCACCAAAGAAAATCTTACCGTTGGTGGGCTTCTGCAGGCCGCTGATCATATACAGCGTGGTGGACTTGCCGCAGCCGGAGGGTCCCAGCAGACCGATAAGCTTGCCGTCGGGGATTTCAAAGTTGAAATCATTGACAGCGACGACCTCCTCACCGGACTTCTTGTTCCGGCTGGGGAAGATCTTAGTCAGGTTTTGCAAAACAACTTTCATATAATTCCCTTTCCTATATAAAATTTATTTGCTTATATTGTTAGGCAACAAAGCTCCTTACATCAGGCGTTCTCCTGATCCTCCTGACGGTCCTGAAGCTTTTGTTGGTATGCCTGCATTTGTTCGGGTGTGTCGAAAATCATCTGGCTGGACATGTCCACCGCGACACACTGGGAAAGATAATCATGAATGGCCGTATGGTTCTGACTGAACAGCATCAAACCCAGCTGCAAAGCGGCCAATCCAATGATAATCAAGGGGCCGACAATGCCGATAGAGCCATAGAGCATCATAATAAACAGCAAGACAGGAATCATGGTTCCAATGGTATATTTACCCAAAATGGTTCTGACGAACATCATAAGGGGCGTTACCTTTACGCCGTCAACGCGCATCAGGGCAATGCCGAAAATCTTTTTGCCTGCCGTCTGGCCGTTGCCCAGCCACAGCGGGATAGCAAATTCCCACACAAGGTAGGCAAGCAGAATTCCAAGGGAAGCAATCATCAGCGTCAGATTTACAATCATATTATAGGCAAACATCGCCTCTTCGTCCTGAAGCAGAGCGCCGTAAGCCTCATTGTAACGGTCAATCTCCTCCTGAGTCATGGCTTCCCACTGCTCCTGGGTCATCTCAAAGTTAACGCCGTATTCCGCCTCGTATTTTTCGCCCACCTGGAAAAAGGTTTCGTTGTAGCTGTCATAGCCGGTAACGGCAGACAAGCCCAGACCAAAACCCACCGCAAGAATGGCAACAATGATAATATCCAGCAAATAAGCGGAAAAGCGCTTGAGCATACTTGCCTTTTGAATGTCTAATGTCATGGATCGGCTTCCTCTCTGGAAATAACTGGTATTTATTCGTTTGCTTCTCCCCTATTTGGGGTTTTGCTCAGAATATTATAGCATACCATCTGACAAAAATCCACAGCTTACAAAAATTTTTGCAACAAATTTTATTCCGGACGGAGCGCGCTGCAAAAGGACATTGGCACTGCCAAATCTCCCCGGCCGCTGCCAAGGGAAATATCCGGCTTGTTTTCCCCGTGGAAATCGCTGCCGCCACTGGGAAGCAGATGAAATTCCTTTGCCAATTCCAGGGCCTGCTGCCGCTGCTCAAAGGTGTGCTTGGGGTGGTAAACCTCCATACCCAACAACCCTTCCGGTTTCGCCTTTTCCAGAAAACTCCGGACAGCGGGCATGGTTTTCAGGTCCAGAAACGGATGGGCAATTACAGGCACCGCGCCAAGGTCGCAGACAAAGCGAATCGCATCCATAACATCCACCCACTTGGGCGCACGGTATATGCCGTAGTCTTCCGAAAGCACCGACTTAAACGCCTGCTGTATGCTCTCCATGTAACCCAGCCGCACCAGCTCCGCGGCAAAATTCGCCCGGTTTAGCTGTCCGTTGGGGCTTTTCTTCAGCATGGCCTCATAATCCACCGGATAGCCGGCGGCCGCAAGTCCCTCAGCAAGCTTTCGGTTGCTTTCCCTTTTGGCCCGGACGCCATCCATCAGCATCTCGGTAACAGCAGGAAACTGCTCAGGCGAAAGAAACAGACCCAGCAGATGCAGCTCTTTCCCCTCATAATTTGTGGAAAATTCCACGCCGCAAACCGGCTCAATGTCGTATTTTTCCGCCTCTTTCAAAAACACAGGCAAGCCCGCCACCGTGTTGTGGTCTGTCAGCGCCACAGCGCCCAGACCGATTCGGCTGGCCTCCTGAAGTATCTGCGCCGGGGTATAGGTTCCGTCGGAATAGACGGAGTGGGTGTGTAAATCGCAAAGGATTTCCATGGGCATCAATCCTCTTTCGTTACTGATTGCAGTAAAATTCTTTGGGAAAACCCGCCCCGGTTTTCTTTCTTTTCCCGGCGCAGCTTCTCTATCTCCTCCCAGCCCCAGCCTTTTGCCTCCGCCAGAGCCATCATCACTTCCAAAAGGTCAGCAAGTTCTTCGGGATTTTTGTCTTCCAAATACTCGGAAAGCTCCTCTGAAAGCTTCTTTTCCAAAAGCTTCACATACTCCTCCTCATCCAAAATCCGGGTTTGGCAGGATTTGCCGCCGTCACGGATGATTTGGGGAATGCGATCCCGAACCAGTTTATCGTAGTAGATAGATGCCATTGGGTCTTCCTCGTTTCTTACTTCACATTCTCCCGCAGCCATTTTACAGAGCGGCGCAAGCCCTCCTCCGTCTTGGTTTCCAGAACCACGGTGCAGTTGTGCTTTGCCGCCAAATCCAGGTGGAAGGGAATGTCCATTTCCCCCTCTCCCAGAGGCAGATGATCCTTATTCGGCAGCAACGCATCGTGCATGTGCATGTGATTTAAGCGGTCTTCCCGCTTCCAGAACACAGCTTCATCCACCTTTCCGGCGCAGAAATTGTGACCAATGTCCATTGTCAGACCAAACACCGGGCTTTTCAGCATCTCTTCAATGGCATGATAATGGAACTTCTCCCAGCCGCCGCAGTTTTCAATGCAGATTTTCAGCTGCGCATCTCCAACGGCCTCCTGACAGGCATCCCGGAAAGCGCGGATTCTTTCCAGATACTCTTCCAGATACTCCTCGAAAAAGTACAGCTTACGCTGGGGCAGGGTGTAAACCGCACCCTTTGCCAGGTGCATATTCAAAACCTTGATTTCCGCCGCTTTGGCAAGCTCAATGGTTTCCAGCACTGTGCGACGATATGCCTCGTAAACATAGTCATTAAAGTCGGCGATGTTCAAATCGTCATCCAGATGCACAGTAAAGCCGATTCCGTATTCCTTAGCAATCCGCTTCAGCTCCTGAGCTGACAGCTTAACCGGCTGGAACTGGGGAAAATTGGCGTTTAATTCAATGAAGTCCAGCTTCAGCTCCTGACAGACCTGCGCGCACTGCTCCACTGTTTTTGCCTCCACCAGGCTGGGCATACCAAAAGAAATCATGTTTTCTTCCTCCTGTCATCTTTCATATGGGCATAGCTACTCATTTTCTCTATTATATTACAATTCTCCACCATTGGCAAGAATGGGGAAATTATTTTGCAGAAAAAAAGAAAATATTCATTTTCCCCTTTCTATTACTGACAAATTGTGCTATAATCAAAAAATCCATAGAAATAACACAGCAAACGAGGAACATATCATGAGTAAAATCATAAAAAGCGAAATCACGGATGAAGAATTATTTGCCGAACTCATAGAGGAAGGCTCTAATACACAACCCGAAGCTGAAACCTCCGACGAAGAGGTTCTTGCCGAACCCGAAGCCACCGGGGAAGTCTTGGAAACGGAAGACGAAGATGAATTTGAAGAAGATGAAGCAGAAGCCGAGGAAGAAACCCCGGAAACTGCAGACGAGGATATTCTGGAGCTGCGCGACCTGCTGCACAGCGAAAATCCTGACGAGGAGGAAATCGCCGTTTCCAATCTTGACGACATTGTCGCGGAGTTCTCCGCAGAAGCTTCCCCCGAATCCTCTGAAGAACGGAAGGCCGCCCTCCCCCGCCGCCGTTCCGGTTTTAAGTTTGTGCTGGCCTGCTTCCTGGCCTTTGCCCTTCTGGTGGCTGCCACGGTGGGCGTGTTCTACCTGCGCTGGTATGAAACCTACCAGTCGTCACTTCCGGAGCAAAAGAGCGTGAGCGTGTTCTCCCTGCTGTTCCAGGATCCCGACTGGGCGCTGCTTTACACCATGTCCGGCACGCCCGACGGCGCTTTTGAAAACAGAGATATTTTTGTGCAGTACATGAATATCACCGTTGGTGACAAGCCTCTTTCCTACATGGAAATTCCCCAGGACGATCCCCTGCTGCGCGCTTACACCGTTTTCCACGGGTCTACACCTATCGGCGAATTTACCATGAGGGGCATTGACAACGATATTCCCGAATGGAATCTGGACAGCGTCAAGCTGTACACCGAGAGAAAGCAAAGCGTCACCATTCTCAAGGCGCCGGATGCCACCGCCTATGTCAACGGCGTGGCAGTGGACAGCACCTACATGATTCGCAGCACCTCTACTCTGGCTGAAAACTTCCTGCCTGACGATGTCCACGGCTACCGCATGGAAGAGCTCTATGTTCCCGGCCTCATGCTGCCGCCCAAGGTTGTGGTGCTGGACACCTACGGCCGCGAGGTGGAGCTGGACTACGACAGCGAAACTTGCACTTATTCTCTCAAAGTATCTGACGATCTGCAAATCGGCGACGACCACATCAACTTCGCTCTGGAGGCAGCCAAGGCCAGCGCCGCTTTTGCGGTACGCGCCACCTCCTTTACCGAGCTGCGCCAGTACTTCGACCCCAACTCCGCCGCCTATGAGCAAATCTGCAACACCGCGCCTTTGCTGGAAGGCTGCGCCAGCTATACCTTCGACCCCAGCGCAACCAAGGTTGACAATTACCGCAGCTACGGAAACGATATGTTCTCCGCAACCGTTACCCTGAAGCTGGACGTGGTGATGGCCAACGGCGATGCCCACAGCTATGACATGACCTACAACTATCTGTATGAGCAGAGCTACTCCGGCACCTTTATGATTATCCAAATCAGCGACCAGTCCTTCCACATTCCCCATGAGCAGGTTCGCCTGACCTTCATCAGCGGTACGGAAGAGCTGGACTCCATGATGGTCAACGCCAAAGAAACCCTTCTGCACCTGCCCGATGTCACCGCCCCTGCAGGAACCACCTTTGCCGGCTGGGCCAAGGAGATTACCGATGAAGACGGCAACACCTCCCTGGGCATTGTGTTTACCCCCGACGAAAACAACGCGGTCACCCTTGACCCGGAAACTTCCCTGGAGCCTTCCCTCCTGTTCGCCGTATTTGAAGAATTGGAATAAACAAAGAATTTTAAGCAAACAGAAAGATGAGAGATAGACATGAAAGAATTCTTTAAGCGATATTTATCCGTTGGTTTGGCGCTGCTTTTGGTGCTGTCTGTTGCGTTTTCCGGTTCTGCCGCTCCTGCTGCAGAATCCACCATCGCCACCGGCTACACCAGAGCCGAGGATGTTGTGTATTATCAAAGCGGCAATTACATAGCCAACTGGGGCGCCCGTGAGGAAGAGTGCGTATTCCTTTCCATGTACGCCGCCTCCTTCTATTCCGGCGAAAACACCTACGCCGCCTTCTCCCAGATGGACGGTGAAAGCGGTCAGACCAGCTCCCCCAACAGTGAGCTTTATAACGCTTTGCAGGACTTTATGGTGAGCAAGCACACCCACCAGACCACCTACGGCGACACCCGCTACCAATACAAGTACACCGATTGTGTCCGCAATAATACCGCAAAATTCTCCTCCTTCTATTCCGGTGTCATGCACTCCAGCACCTGGGATCAGGGCAACACCTGGAACCGGGAACACACCTGGCCCGCCAGCAAGAGTCTTTCCGGCAGGCCGAGCAACGGCGAAGATGGCGAAGGCGCGGACATCATCATGCTTCGTCCTACTCTGAAAGCTGAGAATGGCAGCCGGAGCAATGATGCCTTCGGTGAAAGCAGCGGTTTTTACGAGCCCGATGACAGCATTAAGGGCGACTGCGCAAGAATCACCCTGTATGTCTACACTCGCTGGGGTAACTCCCAGTATATGTGGGGCAGCAGCGGCGTAATCGAAAATCTTTCCGTTCTTTTGAAGTGGATGGAAGAAGACCCGGTGGACACCTGGGAAATGGGCCGCAACGACGCGGTGCAGGCCATTACCGGCACCCGGAATGTGTTTGTTGACTATCCTGAGCTTGCATGGCATCTGTTCGGTCAGACCCTTCCTCAGTATATGACCACCCCCTCCCGGGGCCATGTGGATAATCCCAATGCTCCCGCAACCAACCCCACTCAGGCAACCCAATCCACCCAGGCTACCCAGGCCACTCAGGCTACACAGTCTACTCAGGCTACTCAGGCCACGCAAGCTACCCAATCCACTCAGGCTACCCAGGCAACCCGGCCCAATCAGTCCACTCAGGCTACACAGCCGGTTCAGCAGCCTACTGCATCTACCCAGCCCAACATCCCCGTTGACCCCACCCAGACAACCCAGCCCGGCGTAACCACAGAGCCCACTACCTCCGGCTCTCAGCCCACAACCCCTGCGCCCACCACCGGGACGAATGCAACGGACGCAACCAATGCCACCACCCAATCCCCCGTAGAATCCACCGGCAAGGCCGAGGAAGAATGCCCCGGCGAGCACAGCTTTGGCCAGTGGGAAATCCTTAAGGAAGCAAACGGAAGCGAAAAGGGTCTTAAGACTAGGAAATGCTCTGTTTGCGGTCACACCGAAGCGGAAACCATTCCCGCAGAGCAGCCCACTTCCTATGTTTGGGTGATTGTCGTGATTGTTGTTGCCGCAGGCGCCATTACTGCCGGCGTGCTGCTGTTCCTGCAAAGACGGCAGCGTACGGATTTAGAGTAATCCCCAACCCACAAAAAAGCCACCCGAAACGGGTGGCTTTTCTTATTTGGTGGACTCGAGGAGATTCGTTTGCATTTTCGCCACTGGCGAAAATAATGGTTCGGCTCGGCCAGTCCTCGCCGGCGGCGCTCATCCGCGCCGCATTTAAACCTTTCGAATCCCCTCTCTGAATGCCATACCAAATAAGAAACACCACCCGATGGGTGGTGCTTCTTACTTGGTGGACTCGAGGAGATTCGTTTGCA
>JAFTMB010000007.1 GCA_017452605.1 Oscillospiraceae bacterium
CGGCGTGCTTCCTCTGGATTTGGCGCTGTTTATCATCCTTGGCGCCAATATCGGCACCTGCGTTACTGCATTGCTTGCCTCCGTGGGCGCAAATGCCAATTCCAAGCGGGTTGCGCTGATTCACTTTATGTTTAATGTCATCGGCACTGTGCTGTTTACCGCGGTGATCTGGTTGTTCAGAGAGCCTGCCGTGAACCTTTTGCTTTCCCTGTTCCCCGGAGAGGACAGAATGTCTTTGCAAATGCGGGTGTCCTTCTTCCATGTGATCTTTAATGTTACAACCACATTGGCGATCCTTCCCTTTGTAAAGCAGCTGGTGAAGCTTTCCTGCATGATTATCAAAGATAAGAAGGAAGCGGAGCAGACCCAGACTCTTAAATTCGTGGACGACAGACTTCTGTCCGCGCCCTCCGTCGCGCTGATGCAGGTGAAGAAGGAAATGGACTATATGCTGGGTCTGGTAGAGGAAAACATCGGCCTTGCCTTTGTTGCCATGGAAACCGGATCGGTAGAGCACGATGAGCATATCAGAAACAACGAGGCAGTTATCGACTTTACCAACAGCGCCCTTACCAAGTTCCTGATTAAGCTTTCCAGCAATGTGGAGCAGAGCGTGGAAAGAGTCATCGGCTCTTATTTCCATGTGCTCAACGACCTGGAGCGCGTGGGTGACCATGCGGAGAATTTCCACGAAATCGGCGTGGAGATGCTGGGCAAAAAGCTTGCCTTTTCTGAGATTGCCAAGGGTGAAATTGCTTCCATGCGGGAGCAGGTTATGGGAATGTTCACTATTTCCAAGGATGTCTTTGAGAATCTTCACAAAGAGCAGCTGCCTGCGCTGACTGCTTTGGAAGAAAATGTGGACATGAAGAAAAAGGAGCTGTTTGCAAACCATTTTGCCCGTCTTGCCGAAGGCAACTGCAATGTGGCTCTCAGCCCCTACTATTCTTCTGTGGTGTCCGGCCTTGAAAGAGTGGCTGACCACCTTGTAAATGTGGGCTACAGCATTATGAACCCCACGGGCTCCCAGAGAGAAGGCAACGAATAAAGAAAAACGACCAAATAGGAATGGGGCAGATACCCAAACCATTTGTGAGGAGACAGCTATGAGAATTGTAATCATCGGTCTTGGTACCATTGGCAGGACGGTGCTGAAAAGTCTTGCCGGCGAAGGTCACACCATCACCATCATCGACGAAAATAAGGACAAAATCGAAAGCCTGATTGAAAGATACGATGTATACGGCGTGGTGGGCAACGGCGCCTGCATTGACATCCAAAAGGAAGCCAAAGTCAAGGGCGCTGATCTGGCAATCGTACTGACGGACAGCGATGAGCTGAATGTGTTCGCCTGCCTGGTGGCGAAGAAAAACGGTGTAAAAAACACCATCGCCCGGGTCAGAAATCCCGATTACAGAAATCAGATCATGGAAATGAAGGACGAGCTGGGAATTTCCATGATTGTTAACCCGGAGAGGGATACGGCAAACGAGATATTCAATCGGATCAATCTGCCGGCCATCGCCCAGGTGGAGCATTTTGCCAAGGGCAGAGTCTTGCTTGTAGAAATCGTTGCGGAAAAAGGTTGCGCTCTGGTTGGAGAAAGTCTGATTTCTCTTGGTAAGAAGCTGACCACCAAGGTGCTGATTTGCGCCGTTCAGCGGGAGCAGAAGGTGATCATTCCCACGGGTAATTTCACCATTGAAGAGGGTGACCGCATTCACCTGACCTCCGACGCCAAGACCTTGCGTGATTTTTTGGCAGAGGTAAATCTTATTAAATCTCCGTTAAAGAACATTATGATTGTCGGTGGCAACAAAATAGGCTATTACCTTGCCAACGAGCTTTCAAAAAAGAAATACAGAATCAAGCTGATTGAAACCATCAAGAAAAACGCAGAGGAGCTGGCGGAGGATCTCCCTGGTGTAACGGTTATCCATGGAAACGGAACGCAGCACGATCTGCTCCTTGAAGAGGGGATCGAGGCCATGGATGCCTTTGTCGCCCTTACCCATATTGACGAGGAAAACATGGTGGTAACCATGTTCGCCAACAAGATGAAGGTGAGAAAGACCATCACCCAGATCAAGAGCGACGAGCTTTACGGCATGCTCGATGAGCTGGGAATCAACAACATTGTTTCTCCCAGTGGCATTGTGGCCAACAGAATCATCAGCTATATCCGGGCGATTGCCAACACCAGAGGCTCCAATGTGCTGACGCTGTACCGTCTGGTAAATAACCAGGTGGAGGCGCTGGAGTTCCTTGCAAAGAAGCCTGAGCGGATCTACGACAATCCGCTGAAGGATTTGAGCATCAAGGAAAACTGCCTGATTGCCTGCATTATCCGCAACAACGAGGTCATCATCCCCAACGGCAATGATTGCATTCAGCTGGGAGACAATGTGATCGTTGTAACCACACACAAGAACTTCGATGATCTGACAGATATCTTCGATTAAGGCGGCGGTAACGTTGAATTATAAAAAGCTTGGAAAAATCCTTGGCAAGATTATGATTTTGGAAAGCATTTTAATGCTTGCTCCTCTTGCCGTTGCCATCATTTATCATGAGGGCGTAAAAAATATTCTGGCCTTTGCCATTCCGCTTGCAGCCCTTGCGGTCATTGGCGCTTTGCTGCAGCTTCCCAAGGCCAAAAGAGAAACTCTCTATCAAAAAGAGGGATTTGCTTTGACGGCCATGGTTTGGCTGGTCATGACCCTTTTTGGCGCAATCCCCTTTGTAATCAATGGGGATATTCCCAACTATGTAAATGCCTTTTTTGAGATCATGTCAGGCTTTACCACCACCGGCGCAAGCATTATCACCGATATTACGCTAATGTCCCACTCTTCACTCTTTTGGAGAAGCTTTTCCCACTGGATCGGCGGCATGGGTATTCTGGTGTTCGTGCTGATTTTTATTCCCGAGAGCAACGAAGGCTCTTCCATGCACCTGCTCCGGGCGGAAAGTCCCGGCCCTCAGGTGGGCAAGATTGTGTCCAAGATGAAGGTTACCACCAGAATTCTCTATCTTATCTATTTGGGCATGTCAGTGCTGGAAGTAACCGTTCTGATGATGGATAAGCCAATTCCCGGCTACGAAAACGAGCAGTTTTTCTTCAGCCTGCTGGCAACCTTCGGCTGCGCCGGCACGGGCGGCTTTGGCTTTATTCCCAACAGCATGGAGCTTTTTAACCCCTTCTCTCAGTATGTCATGGCCATTTTTCTTATCTTCTTCGGCGTCAATTTCAGCCTTTACTATCTTTTGCTCATAGGAAAGGTCAGAGCGGTGCTGAAAAGCGAGGAATTCAAGAGCTATTTCCTGCTGCTTACACTGGCTGTTACCTTTGTGTTTATCAGCCTTGTGATAAGATTTGAAGCTTATCCTCAGGTCTATACCACAGAGGAAGCCTTCCGACATTCGCTGTTTCAGGTGGTTTCCCTGATGACCACCGCCGGCTTTACCACTACGGATTATCAGGTGTGGCCAATGCTTGCAACCACAACATTGGTTGTGGTGATGTTTATGGGCGCTATGGCCGGTTCCACTGCGGGCGGCATAAAGATGTCCCGGATCGTGATAGCGCTGAAAGGCATCTATATCAACATCAGAAAGCTGATCAATCCCCGGTACGTACCCAAGGCGAAATTTGAGGAAAAGACTTTGGATGAGCGCACCATCAACGATGTGTTTGCCTTCATTACGCTGTACTTTTTCCTGCTGATTATGGCAGTGTTTCTGCTATCCTTTGACCCGATTAACGGACAAACGGTTACGGTGGTATCGGATGCGGGAACCTATACAGTAGAGCATGGTTTTTTCAGCAATTTTTCTTCGGCGCTTGCCTGCATTTCCAATGTAGGCCCTGCCTTTGAGGCGGTGGGCCCCTATGCAAATTACGCTGGTTACAGCGCGGTTTCCAAGATTATACTAAGCTTAACCATGCTGCTGGGAAGATTGGAAATCCTTCCTGTTTTGATTCTCTTCAGCCCGAAAACTTGGAAGAAAACCTAAAAATGCTCAAGGGCTGACCGATAGGTCAGCCCTTCTAAAAGCAGATTTTGCCAGATAAAAGGAGCAAAATATGATTGGAGTCTTGGTGAATGTAATCACAGTGGCAATCGGCGCATGTATCGGTATGCTGTTTAAAAAGGGAATCCCGGAAAGGGTTTCCAAGGCAGTAATGACCGGTCTGGGCGTTTGCACGCTGTACATTGGCATTTCCGGCAGCCTTTGTGGAGATAATATACTTATTCTAATCGCTTCGGTGGTGCTGGGCGTCATTGTGGGCACGCTTTTGGATATTGACGGCGCGGTCAACCGGCTTGCCCAAAAGGTGGAAGACAAATTCCGCAAGGGCGGAAAAGAGGTATCCATTGCCGAGGGTATGGTTACGGCAACGTTACTGTTTTGCGTGGGAGCTATGACGGTTACAGGCTCTATTCAAGCCGGCCTCACCGGAGATAACTCCATCCTCATTACCAAGGCAACCCTTGACTTGGTTGCCGCCATGATGCTTGCTTCCAGTTTGGGGGTAGGCGTGCTGTTTTCCGCTGTGTCCATTTTGGTGTTTCAGGGCGGACTGGTGCTGCTGTCCGGGCTCATCGCTCCCTATTTAAGCGACGGGGCAATCAACGAAATGACCTGCGCAGGCTCGGTGCTGATTATGATGATTGGAACAAATCTGATGGGCATTACAAAGATCAAAGTCGCAGATTTTATGCCTGCAATTTTGTTTGCCCCTATCATTTACAACCTGATTACCTTGGCGCAAACCCTTTTCCCGGGTTAAAAGGGAAGGAAAGCATAGGAAATTTGATTGACATTTCAGAATCATCGTGATATAGTACTGACAAATAATTCTAAAGGCGTTTGAACGGAAACCAGTATCTGTCCGGTTTGCATTTCAGAGAGCTGCTGTTTGGTGCGAAGCAGTAATGCATAGGCAGTGAATTCCTTCCGCAAGCCGTTGGCTGAAGGTCATAAGACTGTGTAGGCTGTCCGGGTTCGACCGTTACATCGAAAAAGGTGTAGTTGCACCTTTCAAGGCTTTTTTCGCGAGGAAAAAGCGAAGCAGAGTGGTACCACGGTCAATGACTGTCCCTGCTCAATTCCACTGTGGAGTTGAGCAGGGTTTTTGTTTGGATTTTCACAGCGGATGCAGCTGTGCGAATATATTAGAAAAAGGAGACCTTGTTATGAAAAGAGTAATTTGTGTTGTTCTGGCCCTTACAATGAGCATTGGTATGTGCCTTGGCCTGTCCGCTTGCAGCGCTGCGGCAGATTTTACCGTTGGCATTTGCCAGCTGATGGAGCATGAATCCCTGGATCAGGCTACCAAAGGCTTTGTGGACGCTCTGACCGAGGAGCTGAAAAAAGAGGGCAAGACTGTGGCATTTGATACCCAGGTTGCCGGTGAACCCAATCTTTGCACAACGGTTGTCAACACCCTGACCGCCAAGAATGTAGACCTCATCATGGCAAACGCCACTCCCGCTCTGCTTGCCGCGGCAAACGCAACCACCAAGAGCCAGATTCCCGTTCTTGGCACTTCTGTAACCGACTACGCCGACACCTTCTCCAACAACATTCCCAAGAATGTCAGCGGCACCTCTGACGCCGTTCCCTTTGATGAGCAGGCGAAGATGATGGTGGAGTCCCTGGGCCTGCAATCCGGCGACCAGGTTGGCGTTCTTTACTGCTCCAACGAGTCCAACTCTGTGATCCAGTATGAGGCTGTCAAGGCTGAGTTTGAGGAAAAGGGCATTGTGGTAAAGGCATACACCTTCTCCGAAACAACGGAGCTGCAGGGCCTTGTCAGCACTGCCGCTTCCGAGAGCAAGGCAATCTATGTGCCTTCTGACAACACTGTCGCGGATAACGACACCGTTGTCGGCACCATCTGCAACGAGAAGAAGATTCCCGTATACACCAGCTACGGCGGCAAAATCTGCTATGCAAGTCTTGCTATCGACTACTACGAGCTGGGCAAGGAAACCGGCATTATGGCCGCCCAGATTCTCCTTGGCAAGAAGACTCCCGCTGACATTGAAATCAAGACGCTGACTCCTGCTGTTTCCTACAATAAGGACCTGTGCGCCCAGCTGGGCATTACTGTTCCCGAGAACAGCTAATCGAGGTAACAAATGGCATTTTTGAACGCATTACCCGGAGCCATTGCCGAAGGCCTGATTTGGGGTCTTATGGCTATTGGCGTATACATATCCTATAAGGTGCTGGACATTGCCGACCTTACCGTTGACGGCTCTATCTGTACAGGCGCCTGCGTTTGCGCTGTGCTGATTGCCAGCGGGTGGGGCGTTGTTCCCGCGGTGCTGGTTGCTATGCTTGCGGGCATACTCACCGGCGTGATTACGGGACTTCTCCACACGGTGCTTGGTATTCCGTCCATTCTTGCAGGCATTTTGACCCAGCTGATGCTCTACTCCGCTAACCTTACCATTTTGGGCGGCAAGAGCCTTGCCACCATTGACCCCCGTGTGAATCAGCTGCTGTTAAACATGAGTGACAATCCCATGGCAATTGTTGTGATGATTGCCATTGTTGCCGTTGTGATTATCGCGCTTTGGCTGTTTTTCTATACGGAAATTGGCCTTACCCTGAAATCCACCGGCGACAATCCCGACATGAGCCGGGCCCAGGGCGCCAATGTCAACCGCAACAAGGTAATCGGTCTTGGCATTTCCAACGGCATCGTTGCCCTTGCAGGCGCGCTCCTTGCCCAGTACAAGGGCTCTGCCAACATTAATGATGGCCGGGGCGCTATCGTCATCGGCCTTGCGGCTATCTTCATCGGTCTTTCCGTTTCCTTGAAAATCAAGCCGAATTTTGTGGTCAGTCTCATTGGCGTGGCCGCCGGCGGCGTGATTTATTACATCGTTTATAACTTTGTCATTCTCCTGGGCCTGAAGACGGACTTCCTGAAAATGCTGTCGGCGATTATCGTTACCATTTTCCTGGCCGTTCCCTATGTGAAGAGTACCTATTTTAAAAGCAAAAAAGCAGTTCCTCCCATTGTGACAAGTCAGATTGGGGGTGACGGCGATGCTTAAAATCACCAATCTGCAGAAAACCTTTAACCCGGGTACAGTCAACGCGAAAACTGCCTTGAGCGGTTTGAACCTGACCCTGGAGGACGGCGATTTCGTCACTGTCATCGGCGGCAACGGCGCGGGAAAGTCCACCTTGCTCAACGCCATCGCAGGCGTGTGGAAGCCGGATTACGGCACCATTGAGCTGGACGGAATTGATGTGACCAATATGCCGGAGCATAAGCGGGCCCAGTTTTTGGGCCGTGTGTTCCAGGACCCCATGAAGGGCACAGCGCCGGATATGGAGATTGCGGAAAATCTGGCAATCGCATCCAAAAGAGGCATTAGAAGACGGCTGGTACGGGGTGTTAAGAAAGCGGACAGAAAGCAGTATAAGGAGCTGCTTGCCAAGCTGGAGCTGGGTCTTGAAGACCGCCTTTCCACCAAGGTGGGCTTGCTCTCCGGCGGACAAAGGCAGGCGGTAACGCTGCTGATGGCCACCTTAAACCGCCCCAAACTGTTGCTGCTCGACGAGCACACAGCGGCCCTTGACCCCAAGACTGCTTCCAAGGTGCTGTATTTAACCAACAAGATTGTTTCCGAAAGCAAGCTGACCACCCTGATGATCACCCACAATATGCACGATGCCATCGAATACGGCAACCGCCTGATTATGATGCATGAGGGCAATATTGTTGTGGATGTCAGGGGTGAGGAGAAAAGAAAGCTGACCATTGAGCAGCTGCTGAACCTGTTTGAAGCCTCCGGCGGAAGCAAATTTGCCAGCGATAAGGTGCTGCTTTCCAAATAAGCGGCAGCGCCTGTAAATGGGCTTCTTCATACAAAAATAATCCCCATAAGATGCGTGGCATCTTATGGGGATTTTGTTATTTCTTATCCCGCTTACGGGCAAGGTAAATATCTAACTTTTCTTTCATATTGTCAGGGATTTCCCGGGCGACGGGGCAAAGCTGGGCATTGGCCATGCGATCCGTAAACGCGGTGATAAAGCCAATGTCAGCCACCATTTGCTCGCCTTTCATCAGAGCAATGGTGTCGTAGCGGTTGTGAATGGTTCCGGTGTTGGGCGGACAAATGCGGGCAAAGGACACAGCGGGCACACCCTTGTCGGCAAAGGGGGTGGAGTCGCTGGAATACACATCCTGCTTGACGGCAACGCTCCAGCCCCTTTCCATACCCATGTAGGAAATGTAGTGGGTCAGGGCCTCTTCTGTGGTGCAGCAGGCGATGAATTTGCCCATAATGCAGCCAATCATATCCAGATTGATATTCAGCGCCACATTTTTAAGAGCTTCCTCATTCTCCTGGCAATAAGCCTTTGCGCCCAGTAGACCCCGCTCCTCGCTGCCGCACCAGATAAAGCGCAGACCGTAGCGGTGGGGGTGGGTGGCAAAATGCTCTGCAACAGCCAGGATGCCCACAGAGCCGGACATATTGTCATAAACGCCCTGGGATAAGGATGTGGAATCGTAGTGGGCGGTGAGGACGATGTACTGGTCGATCTCGCCCGGCATATCCAGCACCACATTGTGGGAGTTTACGGTGTATTCTTCCTGCTCTAAGGTGATTTTTGCCATGGCGGCATCCTTGCGAATCAAGTCTACGGCAGACTTGGCGTTGATGTTTACGCCCAGGATTTTATTTCCCTTGCTGACATAGCTGCGCAGCTCTCTCTGGTCGATATCCTCGTCAGCGTAATTGATGTTTCCGTCGTAGGTGACAAAGCCCACCGCGCCGTTTTCCAGAATGTCCTGATACATCCAGTAACCAAGATAGCCGTCAATCATGACGATTTTGTCCTTGCACTGGGAAAGGGCGTATTTATCTGTGCTGCGCAGGTAATAAAGGGGCGCTTCCACTTCGCCGCTGCCGCTGCACAAATATCCCTTGCAGGGAATTTCCTCGCCGTCAACGGAAAAGACGGCCTTTTTTATGTCGGCCATATCCACGGGAAATGGCTCGATAACGGCGGTCAAACCCAGCTGGGAGATTTTTTCTTGAATGTACTGGGCGGTTTTTAATTCCGCGTCATTTCCGCCGGTGCGGATGTAGGCGGTGTCTTCAAAAATGGACATAATTTGCTTGGCATCCATGGTGATTCCTCCTTGTGATGTTACTGCAACCAGTATACCATAAATCAATGGGAAAGCAATTATTATCCCGGAAAAGAAAGGGAAAGATATAAATATTGACACGATTTTGCCGTTATTGTATAATAGGGTTCGGCAAAAAAAGAAATCTTTGGGGGCGAAAATATGAAGTGGAACCGCAAAAAGGTTCTTAAAGGCGTCAAAGAAGTTGGCATTTTACTTGCGGGCAATTTACTGCTGGCTTTTCTTATCAATACATTTGTGATTCCCAGCAATATCATCGTAGGCGGCGCAACCGGCATCGGCATTGTGCTTTCCAAATTCCTGCCGCTGGACACAGCCACCATTGTGCTGATTTTTAACGTTTTGGTACTTGCTCTGGGCGCAGTGGTTTTGGGCAAGAAGTTTTTTGTGTCTACGGTTGCCAGTTCTTTGCTGTACCCGATTTTTCTTGGCATCATGCAGCGAATCCCGGCCCTTTCCCTGACAACGGAAAATCCCTTGCTGTTTGTGCTGATGGGCGGCGGACTTCTTGGCGTTGCCCTTGGAATGATTATGCGAATCGGCACCTCCACCGGCGGCGCGGATGCCCTCAGCCAGATGCTTCACAAGTGGACGCACATGCCGGTTTCTGTGTGCTTATGGATGATTGACGGCGCAATCATGCTGTCCCAGGCCATGCTTGCCACCACCGACCAGATTATTTACGGCATTATTTTCCTGATGGTGGAATCCTTGGTGCTGGACAAGGTGATGCTCCTTGGCCAGTCCCAGATTCAAATTCTGGCGATCAGCGACAAATATGAGGAGATTCGCCGAAGCCTGCTGAATGAGCTCTCCGTGGGCGTGACCATGCTGCAGGTGGAAACCGGATGTTTGGGCAAGCAGCAGCAGAGTATTCTGTGCGTGATTCCGCCCAGAAAGCTCCATGAGGCAACCCAGATGATTCTTGCCATTGACCCGGATGTATTTATGACGGTGACCAAAATCAAAGAGGTTCGCGGACAAGGCTTTACCCTGGAACGGAGCAAGGCCCACGACCCTCAGAAAAAGATGGAAACGGATAAAGAATAAAGAAAGCCGCCCTTGTCGGGCGGCTTTTTGCGTTAGGGGTTGGGTGTGTTGTTCTCTTCCAATGCGGCTTGCTTGGCAGCTTGCTCTGCCAAAGCTTCGGCAATAAACTCAGCGGCATCGTCGGGAACATCGTCCAGATTTTCGCTGCCGATGTCCACTTCCAGGGGCTTACGCTTAGAGAGAATGTCGTACATGATGGGAATGATCACAAGGGTCATCACGGTGGCGTACAGCAGACCGCCAATGATTACCATGGACATTCCGCCGCCCAGCTGTCCTGCCATGTCGTCGGCAAATACTAACTGAAGCATGGCGAGAATGGTGGTTAATGTGGTCATCAAAATGGGACGCATACGGGTCTTGCCGGTGGCGATCAGGGCAGAGCGACGATCCATACCGCCCAGACGCAGTTGATTGACATAGTCAACGAACACGATGCCGTTATTAACAACTGTGCCCATCAGCACCGCAAAGCCGATCAGCGACAAAAGGCTCAGCTGCTGACCGTAAATCATCAGGCCAAACATACCGCCGGTAAAGGCAAGGGGAATGGTAAACAGCACGATAAACGGAGAAAGCAGGCTCTGGAACTGCACCACCATAACAAGGTAGATAAACAGTCCGCCCAGAAGCAACAGCAGCAGCATCTGACCCAGCATTTCGTTGACGACCGTGCTTTCGCCTTCAATCTGCACGCTGTAACCAAAGGGAACCTGGGTGTCATTAAACTCGGCAAGCTTTACTTCCAGCTCCCGGGCAAGGAGGGTTGCGTTGTAGCCTTCCTCCACGCCGGCAGAAACCGTAACATAACGGGCCTGATTTTCCCGGTTGATAGATGGGATAGAGGAGGTTTCCTCAATCACAGCAAACTCCGAAAGGGGATAGGTAGCGGTGACCGATTCGCCGGCGGCGCCCATGGTGGTTGCGGTGATTTCCAGCTCCAGCAGGTTTTCTGCGGTGAGGGGATTGGTGTTGTTTTCCACCGTAACATCCAAAGCAATGCCGTTGAGGGTCACAGTGGTGGAATGCTGGGAGGTTGTCAGCCGCTCGGAGATTGCCATATAAATCTGGGCGACGGTCAGGCCCTTTGCCATGGCCTTGTCCCGGTCAATCACCAGGTGCAAGGTGGCGTCGCCGTCGGTAAAGCTGGTGGTGATATCGGTGTAGCCGGGAACGGCTGCCACAATGTCCGCTACCTGATTGGAAAGGTCCTCCAGGGTTTCCAGATTGTCACCGAAGATTTTAACGGAAAGTCCGCTGCCCAGCATGGCGGTCAAATCGTCCATGCCGCCGGCGGCAGCTTCGGCATCGTAGCTCAGATGCTCGGTTACCTTGTTGATGTCCTGGGTAATGCGGTTGATTTCACTGGCAGAGGAGCCGGACTGGGTAACCACATAAAACACATATTTGCCATAGCTGTTTGAGCCGGTGGAAAGGCCGCCAAGCAATCCAGCAGTGGAGCCGGAATCCATGACGCCCACCGCGTCTACGCCGTTTACGGCGAGAACCAGGTCTATGACATCGTCTGCCATGGCGTAGGATTCCTCCCGGGAGATGCCCTCAGGGGTTTCTACGGTGATTTGGATTTGGTCTGCCGTCATTTCCGGCAGTAAAACGATGCCCATGTTCAGCACTGCCCAGACGCACACAGCCAGCAAGGTGATGACGGCGGTTAAGGGGATAGCCTTATGGTCAAGACACCAGTTCAGGAATTTGCCGTAGCCGGAAAGGACTTTGTCAAACCAGGGGTGGCTCTTGGGCTTGGAATTTTTCAGCAGGGTGGAGGCGGCGGCAGGCACAACGGTCAGCGCCACAATTAAGGATGCGGCCAGGCAGTAACCGATGCAAAGACCCATGGGAAGCAGAAGCTCTCTGACCATGCCCTGGGTAAATACCAGAGGAACAAACACGCAAACTGTGGTTGCAGTGGAGGAGATAATGGCGCCGGAAACCTGCTTGGTGCCCTGCACCGCCGCCCGGGGAGCGCTGACGCCCCGACCGCGAAGCCGGTAAATATTTTCGATAACCACAACCGAGTTATCCACCAGCATACCGATGCCCAAGGCTAAGCCGGAAAGGGTCATCATGTTCAGGGTGATGTCGGTGAAATACATCAATACCAGAGCAAACAGCACAGAAAGGGGCATGCTGATTGCCACGATGATGGTGGGCTTTACGTCCTTTAAAAACAGCGCCAGAATCACAATCGCCAGCGCCGCGCCCAGAATCATGCTGGAAAGGACGGACTCGATGATGATGTCAATATAGCTGCCCTGGTTCATCAAGGTGACCAGGTGAGAGCCGTTGTACTTTCCCTCCAGCTCTTCAAAAGCGGTAAGACAGTTCTTTGCTGTTTCATTGGTGCCGGTGGTGCTGTTTTTGAAAATGCTTAAAATGACGGCGTTTTCGCCGTTGAGGCGGGAGTAGCTTTGGCCGGCGTTGTCGATCAGAGTGATATCAGCTACATCCTGCAGCCGAACCTCTCCGATGCCATCCATGCTCACAAGCAGAGCGCCGGACAAATCTTCCAGGGTTTCAAATTCGTCGCCCACCCTTAACAGCCAGCTGTTATCCTCGGCATCGTCGATATAGCCTGCGGGCATGGAAAAGTTCTGGGCGTAAATCAGCTGGGAAAGGGTGGCAACAGACAGCAGCTGATTGACATTGGCGTTTTTCAGCGCGGTTTCCCGGGCGCTTTCCATTTCACTGCGGGCTGTTACCAGCTGCGCCTCGGCAGAAGTCAGCTGGGAAGAAGCGGTGGCAAAGCCTACGGCGGCATCCAGCTGGCCCTGGGTAAGACCGGCGATGGCCTGCTCCAGGCCTGCCAGAATATTGGGGACATCTGCCAATAGGTCAGAGGTTTTCTGCAAAGCGCCGGAAATGTCAGACAGCGTCTGGCGCAGCTGCGCGACAGATGCGGCGGGGTCATAAGAATCGGGGTTTTCAGGGTCAATCGTTTCAAGAATCTTGGCGAGATTGTCAAGCACAACCTCCAGCTTGCCGGCGGCCTGCAGCAAATCCTGGACGGTTAAGTCAGATTTGTTCAGCAGGGAGGAGATGGCTTTCAGGTTTTCGATAATGGTATCCAGCGCGACGCCGGTTTCTCCGTCACCTACCTCCTGGCGAAGCTGGTTGACCAAAGGAATCAAGGCGTCCACCTTTTCTTTCATCTGGGTGGATGCGGTGATGACATCCTTGTCCAGCTGGTCGAAGATCGTGCCTGCCATGGTCTGGCCGAAGGTGGACTGGGCGTTTTGCAGCTCAGCTTTTCCCTTTGCCACATCCTGCTCGGCTTTCTCCAGCTCGGCAAGAGCGGCGGCCAGCTTTTCATCGACACTGGCAAGGATCTTGTCATTGAGGGCGTCAATTTTCTCCTTGTTCAGCTCCACCTGGATGCTTTGCTCCACAAGGCCCATGCCCGTGACGCTGGCAACGCCGTTTTGCCGCTCCAGGAAGGGAATGACGGTGTCTTCAACAAAGGAGGACAGCTGGAAAATGTCATAGCCTTCCCGGCTGACGGAAACATACATGGTGGCCATCATATCCATGCTGATTTCGATAACAGAGGGCGTGCCTGCCATATCCGGCAAGGCGGCCTCCGCCTCCTGCAGCGCGGTGTATACCTTTACCAGGGTGGATTCCATATCCGTTCCCTCGGCAAATTCCAGCTGAACCATGCTGTAGTTTTCCGAAGAAGACGAGAAGAGGTTCTCCACGCCCTTAACCGTGCCCAAGGAGTTTTCCAGAGGACGGATCACATCCTCTTCCACCCGTTCCGGGCTTGCGCCGGGGTAGGGGGTAACTACCATCAAATATGGAAGGCTCATGTTGGGAAGCAGGTCGGTGGTCATCCGGCTGACGGATACCACGCCCAGTACCAGCACCAAAATCACGGCCACCAGTATGGTAAAGGGCTTTTTAACGCTCAGTTTTTCCATGTATATATCCGATCCTTTGCAAATAATCTCTTATTATACATTATAGAAAGAAGAATCTGTCAAAGTATAAACAAACTGTAAAAAATCTTTGCTTTCTTATGATAATTGCTTTATAATGAACACAGTTATGAAAAAAAGGAGGGCAAACGCCATGGAGCTGACCGTGACCCTAAGCGCCAACGCCGGTGTAGCGGTGGTGGCCGGGGAAAACCGACTGTGGGTTGACGCTCTCCACCATCAAAAAGAGAGGGGATTTTCCTCCGTTTCCCCTCAGTTGCAAGGGAAGATGCTTTCCCATCCCTGCTTCCAAAATCCCAAGTGGATTTGCTTTACCCATTGTCATGGCGACCACTTCTCCCAAAAGCTGACCCAGGCTGCCGAAAAGTTGTGGCCTGACGCTGCGGTATTTCTGCCGGAAAACCGCCTGGAAAAACAAATCCTTTTGTCCGGGGATAGGGAAAACTACGCTCCGTTGACCTTTTACAGATTTCCCCATGAGGGAGCGCAATATGCGGATGTAAGCCATTATGGGCTGATTGCCAATTTTTCGGGAAAGCAGGTTTTGTTCCCAGGCGACTGCGCCACCGCAAGCGAAGCGCTGGCAGAGGTCTTGCAAAACACGCGGATAGACCTTGCGGTTTTGCCCTTTCCCTGGCTGACCTTAAGCAGGGGACGGGAATTTTTGGAGCGGTATTTGCCGGAGGCGAAGCTGGCTGTTTGCCATCTGCCCTTTGAAGAGGATGACGAAAACGGCTATCGCGCCGCCGCCGAAAAGGCAAAAAAACTGATGCCGGGGCGGGATATTCGGCTGCTGATGCAGCCGCTGCAGACGGAAATTTTCATAATTTAAGGAGGCAAGTTACCTTGCCTCCTCATTTCTTTGTAAAAGGGTGTCAAGCAGTTGCTCTCGGGTGATGCCGCCCAGGCAGGAAAAATCAGAAACAGCCGCCAAAGCAGTTTCCAGCGCTTCTTCCCGGCAGGCGCATCCAATCAGGGCATTTTCAAGAGGTGTTACCGGGGTCAGGCCGAGGAAATCGCCGAATATCTTCAGTTGGGAGATGCTACCTTGGGTGACATTCATGTGGATTTCCAGAAGACCGCCGGGGAATCTTCGGCGGCAGACCTGGGCATACTGGGGCGATTTTCCGAAATTCCACTCCCAGGTGGCGTATTTTGTCTGCTGCAGCGCCTTGACTTCAGCCAATTCTACCTCCGTCAGCTCTGTGGGGACGAGGGTGTCAGAAAGGGCGGTTTTCAGGTAATCCCAAAACTGGGTTAAAGTCATGTCCTCCGGCAGAAACTGGCGGATATTGCCCACCCGGCTGCGGACGGATTTTACGCTCTTAGACTTAAATTTTGTAGGGTCCGGGTTCAGCGCGCCTGCGACCACGGATAAATCCGAATCAAACAGCAGTGTGCCGTGGTGCAGAATCCGGCCTTTCATCAGGTGCTCGGCGGTGCCGGACACCTTGCAATCGGACACCAGAATGTCATTTCGGCCGCTGGCGGAGGCGTCAAGACCCAGTTTTTTGAGCGCCGATACCACCGGGGCGGTAAACAAATCCGCCGATCTCTGGGACACATCTGCCGCGTCGGTGATGAAAGAATAGTTCAGGTTTCCCAAATCGTGGTACACTGCGCCGCCGCCGGTGTTGCGGCGAATGACGGATATATTCCGGCTGTCCACAAAATCCCGGTGAATTTCCGCCTCGGCGTTTTGGTTTCTGCCGATAATCACCGCGTTTTTATTTTGCCACAGGATCAGGTAGTTTCCCTCCCGGCGGTTTGCCTGGACATATTCTTCAAAAGCCAGGTTGTAGCTGGGGTCCTGGGAATGGGTTTCCAGATAAAAGGTTGTAGCCATATTCTCGTTGCCTTTCGGTGTAGGTTCGTGTTACAGATAAAGATAGAATAAGGCAAAAAAGGAGGATTGTCAATGCTTTCTGAGGGAATGGGGATTCTGGGAAAAAACGGAATTTTTGGTTAAAATGTATTTATGTGGAAAATAAATGTCCGCTTGTGGCGTATTATGCCTTGACAAGACCCCGGCTTCGGTGGTATAGTATTGCATTATATCGTTCTCGAAATGATATAGGATAGGAGAGAAAAATGATGAAAAAACTGATGAGTCTTGTATGTGCTGTTTTGATGCTGATTTCTCTGGCTGCCTGCGCAGCTCCTGCCGATGACGGCAAGCTGGTTGTTGGCATTTGCCAGATTGAAACCCACCCCGCTTTGGATGCCGCTACCCAGGGCTTCCAGGATGCCCTTGTAAAGGCAATGGGCGAGGGCAAAGTGGAGTTTTTGGTTAAGAACGCCGCCGGTGACACCAACACCATCAATACCATTATTAATGATTTTGTTTCCAAGGATGTGGATTTGATTCTGGCCAACTCCACTCCCGTTCTGCAGGCTGCCGCCGCTGCTACCACTGTAATCCCCATTTTGGGTACTTCCGTTACAGAGTACGGCGTTGCTTTGAAGCTTGACGATTTTGACGGCCTGGTTGGCGGCAACATTTCCGGTACATCCGACCTGGCTCCTCTGGACAAGCAGGCAGACATGATTCTGCAGTGGGTACCCGATGCAAAGACCGTTGGCCTGCTGTACTGCAGTGCAGAAGCTAACTCCAAGTATCAGGTCAATGAGGTTAAGAAATTCCTGGAAGCCAAGAGCCTGACCGTTAAGGAGTATCCTTTCTCCTCCTCTGCCGACCTGGCAGCAGTGACCGAGGACGCCGCCTCTGAGTGCGACGCTATTTATGTTCCCACCGATAACACCGTAGCCAACAGCGCTGCCATGGTCGACGGTATCTGCCGCGGCAAGAAGATTCCCGTTATCGCCGGCGAAGAGGGCATTTGCAAGGGCTGCGGCGTTGCAACTCTTTCCATCAGCTACTATGACCTGGGCGTGACCACCGGCGAGATGGCTGCCAAGATCCTCAAGGGCGAGGAAAAGATCAGCGAAATGAAGATTCAGTACGCTGCAAACACCACCCAGAAGTATAACGCAGAAATCTGCCAAGAACTGGGCCTGACTCCTCTCGACGGCTATACTGCCATTGAGGGCTAAAAAACATCAATCGGGGCGAGATGGGTAACCCACCTCGCCCCAAAAAATAAGAATCCAGTTTGGAGGATTAGCATGGTTAGTTTGCTCAATGCTCTGCCGGGCGCGCTGTCCCAGGGCTTGATTTGGGGTATTATGGCCATTGGCCTTTATATCACCTTTAAGATTTTGGAGATGTCAGACCTGACGGTGGACGGCTCTTTCTGTACCGGTGGCGCGGTGTGCGTTATGATGCTGCTGGGCGGCCACAATGTGTGGGTGAGTATGTTGGCAGCAGTGCTTGCCGGTATGCTGGCAGGCCTTGTGACCGGCATTTTCCACACTCTGTGCGGCATTCCCGCAATTCTTTCCGGTATCTTGACCCAGTTGGGTCTGTGGTCTGTGAATCTTGCCATTATGGGCATGAATTCCAATCAGGCGCTGAATGTGCGCAACCATGAGCTGCTGGTTTCCCTGCGGTATATGCAGGAAGTGGAGGCAGGCATGCGGCCCTTTTATCAGCATCCCATTTGCGTGACACTGCTGGTAACTGCTGTTGTCATCGCTTTGCTCTACTGGTTCTTCGGAACGGAGCGGGGCTCATCCATCCGCGCTACCGGCGCCAATGTGAATATGGCCCGGGCTCAGGGTATCAACACCAACATGAATAAGCTGATTGGCCTGATGATCAGTAACGGCCTGGTTGCTTTGTCCGGCGCGCTGCTGAGTCAGTACCAGAGCTTTGCGGAAATCAACATGGGCAGAGGTGCCATTGTCATTGGCCTTGCCGCCATTATCATTGGCGAAGCCACCTTCGGCAAGATTTTTAAGAATTTTGCCCTGAAGCTGTTGGCGGTCGGCCTTGGTTCTGTGATTTACTATGTTGTCATCCAGTCTGTTGTCAGCTTGATGGACATCAATGCAAACTACCTGAAGCTGATTTCCGCCCTGATTGTGGCGGTGTTCCTGGCAGTGCCTTACTGGAAGCGGGCCATCCTGCCCAAGAAGCACGCAGTGACCGGAAAGGAGAAGGAACATGCTTAAAATCCAGAACATTTATAAAACCTTCAACGCCGGTACGGTGAATGAAAAAAGAGCCCTGAAGGGCATGAGCCTTTCTTTTGAACCCGGTGATTTCGTTACAGTAATCGGCGGTAACGGTGCAGGTAAATCCACCATGCTCAACTGCGTGTCCGGCGCGTATACCGTAGATGAGGGCCACATTTTGATTGATGGCGTGGATGTAACCCGCTTGCCGGAATATAAGCGGGCCAAATACATCGGCCGTGTATTCCAGGATCCCATGATGGGCACAGCCGCAACCATGCAGATTGAAGAAAATCTGGCGCTGGCTGCCCGTCGCGGCAAGCCCAGAACCCTGCGCTCCGGCATTACCAAGGCCGAACGGGAATACTACAAAGAGCAGCTGAAAATTCTGGATTTGGGTCTGGAAGAAAGAATGACCGCCAAGGTGGGCCTGCTTTCCGGCGGACAGCGTCAGGCGCTGACACTGCTGATGGCAACCCTGCAGCAGCCGAAATTGCTGCTGCTGGACGAGCACACCGCCGCCTTAGACCCCAAAACCGCGGCCAAGGTGCTGGAAGCTACCCAGCGCATCGTGGAGCAGAGCAATCTGACCACCCTGATGATCACCCACAATATGCGTGACGCCATCACCTACGGCAATCGCCTGATTATGATGTATGACGGCAGGGTAGTGGTAGATGTGTCCGGCGAACAAAAGAAGAAGCTGACAGTAGAGCAGCTTCTGGCCCTCTTCAGCGAGGCCAGCGGCTCTGACGAAGCAGACGATAAGCTGCTGTTATCTTAAAACAAACAAATCCGCCTGCGGGAGCTTCCGCAGGCGGATTATTATTGACGCTTAGTTTCTTACGGTGTGGTGAGAGCCGGGGCTTGTGCTGTTGAGCGCCTTGAAGGTGTAGCCGTTGGCAAGACCCCAGGTGATAATCTGGTCAACAGCCTTGACGCTGTAGCCTTTAATGTCGTGCTGCAAAACGATGGCGGTCTTTACATCCTCACAGCCGGTCCAGTTGCCCTTGCCGTGAACCACGTTGTTAAAGACGGTATCAGAGTCCTTTGCGTCGCCGGCATCGTCGCTGTCCACATTCCAGTCAAAGTACTGGAAGCCCTGAGCCTGAACCAGCTGGGTCAGCTCGGTCATGATGCCAGCGCAGTATTTTTTGCTGACGGAGTTGGAGCTGCCGCCGGGGAATCGCAGCAGGGTGGTGCGCACACCGGTCTTTTCATAAATAAGGTCCTGGCATTCGTAAACCTCACTCATGAAATTATCTACGCTGGAGTAGAGTTTTTTGTAGTCGTGGGTCATGGTGTGAATGCCGATAGAGTGACCCCGATTTACGATGTCGTCAAGGTAAGCGGTATTGGAAGAACCCTTGATAAAGAAGGTGGCCTTTACGCCGTGCTTATCCAGAATATCCAGAAGCTCTAAAGTGTAGCTGCTGGGGCCGTCGTCGAAGGTCAGATAAATGGTTTTTTCACCGGGCTGAATCACAGTGGGGTTGGATACCTTTTTGATTACCAGGGTTCTGGTGGCAGTTGCGGTATTTCCGTAGGTGTCGGTGACAGAATAGGTGATGGTGTAAGTGCCGGGAGTGTAGATGCTGAAGTCCTTGGTGACAGTGACCTTGTCGGTGATGTCGCCGTCTACATTGTCGGTTGCGGTATAGCCGGGGTCAGTGAATTTGGTGCCGGCATTGATGGTGATGGTGCTTTCGCCGTTCAGGGTCAGCACGGGAGGGGTCTGGTCGCCATACTGAATGGGACGGGTGACGGTGGTTTCATTGCCGGAGGAGTCCTTGACCCGGTAGATTACGGTGTCGTTTTGAATCATGCGCTCTACCTTGTCGGTGATGTCGCCGTCGTAATTGTCTTCAGCGGTGAAGCCCTCTTCCTCGTAGGTGTGGCCGGGGAGGGTAAAGCTGTTGGAGTTATACACCAAAGTGATGACAGGTTTTTGGGTGTCCACAATGGTAACGGTCCTCTTGGCTTCAGCGGTTTTGCCCCGATAGGACAAGGAATAGGTTAAGGTGTAGGTTCCCAGCTTGTCCTGCTGAACTGCGCCGGAAACGGTAACCTCCTCATCCACCTGCTCTGAGCCGGAGAGGAAGGATTGGTAGGTGGCAAGCACGCCGGAATCGGTAAAGGCTGAGCCGTATTCCACGGTGACTTCCTTGCTGCCTACAAGCTCAAGGGAAAGCCCGGCAGTTAAGTAGGAAGTCAGTACAGTGCCAATGCCGATAACCAAAAGGGCAATCAGTATCAGAAATACATACTGAGGTGTTTTGAATTTGGAAGCAGCTTTTCTGCGTCTTGGCTGGTTTTGTTCCATGATAATACACTCCTGAGTTTCGCGGGGCGATGAGAAAAAGCGCCCTTGTTTGTCCTTTTAACGATTATATAGCATATTGTGTCAAAATGGAAGGGAAAAATTAAAATATAATTGCCATATTCTGCAAAATTTTCGCAAAGGGGAAACAGCCTATTGCAATCAAAGAAAAAAGTGTATATAATAATTTTATCAAAAAGCGACTATTTATTCTATATGCTTTGGGGGTATTTTTATGTCCGGAAATGTGCGTCCTGAATCCATGACCCGTATTACCACAGCCCAGCTTGCCAATGCGTTTATTGACCAGCAGGTTGCTGAAATCCGCGCTCAGGTAGGGGACAAGAAGGTGCTGCTGGCATTAAGCGGCGGCGTCGATTCTTCCGTGGTTGCCGCGCTGCTGATTAAGGCAATCGGCAAGCAGCTGGTGTGCGTCCATGTCAACCACGGCCTGATGCGCAAGGGAGAAAGCGAGCAGGTCATTGAAGTGTTTGGCAACGAGCTGGACGCCAATTTGATTTATGTGGATGCTACTGACCGTTTCCTGGATCTTCTGGCAGGCGTCAGCGATCCTGAGAAGAAGAGGAAGATCATCGGCGGCGAATTCATCAAGGTGTTTGACGAGGAAGCCTCCAAGCTGCAGGGTATTTCTTTCCTGGCTCAGGGTACCATTTATCCGGATATTCTGGAATCCCACGGTGTCAAGGCTCACCATAATGTGGGCGGCCTGCCGGAGGACATGCAGTTTGAGCTGGTAGAGCCTGTGAAGCTTCTTTATAAGGATGAAGTCCGGGTGGTGGGCGAAGCCCTTGGCCTGCCCCACGCCATGGTTTACCGTCAGCCCTTCCCCGGCCCCGGTCTGGGTGTGCGCTGCCTTGGCGCCATTACCCGGGATCGGCTCCACGCTCTGCGGGAGGCGGACGCCATCTTGCGGGAGGAGTTTGACAAGAACGGTCTTGCCGGAAAGGTGTGGCAGTATTTCATCGCCGTGCCCGATTTCAAGAGCGTCGGCGTCAGAGATGACAAGCGCTACGAAGGCTGGCCTGCCATCATCCGGGCGGTCAATACCACCGACGCCATGTCCGCCACCATCGAGGAGATTCCCTATGCGCTGCTGCATCACATCACTGACCGGATCACCCACGAGGTAGAGGGCATCAACCGGGTCCTGCTGGACCTGACCCCCAAGCCCATTGGTACCATCGAGTGGGAATGACCCCGCGTGGCTATGCGGTTCTCTAAATAGTTAGTAAAGCGCCGTATTTTGTGGAAATTACCACAAAATACGGTGCTTTTTGTTCTTCTTTTGCGAAATTCAAAATCTGCCGTTTTGAATTTGACCAACTTTTGACCAACAGTTTCCCACTTGTTTCTTTTCATATGCACTTGCGTATTTTTGTTTTAAGTGGTAAGATTGTCGTAGGGATACAATTTGTCTGCAAAATCCACTGGCTCATAACTTTATTAACGGAGGTGTTTTATAATGAGCAATATCTATCCTTCTATCTTAGAAAAGCTTGCCGCACTCAATATAGATATCTATCATTACGAGGATATTGTCTGCTGTTACGCTCTGGCGAAGCTCAATATAGAGCACTCCAGAAAGCTTGATTATACAGACGGAATTCATACGGCAGAATTTGCTACAGAAGCTTCCCGGTATCAGCTGCTGTCCTCTGATGAGAATCCCTACTATGATAG
>JAFTMB010000008.1 GCA_017452605.1 Oscillospiraceae bacterium
GGCTATTACGACGAAGGCAAGCAGTTTGGTGACGGCCTGATGTACACCATGCCTATGTCCAAGTCCACCGAGGTTCTGTCCTACAACAAGACCTTCTTCAATGCCAACAATCTGGAAGTTCCCACCACCTGGGACGAGCTGGAAAAGCTGTGCGAGAAGATCAAGACCATCGACCCCGACTGCATCCCCCTGGGCTATGACTCCGAGGCCAACTGGTTCATCACCATGTGTGAGCAGTACGGCAACGACTACACCTCCGCAGAAAAGGGCAACCATTTCCTGTTCGACAACGATGCCAACAAGGCTTTCGTTAAGGAATTCCGTGAGTGGTACAAGAAGGGCTACATCACCACTCAGGAAATCTACGGCGCTTACACCTCCGGTCTGTTTGTAGCAGAAACCGGCACCCGCAGCTATATGTCCATCGGCTCTTCCGCCGGTGCTACCCACCAGAGACCCACCAAGGGCGCTGACGGCTATCCCTTCGAGGTTGGTATCGCTACCATTCCTCAGGTTGACGCCACCAACCCCAAGGTTATCTCCCAGGGCCCCAGCCTGTGTATCTTTAAGAACGCTGATCCTCAGGAAGTCGTTGCTTCCTGGCTGTTTGTCAAGTTCCTGACCACCAATGTGGAATTCCAGGCTGAGTTCTCCATGGCTTCCGGCTACGTTCCCGTTCTGAAGTCCGTTGCTGACAACGCAACCTACGCTGACTTCCTGAACAAGGCTGACGGCGGCGACTACATCTCCGCTCTGTCCGCTAAGATTTGCCTGCAGCAGGAGAGCGCTTACTACACTTCTCCCGCTTTCAACGGCTCCTCCGCAGCCCGTGACCAGGTTGGCCTGCTGATGCAGTCTGCCTTCGTTAACGACGACGGCGGCAATCTCGACGCTATGATCGACAGCCTCTTCCAGCAGGCCATCGACGAGTGTAACAGATGAGTGGCGCTGTAAATAAGCTGCTTGCCCTTTCTTTGGTTTTATGCCTAATCTTAGGCATGATGGCCGGCTGTACGCCCGACGGCGCTACCGACGCATCCACAGACCCGCAAATTGAGGTTGTTGACTACGCTGCTGCCGTAAAGCTGAACATGAGTTCTTCTACGCTGAAGCAGGAAGTAACGGTCAAAAACTTCGTTGACGGCGACACGGTTCATTTCAATGTGCCTGAGTCTGTGATGCCCGGCGGCGTGCTGAAGGCAAGATTCCTGGCCATCAACACCCCTGAGTCCACCGGCAAAATCGAGGAATACGGCAAGGCCGCTTCCAAGTTTACCAAGGAAACCCTTTCCAAGGCGAGTTCTATCGTTCTGGAGTCCGATTCCAACCAGTGGGACGCAGACTCCACCGGCGGCCGTTACCTTGTTTGGGTCTGGTACAAGACCGCAGACATGGCTGACTACCGCAATCTGAATCTGGAAATTCTGCAAAACGGCCTGGCGATTGCCTCCAACTCCGGCGGCAATAGCTACGGCAGCTACGCGCTGTCCGCCATTTCCCAGGCCAAAGCGCAAAAGCTGAACATTCATTCCGGCAAGCCCGACCCTGACTTCTACTATGGTGAAGCCGTTGAGCTGGACCTGAAGGAGCTTCGCACCAATGTGGAAAGCTACAACAATGTAAAGGTTGCCTTTAACGGTGTTGTAACCATGAACAGCAACCAGAGCGTTTATGTGGAAGCTTTCGACTCCGAAACCGGAATGTACTACGGCATGAGCGTGTACTATGGCTACGGCTTAAACGGCGACGGCGTACAGATTCTCAATGTGGGTAACGAGGTTCGTATTGTGGGTACTGTGCAGTACTATGAAACCGGCGGAACATGGCAGGTTTCCGGTCTGACCTACCGGGCAATGAAGCCCAATGACCCCAATAACATCCAGAAGCTCAGCGAAGGCCATATCCCCGCTTATGTGGAAACGGATCCCGCCCAGTTTGCCAATGGCACTGTGGACGTGGTGATTGATGAAACAGTTACCACCGAGGCTTATGCCAAGCTGGCAATGAGCACCTCGCTGCAGATGAAGAACCTGTATGTCGAGGACGTGTACACCACCCAGAACGAGGAAAGTTCCTCCAAGGGCGCCATGACCCTGACCTGCGAGGCTGACGGCGTGACCGTTTCCGTGCGCACTGTGGTATTGATTGACGATAACGGCAATCTCATTACCGCGGATGCTTACCGGGGTAAGACTATTGATGTCAGAGGCATCGTGGATTATTTCGACGGAACCTACCAGATTAAAGTCTTTACAGAAAAAGATATTACCGTTCACGGTTAATAATTAAACGATAAGGAGAAACACAATGAAAAAGGTAATTTCCCTTGCTCTCATTTTTGTAATGTGCCTGGGTATCCTTGCCGGCTGCCAGCAGAAGCCCGCTGAGTCCAACGGCCTGGCTGATGCCAAGGAATACCTGTACGCCATGTACAAGGATAACGATGAAAACACCCCCGCAAATTACTCTGTTGTAGGCGTTGTTAACATTGACGGCGTTTCCTATAACATCACCTGGGCTGCTGACAGCGAGAATGTCAAGATCGTTGCAGCCGACAAGATGTATAATGTGGAACTGACCCCCTCCACCGAAGCAGAAATCGCTTACAAGCTGACTGCTACCATCGCTGACGATAAGGGCAACACCGAAACCGTTACCTTCTCTTACAAGATTCCCCAGGCTGCAGGCGAAGCCACTTCCCTGAAGGACGGCACCTATGTCATCCTGGCTGGCAACCTGACCATGTCCTCCCTGACTGAGGATAAGTCCTACGGCTATCCCTATGCCACCGAGGTTACCGTTTCCGGCACTACCGTTTCCGGCAACACCGCTGCAGACGTTCTGACCATTAAGAATGTTGACGGTGGCGTTACCATCCAGGACGCTTACGGCCGTTACTTCTACCTGAAGGGCACCTACAACAGCTTCAATGTGGACGCCACTGCTCCCGCAGAAGGCCACATCTGGGAAATCCTGAAGGAGGAGGATCACTACCTGATCGTCAACGCCCTGAACAAGAAGACCCTGGCTTACAGCACCTCCTACACCTCCTGGGGCTGCTATCCCGAGCTGACCGACGACCACAACAGCAAGCTGAACATTCTGGCTGTTGCCGGCGGTTCCTCCGCTCCCAGCCAGCCCAGCGCTCCCGCTGAGGCTCAGCTGCCCGAGGTTGCCAACCCCGTGGAAGGCACTGCCTACAAGTTCGGTATGATCCAGGTTAAGAACGATCACACTGTCTACATTGCCGGCGGCATCGACCAGGACAGATACCTGATCACCACCGACGACAAGGCTGCCGCTCTGGATGTTTTCGTTGAGAAGTCCGGCTCCGGCTACAAGTTCTCCACTACCATCGACGGCGCTAAGGTTTACATCTCCCTGACCCTGAATGCTGAGGGCAAGTCCGCTCTGGGCTACAATGCTGAAGGCACTGTATTTACCTACAAGGCTGACATCAGCAGCTGGGCAACTGATGTTGACGGCACCGAGTACTACATCGGTTCCTACAACAACTTCGACACCATGAGCGCTTCCAAGACTTCCTACATCACTGCTGAAAACGCTGGTATTTCCCAGTTCCCCGCAGGTTTCTTTAACAAATAATTCCCTTATTATAAAAAGGCGTTGCCATTTGGCAACGCCTTTTTTGAACAAAAACGCCCACCGATTTTTCGGTGGACGTTTGTATTAGATTTCCAATTTGCGAAGCAGGCGGAAAGTATCCATATCCGTGCGGCACAGGGTCAAGGGCATCACAGAAATGCAGCCGTCACGCAGCGTAGCGTCGGTATCCAGCTCTAAGCTGGCGGTGTCCTTGAATACCACCTTGCCCTGGGGCAGGAACATATCGTTTTCCTGGGGGATAAAGTCATCGGAGTAGTAAGGGCCGCCCTGGCGGGTAAAGCGGAAATCGCCTGCGGGGGCGGGGATGTTGACGTTGTACATGGGGTGAATATCAAAGAGCTTGTGCTTGCAGAAAAAGCCCCAGACTCTGTCCATGTGCTTGACAATGCCCTGGTAGGAATGAGGCTCGGTGGATACTGCCATCGCCCGGGGGACATCCAGAGCGTAGGCTTCAAAAATGGCGCCTACCGTGCCGGAATAGATAATGTCGCAGCCCACGTTGAGTCCCCGGTTGATGCCGGAAATCACAAGGTCAAATTTTTCATGCTGACCTAAAATGGCGAAGCGGACACAGTCGGCGGGAGTGGAGTCAATGGCCCAGGCGGTGACGCCGGGGAGCAGGTCCACCTTCTTTGCCCGGAAGGCCTCGTGGATTTCAATGGCGTGGCTTCTGCCGCTTTGCTCCGCTTCCGGGGCAACCACCATCACCTCGCCCAGCTTTTGCGCCCACTGAATCAGGGGGATCAGCTCGGAGGCATAAATGCCGTCATCGTTGGTAATCAGTATTTTCATAGCCAGTCCTCATGGGTTTCTTTATATTCTTTTACCAGGGCGTCAGCTTCCGCGAGGAGGCTCTTTACCTCATCCTTGGAGTAAACGGTTGCGCCGCTGGCGCAGGCGTGTCCGCCGCCCCGGTAGCGCTCAGCAAGCTGGTTGATATGAACGAATCTGGAGCGCAGGCGGACGCGGATAGAGCCCTCCGGGTCGTCGTTTTCGATGAATACCATCCAGCAGATACAGCCGCGGATGGAATCCAGCGTGCCGACGGTAGCGCTGGCGGACTCGCTGGTCAGACCAAACTGCTCCTGGGTCTTTCTGTCGATATACAGATAGGCAACGCCGTTTTCCGTAATCTCCATGATGTTATAAAGATGGGCCTTGAATTTCAAGTATTCATAAGCCTCCAGGTACAGCCGGGCAAACAGCAGATCGGTATCAACGCCCTGGTCAAGCAAAATGCCTGCGGCGCGCATGGTGTCGCCGGAGGTGGAGCTGTACTTAAACCGGCCTGAGTCGGTGACCATGCCGGTGTAGAGGTAGGTTGCGGCAAGGGAGTCGATTTTCAGCTCCGGGCGGAAGGTGTCGTAGAACTTGACAATCATTTCACAGCAGGAAGAGCTTTCTTCCTCCACCCATTCGGCAACGCCGTAAGGGGTGATGTTGATATGATGGTCAATTTTGCAGATTTCTTTGCAAAGCTTGTAATTCTTGTTGGAAATCCGGTCCATGTTGGCGGTATCCAGAACGATGCCCAGGGCGTCGCGATACATTTCCTTTTCAATGGGGGGATCCTCCGGGCCGAGAAACTCCAGATAGGCAGAGTGATCTTCGTGGGTGAGGATAATTTCCTTTTCCGGGTAGCTCAGCTGCAGAATCCGCTGAAAGCCCTTGGTAGCGCCCACGCAGTCGCCGTCGGGCCGGACATGGCGGAACAGCACGATGCGGTCGTACTCCCGGATTTTATTTAAGATGGCTTCCATATTTGCTTTACTCATGTGTTTTCTCCATTCCAATTCTCCAGATCAGCAAGCATCTGCATGGCGATTTCCTTGTTTGCAACCGTTGCGCCGCTGGCTTTGGCGTGTCCGCCGCCGCCGTACTTGACGGCGATGGGATTGATGTTATACCGGCTGGAGCGAAGCTCACACAGCACGCCGTTTTCTGTTTCGGTAAAATTGACCCAAATATCAATGTCGCGGATGTCCGCCATGGTGTTTACCATGCCCCGGGATACACTGAAAATGTCCATATTCAGGGACTTGAACTCTTCTAAGTCCGTGTAGATGTAGGCAACATGACCGGCGGTTTGGATTTTTTGGATAAAGTAGGCCTTCATCTTCTTTTGCTGCAGATCGTCAGCGTAGAGATTGCGGTAAATGTCGGTTAAATCAAACTTTTGCTCCATCAAAAACGCGGCCAGGCGGAATGTGCGGGCGGTGGTGGCATCGTAACGGAAACGGCCGGAATCGGTGCACATGCCGGTGTACAAGGCCTGAGCGGCCAGGGGAGTGAGGCGGAGGCCGGACTCCATGGCAAACTGGGCAATCAGGCCGCAGCAGCTTTCAAAGGAGCTGTCCACAACTTCTATGTCGGCAATTTTGCCAATAAACAGGTGGTGGTCAATGCGGACGGTGGACTTGGCGAGGGTGTAGCGCTGGTCGCTGATTAAGCTTTCAGCGGAGGTGTCCAGAATGATGGCAAGGCTGTCTTCATAGAGCTCATCGGCAACGGTGTCCATTTTGGCGTATTCCATCATCTGGCTGACCCGGGAGCTGTCGCCCACGGCATAGATTTCCTTATCAGGAAAGTTTTCCTGAAGCAAAAGCTTCAGTCCCATCTGGCTGCCCAGGGCGTCGCCATCGGGAGTTTTGTGGCGGTGAATGATGATTCGCTGACTGTCTTGAATCGCAGCGAGTACAGCTTCAAACATGTATAATCCTCCGTAAGATAGACCGTCCATGCAAATTGTACTTGAGTATCCGGCGCATGGCGGTTATAATAAAAATGTGGATGAAGCAAGTTTCTCTCTAAAAAATTCACTTCAAATTAGTATATCACACAGATTGCCTCTTGGCAAACATTTTCTCGTAGAAAACCAAGGAATTTGGGAAAAGAAGAGGAAAGCGGGGAAGAAAATGAAAATTGTGGTCAGCGCCTGCCTGTTGGGCGAAAACTGTAAATATAACGGCGGCAACAATTTCCGGGAATCGGTTGCCCGGTTTGCAGACGGCAAGGAAGTGATTCCGGTTTGCCCGGAGGTGCTGGCAGGCCTTGGTGCGCCCCGGGTGCCTATTGAAATCAAAAACGGCATCGTAACATCTCAAACCGGGGAAGTGGTAGATTCCCAAATCCGGGAGGCGGTGGCAAAGATTCTTGAGGCGCTTTCCAAAGAAGAGATTCAGTGCGCTGTGTTAAAGGCCAGAAGCCCCACCTGCGGCGTTAAGCAGGTGTATGATGGCAGCTTTTCCGGCACGCTGGTAAAGGGCGCGGGCGTCCTTGCCCAGGCGCTGATGGAAAAGGGATATCTGGTGCTGGAAGACGAGGATTTATAATCAGCAGGCCCGGTTAAAAAACCGGGCCTTTCCGTTGTTGACAATAGCGAACAAATATTCTATAATATATCAAAAAGGAGGGGAAAGTATGGATAGTCAGCGGATGTATCTTGCCATTGATTTGAAATCTTTTTACGCCTCCGTTGAGTGCATTGAGCGGGAGCTGGATCCGCTGACTACCAATTTGGTGGTGGCCGACGCCAGCCGTACGGATAAAACCATTTGCCTTGCGGTGTCGCCGTCGCTGAAAAGCTACGGCATTCCCGGCCGTCCCCGGCTGTTTGAGGTGGTGCAAAAGGTGCAGCAGGTCAATGCCCTGCGCAGGGAAAAAGCGCCGGGAAAATGCTTTACCGGGTCTTCTGTGTTCGCCCCGGAGCTGGATAGCGACCCAAGCCTTTCCGTGGATTATATCATCGCCCCGCCCCGAATGGCGGCTTACATGGAGCACAGCGCGAAAATTTACTCCATTTATCTGAAGCATGTCGCCCCGGAAGACATTCATGTATATTCCATTGACGAGGTGTTCATTGATGCCACGCCTTATCTGAAGCGGCAAAATCTTACCGCCTGGGAATTTGCCCAGAAAATCTTGCTGGATGTGGTCAAATCCACGGGCATTACCGCCACCGCAGGAATCGGAACCAATTTGTACCTTTGCAAAATCGCCATGGATATTGTGGCGAAAAAGGCGCAGCCGGACGAAAACGGCGTGCACATGGCCCAGTTGGACGAAATCTCCTACCGCAGGCTCCTTTGGGAGCATGAGCCGCTGACGGATTTTTGGCGGACGGGCAGGGGATATGCGAAAAAGCTGCAGAAAAACGGTATGTACACCATGGGTGATGTGGCCCGGTGCTCCCTGGGAAAGCCGGGAGATTTTCACAATGAGGATTTGCTTTACAAGCTGTTTGGCGTCAACGCCCAGCTGCTCATTGACCACGCCTGGGGCTGGGAGCCCTGCACCATAGCCGACATCAAAGCCTACAAGCCAAGCACCAACTGCATTAGCTCCGGTCAGGTGCTGCACTGCCCTTATTCCTTTGAAAAGGCCAGGCTGATTGTCAAGGAAATGACAGATATGCTGGTGCTGGATTTGGTTGACAAGGGCTTGGTGACAGACCAGCTGGTGCTGACCGTTGGCTACGATGTGGAAAATCTCACCAATCCCGCCCTGAAAAAAGCCTACAAAGGGGAAGTGGTTACCGACGTTTATGGCAGAAACATCCCCAAACACGCCCACGGAACAGCCAATCTTCACAGAAGCTGCTCTTCTACTGCCATCATCCTTGAAAAGGTTCTTGCCCTTTACAATCAAATCACTGACCCCAACCTTCTGGTGCGCAGAATCAATCTGACAGCCAACCATGTAACCAGGGAGCAGGCAGGGGAGCAGTGGGCGCAGCTGGATTTATTTGCAGAAAAGGAAATAGAGGATGCCGCGCTGGAGCGGGAAAAACGGCGGCAGAAAGCGGTGCTTGGTATCCGGAAAAAATACGGCAAGAATGCCATTGTCAAGGGCATGAATCTTGAAAAGGACGCCACCGCCATGGAAAGAAACGGCCAAATCGGCGGACACAAGGCCTAGGAGGGGAATATGGAAAAGAAAAACCGCTACGAAGATATTCTGTATTTGCCTCATCATGTTTCCAAAACCCGGCCGGCTATGTCCATTCACGATCGGGCAGCCCAGTTTTCGCCCTTCGCCGCGTTGACGGGCTATGACGATGTGATTGTGGAAACCGGCAGGCTGACCCAATCCAGGAGTGAATTGACAGAGGGGGAAAAGCTGCGGCTGGATGAACTGCTGCAGGAAATCCGTGAGAGAATAGAAAGGCGGCCCCTTGTCAGCTTTTTGTGCTTTCAGGAGGATGCCCGGAAGGTTGGAGGCGCCTATAAAACCGTTACCGCTAATGTAAAAAAGCTGGACGAAGCGCAAAAGGCAGTGATTTTAGCAGACGGAACGGTGATTGGCATAGAGGAAATCTACGACATTCAAATAAAAGAATGACCCGGAATATTCCGGGTCATTCTTATAAGTGGACAAAGGTGGGGGTGCGGCCAAGGGCAGGGAGGATGATTTCCATCAAATCATGGATTTTCAGCCGCAGGGAAGAGGTGTTGATGCAGGGGTGGAAGCCGATGTATTCGCCCTGCAGAACATCTTCGTCGATAAGAAGCTTTACATGGTTATCCTTGTCGTTCATCAATCCGAGAACGCTTAAAGAGCCGGGGGTAATGTCCAAGTATTCCAGCATATACTCAGGCCCTGCAAAGGACAGCCGGGAAGAACCGATCTGCTGGGAAAGGTCCTTGGTCTTAAAGGGCTTGTCGCCGGGCATAAGCAGAAGATAAAAGGCGGTATTTTGCCGGTTGCAGAGCAAAAGGTTTTTGCAGGTAACGGCGTTTAGGGTTTTGTCAATTTCCGCGCAGGCCTCCATGGTCATGGCGCACTCGTGGTCTACCCGCTGATAAAAAATGCCCAGCTTGTCCAGAAAATCGTAGACGCGGATTTCCTTTTCCAATCGGTCAGAGCAGTTTTCGGGTCGCCCGGTAAGAAGTTCCATATCACAGTACCTCGTTTTTTCTTTCCAGTATACGCCGAAAGTAAGAACAATGCAAGATAAAAAAACAAAAAGAAATGACCCTTGGCTGATGTGCTTTCGCATCGCTCAACCAAGGGTCATTTCTCTTCACTCTTAGTATCTAACATCATTGGTTAACCTCTCTTTCTGCAAATTCAGCCTTTTCCTTTCTTCTGCTTCTTGCTTCGATTCACGTTTCTTTTTTCGCTATCGTTCTGTCCTATCAGCAGGATGTTCTTATGTGTCGAAATGTTCTGCTTTTAAAAGGAGGCTGTTTGGTTTTGGCTCACAGATGTTTTCACAAATGGCGCTTGCATAACTCTTTGGAGAGAATTGAGGAATGAAAAAATTATCGTCCTGTATGTTTGTCATTATATTTACGACGTATCAGTTATGTTTTCCTAATGTAACTTCTTTGCTTGTTGGACGATCTTGATTTTGCCTTTGCCATTTATGTATGAGCCTTGAGTGTCTTACCTAGTACATTGGTATCACCCTTTCTGACTATAGATTACCACAAGAAAATGGAAATTGCAATTGGGAAAACATACAAAATACACAAAAAGTTACTGTGCAAAAAGGAGAAGTGATACATAATACACAAATTTATATTGACATAGAAAATGAGCTGTGATATGATTGCTATGTTGGGTGTTCACATCCGGCCTATTTCTTACAGAAAAACAGCCTTTCCAAAATGGAAGGCTGTTTTTTCGTTATTTTTTGGCGGTGTCCAGGCTTTTGCCGAACACAAAGAACCGCTGGAAAACATACTCGGTGACGAAATTGACAATCATGGTCAGAGCCTCAACCAGGTACTCGTTCCACATAATGCCGTAGGCTTCTTCTGTGAGCCAGGCGGTCCACAAAGTGGAAAGGGGAATAAACACCACATAGAAAGCGGCCACCTTTGCCATAGCGATGGGGATGTTGGCGGCGGACTGGAAGGTAAACTTCCGATTCAGGGTGAAATTCCAAATTACGGACAAGATGACGGAAATGAGATAGCTGATCCATGCAGACAGAGGGCACAGCTCTAAACGCAGGGTATAGCTTCCAATCTGGA
>JAFTMB010000009.1 GCA_017452605.1 Oscillospiraceae bacterium
AGTTCCCTCCTTCTGGAGGGAACTTTTTATGTTTTACAGAGGATTGTAGTTGACGATGATGCTCATATTTTCCAGCTCGGCAACATCCTTAACGGGGTTTCCGTATACGCTGACCTTAATCAGATTGTGGCAGGCGGAAAGGGCGTTGACGGCTTTGATTTCGTTGTAGTCCATCAAAACATTGTTCAGGTTTTCGTAGCCTGCCAGGGTGGCAATGGTTTTCAGATTATTATACGAACCATCAATGGTGACAAGGGCGCAGTTTTTAGCCCACTGGGGCAGGGTAGTCACGCCGTTGCGGCTGAAGTTCAAAACCTGCAGCTGGGAAAGGGAGTACAGGCAGGAAATGTCTGTCAGGCTGTTGTTGGAACCATCCAGATGAGCAAGGATGACAAAGCTGCTTACGGGGGTGATTTCCGTAAGGGCGTTGTAGGAGGCATCCAGATGCTTAAGCCCTGTAAGGGCTTCAATTCCTGTAAGTGCCGCGATGGAATTGTTGTTGACCAGCAGAGTTTGCAGCCCAGCGCAGCCTGCCAAAGGAACCAGAGAAACCAGAGAGTTATAGGAAATATCCAGAGATTGCAGGTTGGAAAGGGCGCTCAGCGCGTTGAGATTTGTCAGTGCATTGTGGCTTAAATTCAGGGTGGAAAGTCCGGACATAAAGGAAAGGGGGGCGATGTCCCGGATGGCGTTGTTGCTTAAATCCAGATAGGTTAAGCTGGGCGCCTTGGATAGGTTGGTGATGCTGGAAAGACCGCAGTCGGCAAGGGTCAGCTTTTCCAGCTTGGGAAGACCTGCGATAATCAAAAGGTCGGTTGCGGTGATATTGCCGCCGGTGATAGTCAGTTCTGTCAGCTGGGTTAGGTTTTCCATGCCCTCCAGGCTCTGGGCAGTGCCGCCGTGGATGGTTAAACTGTGAAGATAGGGAAGACGTGCCAAATCCTTGTAGCTGCCTGCGCCCTCGGGGAGGGTCAGGGCGGTGATTTCCCACAGCTGGCTGGATTGCAGCTGAATACCGCTGCCAAAGCCAAGAGCCTGACGGACGGCGCTGTCGATGGCAGGGTCAGTCAGATTCACAGGCTCCACAACGCCGCCAATGGTATAGCCGAAAATGGAAAGGGCGCTGACAAGTCCGTTTTCGGAAACGGTGAGGGCATAAATGGTGTTTTCGCCGTTTACTAACGTTACATTGCCGTCGCTTACGCCCCGGGAAACGGAGGGGTACTGGCCGTCGGTGGTTAGATAGAGCTTGCCCTCGGAAGCGATTTTAATGGGTAAGTACTGGTTGTAAAAGCCGGGGGTGGTATCTACGGTGGGGGCGGCCGGACGAAGCAGGTCCAGCTGCGCCTTGATTTCCGGGTCGGTGATGTTATCGAGCATTTTTACGGCATCCAGGAGCTTGTCCTGCTGCACATAGGTCTTGCTCAGGGCCATGTAAAGCTGAGCAGAGGCTTTGTTGTAAATGGCGCCGGTCAGGGTGTTTTCCGCCTTGGTGTAGTTGCCCATTTCCTTAAATCGATCGGCCAGCTCAATGGCGATGGATTCATTGTCTACGGACTGGTTGTACGCCTGATTATAAAGCCATGCGGCGATGGAATGGTTGCCCTGCTCGTCAAAAAACCGGGCGCCGGATACCAGAACATCCCGGGTAAAACCCTGGTCGTACACAAACAGATACCAGGCGATGCTGAATATCATTACGATTCCAATAAGAATCGGAAGAATACGCTTGACGGTTCGTTTCATAAAAGCTCTGCCTTTCGAGGATTTCTACCGTAAATTATACTTGTACCGGGAAAGCTTGTCAAGAACGCGGATAATTTTGGATGGGATTAATTTCGTTGCGACAAATTCTGTCATAGCGCCCTTGGTAGAATGGTGGAAGAGGTGATGCTATGGACAAAGCGTGGAAGCAAGTATTGGCGGCTGTGATTCTGGGAGTGTGCCTGCCGAGAACGGTGATGTCGCTGGCAGGTTTTTGGCTGCCCAGGGAGGAAGAGCCCGAATCCAGCCAGAGCGCCCAGCAGACGGTAGTCGAAACCTTTCCCACCCAGCCATCTAAAACACCCGTGCCGGTGTACATTCCGGTGCTGACGGATAAAACTTCCATACGGGTGTTGGAGCTGGAAAACTATGTTTTGGGTGTTGTGCTGGCGGAAATGCCTGCCTATTTTGAAGAAGAAGCCTTAAAAGCCCAGGCGGTGGTGGCAAGAACCTATGCTCTTCGCAGAATTGCGCAGGGGGACAGGCATCCCGACGGCGCAGTTTGCGCCAGCTCCGGCTGCTGCCAGGCCTACATATCCACAGAGGAATATCTGGAAAAGCGGGGAACTCAGGCGGATGTAAATCGCATCCGGCAAGCGGTGCTGGAAACCGCCGGAGAGATTGTCTGTTACGCAGGAAGTGTTGCGGAAACCACCTATTTTTCCTGCTCCGGGGGAAAGACCGAAGACGCGCTGGAGGTTTGGGGAGAGGGGTATCCCTACTTGCAGTCGGTGAGCAGTCCGGGAGAGGAAGAAGCTTTTACGTACCGGGTAACGAAAACTTTGTCAGCAAACGCCTTTGCCCAAAAGCTGGGCAGGGATTTATCCGGAGAGCCTGCCGAATGGCTGGGAAAGGTAACCTATACCCGGGGCGGGGGCATTAAAACCATGGACATCAGCGGGAAAACCTACACCGGCGCCAAGCTGTGGCAGCTATTAGGCTTAAACTCCACCAGCTTTACCGTTACGGCGAAAGGAGACACCATTATCATTGAAACCGCCGGGAAAGGACACCGGGTGGGCATGAGTCAGTACGGCGCTGACGCCATGGCGGCAACGGGAAAAAAGTATTTGGAGATTCTGAGCTACTATTATCCGGGGACGGAGATTGACAAAGTGGGAACAATCGGGTAAAATGGCAGTACTTTTTACCGGAAAGGGGCGAAAGCAATGCCTATTCGAATTCCCAACGACCTGCCTGCGGCAGAAGCGCTGTATCAGGAAAATATCTTTGTCATGCCTCAGGACCGGGCAATGGGGCAGGATATTCGCCCTCTTGAAATTGTGCTGCTGAATTTAATGCCTACCAAAATCGCAACGGAAACCCAGCTGAGCCGTCTGCTGGGAAATACGCCCCTGCAGGTCAATCTGGAGCTGATGCATACCACATCCCATGTGTCGAAGAATGTTTCTCAGGACCATCTGCTGTCCTTTTACAAAAGCTTTGACGAGCTTAAGCACAGAAAGTTTGACGGCATGGTAATCACCGGCGCGCCGGTGGAAATGATGCCCTTTGAAGATGTGGACTACTGGCAGGAGCTTTGTCGGATTATGGAGTGGAGCAAAACCAATGTACATTCCACCATGCACATCTGTTGGGGCGCTCAGGCCGGACTTTACTATCACTACGGTGTCAACAAGCACCAAATGGACAAGAAGATGTTCGGCGTATTCCCCCATAAGGTGGATTACAAGCGGGCGATTCTCATGCGGGGCTTTGACGATGAATTCTGGGTTCCCCATTCCAGACACACCACGGTTTTGCGGGAGGATATTGAAAAGATTCCCGATTTGAAGATACTGTCTTCCTCCGAAGAAACCGGCGTGTATCTGGTGATGAATAAGGGCGGCCGGCAGATTTTTGTCACCGGTCACTCGGAATACGACCCCAGAACATTGGAAAAGGAGTACCTGCGGGATAAAAACGCAGGCCTGCCCATTGAAATTCCCAAGAATTATTATCCTGACGACGATGATACAAAAGAGCCGCTGGTTCGCTGGCGGGGACATGCAAATCTGCTGTTTTCCAACTGGCTCAATTACTTCGTGTATCAGACCACACCTTACGATATTATGAGTATCGGCAGGGAAGAAGCGTAAGCTTAAGCCACCGTTTCCACTTGGAAGCGGTGGCTTTGTTGCGCCTGGGAGAAATTTCTTGCGTTTTACGCCGGAATATGCTATGATTTAACCAGAAAAAGGTATACACTTGCAATAGGGGCAAGGGTTTCTACAGACCACCGTAAATGGTTGACTACCGGTTTTATGCACCGCAGGTCGGCCATTTTTGACTTTTTAGGGAAAAAGCCCCTGCTGACAAAGAGCAGAAAGGAGTATTTGTTATGAAATTAACCGTTGACGGATTGGAGTATGTGGCAAAGCCCGACCAGTCTCTTTTGGACATTATCAGGGAAATGGGCTTGGTTTCCCAAAAGCTGTCTGCTGACCCGCTGGTTGCCAAGCTGGCAGGTGAAATCTTCACCTTGAACTATGTTCCGGTGCGGCAAAAGGATGTCCAGCCGGTTCGCACCTCCATCCGCCGGGCCATGGAAGCCTCCGGGGGAAAGGTACAGCTGATTCGTTACAGCGACCCCGCGGGCAAGGATGCCTATGTGCGTACAGCCCAGTTTGTGCTGTTTTTGGCCATTCGGAATTTGTGGCCCAAGGCCCAGGCTAAGATGAACTGCACTGTGGGCGCAGGATTATACATTGAAGTGGAGAACGCCGAAGACTTTGACGCGCTTAGACTTAAGGAAGAGGTTAAGCGCATTGTGGCGGAGGATATTCCTCTGCGCCGTCAGGCGGTCAGCACCCAGGAGGCGCTGGATTATTACGTGGCTACCGGGCAGGACGACAAGGCAAGACTTCTCCAGTGGCGGGATGCCAAGCGGTTTGAATGGTATGTGCATGGAGATTTCCATGAGTATTACTACGGCGAAATGGCTCCCTCTACCGGCTATCTGCGGGTGTGGGATATTGTAAGCGCCAAGGGCGGCTTTATGTTCATTTTCCCCGATGACCAAAACCCTGACCGGGTGGCGGATTATCACGAAATGCCCCACTATTTCGGCGTGTTCTCCGAGGGGAAGCGCTGGGGCAAGCTGATGGAATGTGAAACGGTGGCGGATTTGAACGAGCTGGTTCGCACCGGACGGATTCGGGAGCTGATTCGGGTCAACGAGGCGCTCCATGAAAGAAAGTACGCCCAGGTGGCGGATATGGTGTGCCAGCGGGGCGCCAAGGCGGTGATGCTGGCAGGGCCCAGCTCCTCGGGAAAAACCACCTCCGGCAACCGGCTGGCAACCCAGCTGCGGGCATCTGGCAAAAAGCCCATTCTCATGAGCCTGGACGATTACTACATTGACCGGGATTTGATTCCCGTAGGGCCCGACGGCAAGCAGGATTTTGAGCATATCAACACCTTGGAAACCGACCTTTTTGCCCGGCACCTGCAGGCGCTTTTTGCCGGGGAGGAAGTGGAGCTTCCCAGCTTCAATTTCAAAAAGGGCTGCCGGGAATGGCTGGGTCACAAGCTCAGGCTTCATAAAGACAGTGTTATCATCGTGGAGGGACTTCACGCCCTTAATCCGGTGCTGCTGCCCAAGGAGCTGGATGCATCACTGGTGTTTAAGCTGTATGTCAGCCCCTTGCTTGCGCTGAATCTTGACGACCACAATCGGATTCCTACCAGCTATCTGCGTCTTCTCAGACGAATTGTGAGAGATTATGAAAGCCGGGGCACTTCGGTTCAGCGGACTATGGATATGTGGAATTCCGTCCGTCAGGGAGAGAAAAAATGGATTTTTCCCTATCAGGAAAATGCGGATATGATTTTCAACAGCTCCACCCTTTATGAGCTGGCAGTGCTGAAAAAGCACATTTTCCCCCTGCTGACAGCGGTCGGGCCGGAGGATGCCTGCTACGACGATGTTCGGGGCATTGTAAAAATCCTCAACTATGTTCTGGAGGCGGATGTGGACGACGAAATCCCACCCACCAGCCTGGTTCGGGAGTTTATCGGCGGCAACAGCTTCTATCGGAAATAAGAAAAGCCCGGCAGCCTAGGCTGCCGGGCATACTTTTTGTTTAGGGGAAAGATAGAATCAGCGATGCCAGCACACACATAAAAATGGAGAAAAAGCCGGAAGACAGCCACAAGCTGCGCTGCTTCAGAAGCTCCTTGGAAAGATATAAAAATGCCAGCGCGGCGATGCTCAGGAGAAGGGCGAAAATGGCGGTGACGATTTTCAGCCAAAGGACTGCCGCGCCTGCGGCGATGAGGTAGATTAAAAACAAAGCGGCATCCCCAATCAGGGCTGCGGTCATTCTCTTTTCCATTTCCTTGTAGCGGTTGCGTTTTGCCATAGTGGGCCCTCCCGGTGTGTTTTCTTCTTTATATCACAAAATTACAGGGAAAGCAATGGTCGATTACGCCTCATTTTTGACGGAAACACTTGCGTGGGAATAAAAAGAATGTTATAATGGACAAAATTATTATGGGTTAATATGAGCAAGGAGCCATTATGGGACAACCGCAATACCGCCTGGAGGGTATCGTGCATACCCGTACAGAGCAGATGGAGGACTTTGAAGGCCCTCTGGACGTTATTTTTCTGCTGCTGAGCAAAAATAAAATAGAGATTCAGGATGTTTCCATTACGGCGATTTTGGAGCAGTATTTGGCCTATCTTGAGGAAATGAAACGGCTGGATATGGAAATTGCCAGTGAATTCATCACCATGGCATCCCATCTCATGCTGATTAAGACCAAGATGCTGCTGTCCGCCGCCGAGCAGGCGGAGGCCCTCAGCGAGCTGGATGTGCTGCGGCAGTCTTTGATTGAGCGCCAGCGCAAGGATGCCATTGAGCAGATTCGCATCGCCGTTACATGGCTGGAGCCGAGAAACGAAATTGGCCGATGTCTGTTTACCAAAGAGCCGGAGCCTCTTCGCCGGGATCAGACTTACCGCTATCAGCACGATGTGGAGGATCTTACAAGAGCGCTGGATGACATTGCCGAGCGCAATCAGCGCAGAATGCCGCCTCCTACTGTGAATTTTAAGGGAATTGTGGGCAAAGAGCCCTATCCCGTTACCCGCAAGACCCGGGAACTGCTGCGCAGGCTGATTCTGCGGGGCGTGGAGCGGCTGAAAAGCTTGTTCCAGGGCAACCGCAGCCGTTCGGAAATTGTGGCGACCTTTATTTCCGTGCTGGAAATGTGCCGCACCGGCTCGGTAACTCTGGAAGACGATGTGTCCGGCGACAATCCCAATGTCCGTTTGCTGGATGAATCCAAGGTATCTACGGAGGAATATACAGATGGACCTAACTGAACTGCAAAGAGCCATCGAGGCCATTTTGTTTGCCGCCGGTGAACGGATGGAGGCTGAGCGCATCGCCATGGCCCTGGAGGCAGATATAAAAGATGTAATGCAGGCGGCGGATGCCTTGGCAGACGCATACGCCTTTGAGCGCCGGGGTATTCGGATTTTGAAGCTGGAAAAGGGCTACCAGATGGTGTCCTCCGGCGAAATGGCGGACTTTGTCACCAAAGCCCTGGAAACCCGCAAGCCCCCCAAGCTTTCCGCATCTCAGCTGGAAACGCTGACCATTGTTGCCTATTATCAGCCGGCAACCAAGGCCATGGTGGAGCAGATTCGCGGCGTGGACAGCTCTTACAGTGTGGCTGCGTTGATGAACAAAAAGCTGATTGAAGAGGCCGGCCGGCTCAATGTTCCCGGCAGACCCATTCAGTATAAAACCACCCCCGACTTTTTAAGAACCTTCGGAATCGAATCTTTGGAGGAACTGCCGCCTATTGAAAAGGTGAATTTCGGTGAGCCGATTTCGGAAGATGCTGCCTTGCCGGAGCAGACCGTTATGGAGGAAGTGTGATGGGCTGGCTGATTGCCCTGGCGGTAGTTGTGGCGCTGGCCATGCTCCCTCTGGGAATCCGGGCGCAGTATGACTCTGGCGGTGGGAAAATAGCGCTGATTGCCGGGCCGTTTTGCATTCCGCTGAAATCTTCCAAAAAGAAAAAGCAGCAGGAAAAGCCAAAGACGGAAGAAAAAAAGGCAGCCTCCGGCGCTGGCGGCGCCAAAAAGGGCGGCAGCGCAGCAGATTTTATGCCCCTGGTGCGAACGGCGCTGGATTTTTTGAAGGATGTACGCCGCAAGCTACGGGTCAATATGCTGGAGCTGAAGGTGATTCTTGCCGGGGATGACCCCTGCGATTTGGGGGTTCACTACGGTCAGGCCAATGCTGTGGCAGAGGGCCTGATGCCTCTGCTGGAAGAGTGCTTTGTTATCAACAAGCGGGATGTACAAATCCTGTGCGATTTCACAGCGGAAAAAACCCTTGTGTTTGCCCGGGTGGATTTAACAATTACCCTTGCGAGAATCCTGAGTTTGGGATTTAAACACGGAATTCGGGCAATCAAAGAATTCGTTAAACTAGGTAAATTAAGAAAAGGCGGTGCATGATATGAGCCAATCTCTTCCCAATATGCTGGAAAACACCATTGCCAAAATCCGGGAGATGGTGGATGTTAATTCTGTTGTCGGAGAGCCCATTGTGACAGCTGACGGCATTACCATTATTCCCGTTTCCAAGGTCAGTGTCGGCTTTGGCGGCGGTGGCAGCGACTATGTTTCCAAAAATGTCAACAAGCAGGAAAATCCCTTTGGCGGCGGCGCCGGCGGCGGTATTAAGGTGACCCCGGTGGCATTTCTGATCGTCAAAGAGGGAAATGTCCGAATGCTGCCGGTTGCAACGCCTGCCAACACCACGGCAGACCGTCTGGTGGAGCAGGTGCCGGATGTATTGGATAAAATTGCGGCATTTATTGACTCCCGCACCAATAAAGACCAGGCATAATGCCCTTTCCTTAGCGGCACACTAGCTGCGGGTGAGGAAATGTGAAGTCAAAGTTTTTTGGGACGGTGGCTGCATTGCTGGCTGCCGTCCTGCTTTTATCCTGCCGGGTGGGGGCGCTTTCTGCCCAGAAGGCTATTTTGATAGACGGAGAAACCGGCAGAGTATTGTTTGAAAAAAGCGCGGACAGCCGCAGCCTGATTGCCAGCACCACCAAAATCATGACGGCGCTGGTGGTGTGTGAGCAGTGCAACGTGCTGGACCGGGTGAAAATTCCCAAGGAAGCGGTGGGCATTGAGGGCTCTTCCATGTATTTGAAGGAAGGCGAGGTACTGACCGTTCAGGAGCTTTTGTACGGACTGATGCTCCACTCCGGCAACGATGCTGCGGTGGCGCTGGCCATTTACTGCGGCGGCACGGTGGAGGGCTTTGCCCAGCTGATGAACGACAAGGCTCACCGGCTGGGGCTTGAGGGAACTCATTTTGAAAATCCCAACGGCCTGGACAGCCCCGGGCATTATTCCACTGCCCGGGATTTGGCGGTGCTGACGGCCTACGCTATGAAAAATCCAATATTTTTACAAACGGTGTCCACAAAAAATGTCCGGGTGGGAACCAGAAGCCTGCAAAACCACAATAAGCTTTTGTGGCGGGTAGAAGGGGCTGACGGAGTCAAAACCGGATACACCAAGGCCGCCGGAAGAATTTTGGTATCCAGCGCTACCCGGGAGGGTCGGCGGCTGATTTGCGTCACCATTAACGACGGAAACGACTGGCAGGACCATGCGGCCCTATTAAATGACGGCTTTTCCCGGTTTGAGAAAAAGCAGCTGATTACCCAGGGGGAATGTCTTGGCACCCGGGATGTGATAGGCGGCCAGGCCGAGAAAGTTCAGCTGATGGCGGTGGAGGATTTTTCCCTTCCCGTTGCGGCGCAGGAGCAGGTGGAAATTGTGATTTCCGCCCCGGGCTTTGCCTATGCGCCGGTGGTGCAGGGTCAGCAGGCCGGCTTTGCCTATGTGCTCATTGACGGAAAAACCGCCGGAAAAGTGCCGCTTGTGTACTGCCAAACGGTGGAACAGGAAATCCCGCCTCCCAAAAAGCATTTTTGGGACGGCTGGTTTGGAGGAAAGAGATGACAGAGCGTTTGCAGAAAATACTGTCTGCCCGGGCAGTAGCCTCCCGCCGGGCGGCGGAGGAAATGATTGAGGCGGGGCGCGTCAGCGTCAACGGCGTTACCGCCTGCTTGGGCACAAGCGCAGACCCGGATCAAGACGAAATCCTGCTGGATGGAAAGCCCATCCCCAAGCAGCAGGATTTCATGTACATCATGCTCCATAAACCCAGAGGCTATGTCACCACCATGTCCGACGAAAAGGGAAGACCCACCGTTGCCCAATTGGTGGAAGACTGCGGTTGCCGGGTATATCCCGTGGGCAGGCTGGATTACGACTCAGAAGGACTTTTGATTTTAACCAACGACGGCGATTTTGCCAACCGCATGATGCACCCCAGGCATGAGGTTTCCAAGACCTATGCAGTGTGGGTCAAGGGGTATCACGCCGCCGCTGCGGCTCTTTTGGCAAGACCCATAACCCTGGATGGCTATCCCATTCGCAAGCCGGAGGTAAAGCTTGCCTGGACTGAAGGGGACAAGGCAAAATTCTTTGTCACCATCCATGAGGGGCGCAACCGCCAGGTGCGCAGAATGTGCCAGGCGGCAGGCATGACGGTTACAAGACTTTCAAGAGTCAGCGAAGGATGCCTGCAGTTGGGGAGGCTTCCCAAGGGAAAATGGCGGCATTTAACAGAAGAAGAACGGGCAGGGCTGAAATAAGCCCTGCTTTTTTGCAATTTTTAAGAGAGCATCTTGCAAAAAAGCGAGAATTGGTTTATGATGAATATAAGAAAAAAGAGAGGAAACAAAACTCTATGAACGATATTTTGACCATTCTCCAAGGCAGAATGCCGGAGTTTTCCAAAGGACAGCGGCGATTGGCCCAGTACATCCTGGATTATTACGATAAGGCGGCGTTTTTAACCGCCAGCCGGCTGGGCAAAGCGGTGGGAGTTTCTGAGTCCACCGTGGTTCGCTTCGCCGTGGAGCTGGGGTATGACGGCTATCCCAGCATGCAAAGAGCCATGCAGGAGATGGTGGTCAATCGCCTGACCTCTGTGCAGCGGATGGAGGTTGCCAATGATCGCATCGGCGGTCAGGATGTGGTTTATAAGGTTTTGCAGGCAGATGTGGACCGGCTGCGCAGAAGCGTGGAAATGGTGGACCGCAGGGAATTTCAGGCGGCAGTGGATGCTGTGTTGAAAGCAAAGCGGATTTATATTCTGGGCGTTCGCTCCGCCGCGCCGCTGGCAAATTTCCTGGGCTACTATCTGAACTACATTTTCCGCAATGTACACATCGTTACCGCCTCCGGTGCCAGTGAGATGTTTGAAAAAATTGTAGGCGTGGGGCAGGAGGATGTGGTGATTGCTTACAGCTTCCCCCGGTATTCCTCCACCACCTTAAAGGGCGTGCAGTATTGCCGCAGCACCGGCGCGAAGGTCATTGGCTTTACCGACAGCCGGCTTTCACCCCTGGGTCAGAATTGCGACCATCTGCTTCTAAGCAAGAGCGATATGGTGTCCCTGGTTGACTCTCTGGTTGCACCGATGAGCTTAACCAACGCTTTAATTGTTGCGCTGGCGGCCAGACGGGAAAAGGAGCTGGCGGAAACCTTTGACTCGCTGGAGCATATTTGGGAAGAATTCAATGTTTATGAAAAGCAGGTTTGAAACTGATGGATTTTGATGGGATTGTTATTGGCGGCGGCCCTGCGGGAATGTTCGCTGCCATTACAGCCGCTCAGCGGGGCAGCCGGGTACTGCTTTTGGAGCGCAATGACCGGCTGGGAAAAAAGCTGCTGATTACGGGAAAAGGCCGCTGTAATGTGACCAACGCCTGTGATAACGATACAGTTCTGCGCAACATTCCCCGCAACGGAAGATTCTTATTCAGCGCGCTGGCGGCCTGCCCGCCGGAAAAGGTGATGGCCTTTTTTGAAGATAACGGCTGCCCTCTTAAAATCGAGCGAGGCAACCGGGTGTTCCCGGTGTCTGACCGTTCCCAATCTGTGCTGGAGTGTCTGCAAAAGCAGCTGAGAAAATGGAATGTGACGGTGAAAACCGACCGCGTCCGGCATATTTTGACGGAAAACGGCGTGGTGACCGGGGTGCAGACCCAGAAAGAAGCCATCCGCAGCAAGTGGGTGATTTTGGCCACAGGCGGTGTCAGCTATCCCACTACCGGCTCCACTGGCGACGGCTATGAGATGGCAAAGGAATTGGGCCACAGTGTGATTGCGCCGGAGGGCTCTCTGGTGCCTCTGGAAACGGCAGGGGAGGACTGCCCCGCCATGCAGGGACTGAGCCTGAGAAATGTGGCGGTAAGGCTGGTAAATGAGAAGAACAAGGCGCTGTATAAGGACTTTGGCGAATTGCTTTTTACCCATTTTGGCGTGTCCGGCCCTACGGTTTTAAGCGCCAGCTCTCACCTGAAGGGAAATTGCCGTCTGGTGATTGACCTGAAGCCTGCCCTGGATGAGGGAAAGCTGGACGCCCGGCTTTTGCGGGATTTGGAAATGTATCAAAACCGGGCCATGGAAAACGCCCTGACGGATCTTCTGCCCCGGTCTATGATTCCGGTGATTTTGCGCCGGGCGGGTATTGATGCTCAGATGCAGGCGAACTCCTTGACCAAGGTTCAGCGCAGAGCCCTGCTGGAGCAGATGAAAGGATTTTCCGTGGAAATCACCGGCAAGCGTCCGGTGAGCGAGGCGATTATCACCTCCGGCGGCGTCAAGGTTTCCGAGGTCAATCCCAAGACTATGGAGTCGCGGCTGGTGCAGGGACTGTACTTTGCGGGAGAAATCCTGGACTGTGACGCCTACACCGGCGGATTTAATCTGCAAATCGCGTGGGCGACGGCTATGGCGGCAGGTTCCTGCGCGGCGGAATCGGCGCTGTAAAGGGCGGAATTTGACACCGGAAGGCCATAAAAAAATAAGCAAAAATATGCAAAAAAATGCTTGACAAAATGAGGGCCGCTGTGTATAATAAAGTCCGTTGCTGAGGTTTATAGCTCAGTAACGGCCGATGGGAGCATAGCTCAGCTGGGAGAGCATCTGCCTTACAAGCAGGAGGTCACAGGTTCGAGCCCTGTTGTTCCCACCAAATTTGGCCCGGTGGTGCAGTCGGTTAGCACGCCAGCCTGTCACGCTGGAGGTCGACGGTTCGAGTCCGTTCCGGGTCGCCATATAACGCATCTGTGCAGAGCAAAGCTCTGCACAATATGCCTCTGTAGCTCAGTCGGTAGAGCAGTGGACTGAAAATCCACGTGTCGTTGGTTCGATTCCGACCGGAGGCACCAACGCGTTTACTGTGGGATTGGAAATATCCGATTCCTGAGGTAACGCGGGTTCCCAGCAGGGAACCAGATGCGGGTGTAGCTCATCCGGTAGAGCGCCACCTTGCCAAGGTGGAGGTAGCGAGTTCGAGCCTCGTCACCCGCTGCAACAAAATAAAATAGG